>JAAYDL010000224.1 GCA_012729265.1 Lentisphaerota bacterium | reverse complement strand
ATATTCAGAACAGGCCTGAAGGCCCTCCAACAGGTCAAACGCCTCGATGCTGCGGCACGACCCGCGTGCACTGCCGTCGGGATCAATACTCACAATAACCGCCGGACGGTTGTAGTGCCGTGCCACCCGCGAGGCCACAATGCCGACGACGCCCGGATGCCAGCCCTCGCGCGCAACGACCAATCCATAGTTTTCTTCCGGATTAAACCAGCGGTCAATTTCCTCGAAGGCTTCATCGGCCATCTTCCGCTCAATCGCTCGACGCTCCTGATTATCGCGATCGAGCAATTTTGCTATCGCTCCTGCTTCCGCAAGATCATCGGTGGTCAGCAGCCGCACGGCCTGCTCAGGTTCGCCAATGCGACCGGAAGCATTAATCCGCGGTCCAAGCTGAAACCCCAGATGACCCGTGTTGAGTTCGCCTTTGAGCCCCGCCACCTCTTTGAGCGCCTTCATGCCGACCCATTCCGTTGACTCCATTTGAACAAGGCCATAGCGGACGAACGTACGATTTTCGCCCACCAGCGGAACAATATCGGCAACCGTTCCAAGTGCAACCAAGTCGAGCAGAGAACGCAGCACCGAGCGGGCATGGTCCATCCCCGGACGTTCACTTCCGCTCAAAACCAGTGCGTGTGCCAATTTAAATGCAACCCCGACACCCGCCAGAGGACCCCCGGAAGTTCCGAGCTTGGGATTAATCAGGGCATACGCATCGGCGGTCAGCTCTTCCGGTTCATGGTGGTCCGTGACCACCACATCCACGTTCCGCGACTGAGCATAAGCAACACTCTCCACCGAGTTCGTTCCGCAATCCACCGTAACAAGCAGTTGCGTTTCCCTCCCTGCAAGACACCGTTCAACCGCATCGAGAGAGAGCCCATACCCTTCTTCCAGACGATCCGGAACAAATCCCTCAACCCGCGCACCGAGTGCTCTAAGAACACGGATCATCAGCGCCGCCGCCGTAACGCCGTCCACATCGTAGTCGCCGAAAACAGTGATGCGTTCCTGCGCATCGACGGCTCGCCAAATACGCTGCACGGCCCGCTCCATATCGGGCAGTAAAAAAGGATCGTCCAACTCCGCCAGACGCGGTCGCAGAAATTGAGCCGCATCTTCCGCCGTATTGAATCCGCGTGTTACCAGCACGTGGGCAAGTGGAGCGGGAATTCCCATTGCCGCAACCAGATCGCGAACCTTTTCCAAATTCGCCGTTCGGATTTCCCACTTTTTTTGCAGAGGACGCATTTTCAGGCAACTCAGTCTAATTGTCTTAGATGGGTAACGCACAAACGTTCCCAACCAACGCAGAACAGATTCCGTAATCCGGTCGAATAGAGTAAAAAAATCAGTTGGCGGCTATCTAACCGAATCCAGCCAATCTGATAGCGAGGCGACTAACGGCTTTGCATCGCCCAATCGTTCCTCTTTCGCCATATTTTCAATGGTCAATCCCACCACCGAAATTCCCGGCAATCCAATCGTTCCGCCCATACCCTTGATCGAATGGGCGGATCCACGAATCATCTGCGCATCATTATTTGCCAGTCCTTCGCAAAGTTCGCCAGCCAATCGCGTCAGCTCTTCAATAAAAATCTCGACCAGTTCGTCGTCTACCTCATTGGAATCGACAACAAATTGTTCCATTTTTGAATCCAGATCCGGAATAAGTTCCGCAATCCAGGCCGTATTTCCAGGAAAACCACCCATGACAACCTCCAATCAAAAAACACCATCTCCTAAACAAAATAGCGCCGAATTGAAGCATAAGTTTAACCTGTAGGACATCTTGTTTTCCAACAAAATACAACCGACCGAATTAAGACCGCTCAAAAACCCGCCGTGCCATCGGAGCGCTCTCTACCGACGCTTCCACCCCGATTTCCATTCGGCCGATCTGCGGCCCCAGCACACGCCGCAGCATCGACAGACAGGCGTTCTGGATTTCATCATAATCAGAACGGGCAACCTCCATATCGGCCACCAGATCGAACGATACCGCATAGGGCATCTCCGCGCCCTCGGCACGCAGATCGTGCATATCGACCAGTCGGGGATCGTCCGCAACAAACGTCATCAACAGCGCAGAAAGTTTATCAAACAGCGGATGGGAACGATCTACCGGATCTAGATGCGCCACCGCACGCCAGCCCAGCGCAGACTCAACCGCCGCCTCCGCCGCTTCAGAAATCGTGTGTGCATCCATTAAACTCAGCTTGGCATCGACCTCGATGTGGAACGAAACCATGCGCACATCGCCATATTGATGAATCATAATATCATGTACGCCAAAAACTGGATCCATCTCAACGACCGCTTTATACACCTCGCGAACGCAGTTGGGATCGGGCTTTTCACCGAGCAGTTGATCGATCGCCTCTCGGGCATATCCCGCGCCGGTGTAGAGAATAAAGAGAGCCACCCCCACCGCCATCCACCCGTCGAGTGCGCCCCAGCCAAGGCGTGAACAGAACAGCGCCAAAACCACCATCAGGGTGCAGACAATATCAAAGGTATGATTCCACGCATCCGCCTCCAGCGTCTGCGACTTGGTCATCTTCGCCAATGCACGGGCAAAAAGCGCCATCCAGGTTTTCACTCCAACGGTAACGACAGCTGTCACCAACAACCAGCCCGGCGCATCAATCGGCTGTGGCCGTATCAAACGCACAATACCGGATCGGGCCACCTCGGCACCCACCAGGATCAGCGCAATCGAGAGCACCAGCGTAGCCACCGCCTCAATTCGTCCGTGCCCGAAAGGATGCTTTTCATCCTGCGGCTTGCGCGACCATTGGAAGCCGAGTGCAATCACCAGACTGCTGCCCACGTCCGCCAGATTATTTGTGGCATCAGCCAGCATCGAAACGCTGCCGGAAACCCACCCAAGCCAACCCTTGGTCAGCGAAAGCAGCAGACTCAGCGTAACGCCTGTCCAGCCAGCAAGCATCCCCAGCCGTGTCCGGTTCAGATGACTCTCCGGCAAAGCCGAAGGATCCAACACCCGGCGCAGCAACCAGCCCATCATCGGACCGGACATTCTTGGTTCTTTTTGACTCATTACTCTATCCATGTAAAAAAAGCGCCCCGTTCTGTACAGGGCGCTTCGAAAGATACCGATTGCGTCAGAGAACGTCTACTCCGTTACCACCTTCTCTTTTTTTCTTATTTTCCCGTTCAGCATCAGTGCCACCGGGGTAGCGATAAAGATGGACGAATAGGTACCGACCAAAATGCCGATGAACAGTGCGAGTGCAAAGTCGTTCACGGCACCACCGCCCATAATCAACAACATCACCAACGGTAAGAGCGTCGTGAACGAGGTTATCAACGTACGACTGAGCGTCTGATTAATCGCGAGATTGGCGACTTCCTTGTAGGATTTGCCCTTCTCCATCTTCAGATCCTCCCGCATACGGTCAAAAATCACAATTGTGTCGTTCACCGAATAACCGACAATCGTCAGCAGTGCTGCAATAATCGGCATACTCAGCTCGCGACCGAAGAGACAGAAAAGGCCGACGGTAATGAGTACGTCATGCGCCAGCGCCACAATTGCACCGATGGCAAGCCCAAACTCAAAGCGGATGGAAATATAAATAACAATCCCGATGATCGCAAAAATGATCGCCTTGATACTGCGGT
>JAAYDL010000223.1 GCA_012729265.1 Lentisphaerota bacterium | reverse complement strand
TGTTCTTTTGATGTCGGTTAAGTCGCTCAGGATCCCCGTTGTTTCGCTGTTATTATTTCTTCTATGGCAGGAGATTCGTACGTCCAGATAGTTTTCGTCGGCCCCAAGAAATCGAATTTCTGCGGTAAAGGTTTCGTGGTTTGCATTGTCGATATAGATGCAGATGCTTTTCTGGTCATCCGGGTGAATGAATTGTCTAAGATTTTGGCCTTGAAGATCTTCCGGATTCCAATTCCCCAGCGAATGAATAGCAGGGCTGATGTACGTAATCTTTCCTGTGTTGTCGAAGCTTAGAATTACATCGTTAATATTTTCCACCAGATGTCGATATCGTGCCTCGCTTTTGATCAATTCATTGCGGGCTTGTTCAACCTCTTCCAGTCGTTGCTGGAGTTGAGGATAATAGTTTTTACGGATGGAATTTTTCCCGAGTCCAATGATTCGGGTTCTCATGGATTCCTTTTCCGGATCGCGTTCAAAGGGCTCGTTCATAAATCGCTTCAATTTCTTTCATCCCGACAGGACGGGGGTTGGTGACAGAACAGGCGTCATTAAATGCATTTTTAGCCAGTTGCGGAATGGTTTCTCTTAAGACGCCCAGTTTGGAAATTCCCTGTTCAATGCCGGCTTCCCGTCTCAGCAGGGCAATGCCTTCAATTAATGTTGAACAGTGTTCTTCGCTATGGATTCCGGTTAGTTTCATTCCCATGGTTTTAGCAATCTGATTATAGCGTTTAACCGCAGTGGGGTAGTTAAATTCGATGACGCTTTCGAGGAGAAGGGCATTGCACAATCCGTGCGGGGCCCCTAGTAATCCTCCCAAGGCATGCGCCATGGCGTGAACCAATCCAAGGCTGGCGTTGGAGAATGCAAGTCCGGCTAACAGGCTGGCCGTCATCATCTGGTCTCGATAAAGCAGGTTTTCGGGATCCTTAATCGCTGCGAGCAGATTGTTTGATATTAGTCGAATCGATTGAAGTGCATTCAGATCGGTGATTGGAGAACTCGCGTTGGATACATAGGCTTCAATGGCATGCACCAATGCATCCATTCCCGTCGCAGCGGTCAGCTCTGCCGGCATAGTGGACGTAGTTTCCGGGTCGATCAGTGCAACATCAGGAACCACCATTTTGCTGACAATTGCAATTTTTAATTGTCGGGCTGAGTCGGTGATGATGGCGAATTGAGAGACATCTGCCGAGCTTCCGGCAGTGGTGGGGATGCAAATGAGCGGCGGCCCCGGTAGGGGAACTTCATCAACGCCTTCGAAATCAAGTACGCTACAGTTATTGGCATGGGCAATGCCGATCCCTTTCGCACAATCTATCGGGCTTCCACCTCCAATGGCGACGATGATGTCGCATCGGTTTTTATCGTATACGTTGCATCCAGCCTCCACTTCGTAGTCTTTCGGGTTGGGCGTAACGTCTGAGAATACCGTTGTGCTGATCCCTTCTTTCCTCAGCGATTCGCAGACCTTGTCTGCCCAGCCGTTTTCAATGACGCCGGGGTCGGTCACGACCAGTGCTTTGCGGGCTCCAAGGTTTTGTGCGTAGCGTCCTGTTAAGGACAGAGCTCCTGTTCCGTAAATAAATTCCGGTGCCACAAATTTTCGTAACTCTAAGCTTTTCCCGCTCATTGTTATTCTCCCA
>JAAYDL010000222.1 GCA_012729265.1 Lentisphaerota bacterium | reverse complement strand
GCGCCGACGGAGTTTCCGGCGCCGACGTGTACGGGGGTTCTGGCAAACAGGGTCATGATCATCTTATTCATTGGTTTTCTCCTTCTTTATTAAATTCTTCCCAAACTCCACACAGGCCGAAACCGAAGCCTTTTTCGGCGGCCATATCGCTTTTGCGCTTTCCATTTAAAAACTGCACCAGCCGCTGCGTCTCTTCTTCTGATTTTGTTTCGAAATAATAGACCGCCCCGGCGGGGACACAGAGGCGTGTCGGCTTTGCGCCTTCTTTATCCGTGGCATGCGCTTTCCATCCTGAATACGGAACCGGTTTGGGAATGCAGGCCGCTACCAGTTTGCCAGGAATTGGCGTTGTTTCGAACCGCGCCCGCCAATCCTTTCGGCTTTCGCGCGGCTCACGCGGCGGCTTAAGGGTCTCCACACCTTTAATGGCTCCGCTCTCCTTATCAACCCAGCTCGGAAGCCAGCCGCCGGTAAAGATGGAGGGCGTGAGCGTGACCCATTTGATTCGGGTACCGGAAATCTCAATCCCGGCCGGAAGAACCGCGTCATCGCGAACCCCATCAAGAAGCGCCACACCGCGCTGCCCGCCGAAAACAAATCCGATTTTCTTCGAGTCGGCAAAATAAGGCTCCAGCGCTTCAGCGGTGGCAAATCCTTTCAGCGCGACGCCATCACGCAGGCGCATATATTCCGCGATATAAAATTTGCCACCTTCGTCATCCGTGCCCGTGTCGGCGGTGCCGGTTTGCGGATCAATGCCGATACCGGGACGAGATTCTATGTCGTAGAGTGCGGTCTTCTGTTCCGGCTCTATCTTCCCGCCCAGATATTGCTGCAAATTCCTGCAGGAGATCCATGGATTTGGCTTTGCCTTGGAGGCATCCCCTTCTTTAAACAGTCCCATCGTTAGCGGAGCGGGCAGGTCGCAATGCTCTTTTTTGAGCGCTCCCGGCCTCAGAATTTCCAGTTCCCTCCCGTCGTTATCCCTGCACTGCACATCGGCAGGCATGGGAAAGTACATCCCTTCTGCAGGAGAATTGGTTTCATCTTCCGGCACATAATCTTTTCCAATGACCGGAAACACACCGACGGTTTTCAGATCACCGTACAGGAAGGAACTTTTTTTATTTTTGTCACCATCAGTGTGTTGATGCCTGGTTTTTGCTTCCGGCCACCTGGCATGAAATGCGGAAAGCAGCGCATGGTGAAAAACGGAAGGCATCGGCCAGTTGGCCCCTTCCCCGATGGCGGATCCACTGATCGGCTTGGCGCCCCGGAAGAAAAGCACGTCACGCGGTTCAATTTTGATTTCAGTCCATTTACACATCTTAGTTTTCTCCCCGTTGACGGTTCATAAAGGCAGAGGCGAGGAACAGGTTTGAAAAATCGGTCGGGATACCACCTGATTTTTCACCTTTTTCGCTGAACACCGTTGCCAAATAGCTCGCAGCCAGTTCATCCATTTTTTTCTGTTCTTCTTCGGAACCGACCAAGGTCTGGCGACTGCGGACATGCGCATACTCTTTTTTAACGATCTCCCGAAGTTGATCCATGGAGACCGCCGCATCGCTTTCGCGGGAAAGACGATACGGAGCAAGAAGCTCTGCCAATGCATACGGAAAACGGGAAGATGCTGTATCCGGTTCCGCCATTTTTGTGTACAGCCGATAAAGTTCCAGCGCAGGCGATTCCCACTTGCCGCCCCAGTGAATGATCTCCCCGGAGCGCTTGAACAGACTCATCGCAAACGCCCCGCGTCCCCGATCATTCTTCGCGCGGCTTTCCGCTTTGCGCGCTTCCTCTACAATGCGCTGAAGCGGAAACTTGTAATGGCCGACCGCAATGCCGCAGCTGGCATCCATTTTTTCTTCGGCCTCCGGATCAATATAAGCCTTCATGGTATCGATGAATTCATCGCGCAGAGCTTTCGCCAGTGCCAGCGCCTGATCCGCAGGGCACATAACAAGCACATCATCCCCCCCCGCATAAACAAGCTGCGCGGATTGCTGAAATTTAAACTGCGTCAAAACACGCATTACATTGGTTTTTGCAAATTGCGCCAGCGTCTGGCTGAACTCCGTATGAGCCGATTGATCCTTCAGCTGTTTCAGAGCCTTACCCATCCGGTCGCCATCCATGGCAATCACGGCCATGTAGGGATTAACAGGCTTATCTTCATCGTTTTTGTCCTTCCCCTTGATGCCTTCTCGATTCCCGGCAGCAATATCACGGGTGTTGTACATGCTCATCTCGGACCAGAATGATTTCTTAGATGAAAATTTACCCTCCAGATATGCCTCCGGGAACAGCCGCTTAACGCAGTTCATGGCTCCCAGCGGCCCAGCCCCTTTCCAAGAATCGTTCCCCCAGAATTTTTCACCTCCAATGATCTCTTCCTTACCGGAGAGTACATCCTTCGAAGCCCCGGCCTCGCCGCCCCACTGCTCAAAATCACGGGTCATTCGGCGGGCGGCCATTTCCTTGCCAAGCTGTTCGACATCGGCCTTCCAATTGCCGGTTTCCTCAACTGCGTGCCAGTTAATAATCGGGAAGGCCACAAGCTGCGTATCCCAGCGGTTCTTCCAATCTTCGGAAGCGCCAAGTTTGAGCATTCCTTCCCAACAGGCATCGCCGATCTTTTTCAGCTCGTCTTTCAGCGCGAATCTTGCCTGATCAGCCATCTCCTTCTCTTTGCCTTGCGGAACGAGAAGCATAAACACGTTCGGCAGAGTTGGAATCAGTCCGGCATCGGTCGGATCGCCGTTAAACATTTTATAGAGCGGCTGGTCGTCGAGGACCGGGAAAACAAATTCGCAACCTGCATCCTTGAACACCTTCATCGCGGCAGCGGTCAGCCAACTGAGCAGATAACTGCCCGCCCACATGTCGCGGGTGGATCGGGCCTGGGCGATAAACTCCTGCACCGGTCCGATTTGCACTTTCATCAATGATTTTTCCATTTCTACTCCCAGGTTATCTTCAAAACAGTCCAGCCGCCGATGTGTTCTGCAGGAACCTCTTCGCCGACGGCGGGGCGGAGGTTCTGGATGTAGTCCGGCGAGAGGATCCAGCATTCGCAAAAGGTCTGCCCAACCAATGACGGCAGTCCACTCTCTTGCAACTGGATGGCCGGACGATCGTTGCCGGGCGCGAGCGGCAGTCCGCAGAAGCGCTCGGCCTGCGCCAGCGTATTGGCGTGGCCCCAGAAGGAAACGACCCTCTTCCCTTTCGCCGCCGCATGCAGCTCCTCCAGCGTCGCGGGGACGATGCGCACCGGTCGCCGCACGAGCGAGAGCGGGAAGGCGTTGCCGATCAGGATGGAGAGATTGCTTTTCATGCAGTCGGTTGTAGTCATCTCATTTCTTCAATTCGACTATTTGGACGTCTGCGGACGTCTCGGTTTGAATTGAATGTTGCGGTAGAGGTAGTTGCGCGCCTTGGCATCGGGAAGGAGCCGCCTGGCCACATCGGGACAACCGGCCCGTTTGATCTTGTTGCGAACGCTACTCAGGTTACGTCGGAAGGTGTCGTTTGCATCGACACCCCCATC
>JAAYDL010000221.1 GCA_012729265.1 Lentisphaerota bacterium | reverse complement strand
GGCGGTGGCGGTGCTCCGGGCGGCTTCTGCGGTGGCGGTGCTCCGGGCGGCTTCGGCGGTGGCGGTGCTCCGGGTGGATTTGGCGGTGGTGGTGCTCCGGGTGGATTTGGCGGCGGTGCTCCCGGTGCTGGAGCGGCTGCAAACAATGTAGTACCCGATCAGGATGTAAAAGTGGTTTCTGCAAACTGGCCGCAGGGCGAGATTGATATTCGTATGGACGTCTACATGTGCCAGGCGCAGCAAAAGTGGAACATTTCTCCGGCAGAAGGCGCGGGCGGCTATCTCGGCGAACCCTACTTTAAGATTACCGTTGCCGGAACGGATCGCGCGCTGGCCGCAATCGAAGGCGGAGAACTGGTTTCTGTGCCTTCCTTCACGGGAGCTCCGGAACAGCTGTGGCGCATTGATCAGCTTGCAGATGGAACGTGGCGGATTATGCCCAAATCGATTCCGGGCACCGATGAAAAGATGGCGCTTTCGGCGATCGGCAGCAGCTCTGCAACGCTTGAAAAATTTGATCCCTCCAGCGAGAAGCAGCGCTGGATCTTCAATAATCCGTAATTGGCGATGCTCGAGAGCGAATGATCATTTAACGCGAATTTATAAAGGATATCTATCATGACTAAACATCGAAACAACTACATACTTTTATCCGCTGTGGCGGCTTCTGCGCTATTGGTGGGCGTGACGGCCTTTTCCGCAGCATCGTCAAACGACCCGAAGACCTTCGTTGTGCGTCCACCGTCGATGACCAAGGCCCCCAATGAAACCGGGTTTATTCAGCTATGGAATGTGCTGGAACCGATTCGTTCCTCGGCAGGAGAGACGCAGAACGCGGTGCAGCAGACCGTGAATACGGAGCATTTTGAAGGACAGTTCACTATGGTTCCCAAAGACGGTCAGCAGGTGACGGCCGGAGGTTCGGCGCTGACTTGGCATGCGGTGGATACGGAAAAGTATAATATCAACCTGCACTACTTCGCGAATGCGTATGGCAAGAGCCCGACCAGTGCCCTGTTCTGGGCCGTAACGGTTATCGATTGTCCCAAGGAAATGGAAGGCGTTCGTTTGGCGATCGGCTCCAACTCCGCTTCGGTATGGTGGGTCAACGGCGAGGAAGTCTGCGGGATTTATGGAAACCGTCAAACCGTGGTGGATGACGGCGTTTCTAAGCGTATTACGCTGAAGAAGGGGCGGAATGTGATCCGCGGTGCCATCATCAACGCGAGCGGCGCGGCTGATTTCTGTGCCCGCATTCTTGATGCCGACGGTAAGCCGCTCAAAAATTATACCATTACGATTGAATAATTTGTGAGCAGCAGGGCAGGCAGCCTTGCGTCAACTTATTCCAAAAGGAGATTACGATGAGATATCGACTATTTTGTACCTTTATATTTGCACTTTCACTTATTATGCCGGTTGCATCGATCAAGGCTGCCTCCGTTTATACTGAAAAACCGGATGATCCCAGGGCGGTGTTTTTTACGCCGGATAATTTTGATGTTCACGGCGATGGGATCGGCGATGACTCCGATGCGCTTCAGGAGGCGGTAAGACGCGCCGGGGGCGGCATCCTGTTTATTCCCGAGGGCAAGTATCGGATTACCAAAACCATCATTGTCGGCGGCGGCACCCGGTTGATCGGCTACGGCAAAGAGCGCCCGGTGATTATACTGCCGCCCAATACGCCCAGTTTCCAGTGGGGAACCGGAAAGTATATGTTCCACTTCGCGCAGTACAATCTGCCGGCCCCCGCCACGACCACTAGCCAGCCGCAAAACAATGCGGCCCCGGCAGGACGCCCGGGACAAGGTCCCGGCGGCTTCGGCGGTGGTGGATTTGGTGGAGGCGGCTTCGGCGGTGGTTTTGGTGGCTTCGGTGGATTTGGCGGAAGGGGCATGGCCTTCAGCGATGCGTCGGAAACCTGCTTCTATGGCGCTATGGACAATATTGATATTGAGATTGGAGAGGGGAACCTCGCCGCCATTGCGGTCCGTTTTCACGTGGCGCAGCACAGTTATCTGCGGAACATGGATTTTAATATCGGAACGGCTCGCGCTGCGATTGAGGATATTGGAAACCAAATTAACGATGTAAATATTGTCGGCGGAAAATATGGAATCATCACCAAACGAACCTCGCCGGTTTGGCAGTTCCTCCTGATGGATTCGCACTTTGAAGGACAGAGTGAAGCTGCGATCCGCACCATGGAAGCCGGTTTTACGCTGGTCCGCGTCAGTTTTGAAAACATGCCGGTTGCGATTCAGATTGAGCAGGGCGAAGTCGAACAGCTCTACGGTCGCGATCTGCAGATGAAAAACATCACTCGGGCAGCATTCAACCACGGCAACGAGGATAATCTTCACGCTGCCGTGACGTTCACGAATGTGGCCTGCAGCGATGTCCCTACGTTTTATCGCGGCAATAGTGTGCTACGAGCCCCTTCTCAGCACTACATGATGGATCATTTTTCCGTTGGTCTGGATATTGGACCCGACGGACGCGAGCAGGGGATCGCCATGCATCATTCGGAGCGTGCGCTGAATGAACCGGCTCCGGCGGTGCCGAGCGATATTCCGGAACTCCCGCCGATGAGCGAGTGGGTGAATGTGCACACGCTGGGCGTTGTTGAAGGAGATGTCACTGAGGCACTGAAGGCCGCAATCGAAAATCATAAGGTGCTCTATTTCCCGATGGGGCGCTATAATGTTTCCGAGCCGATAAAACTGAAAGAGGATACCGTGATCATTGGTCTGCATCCGAGCCAGACGGTGATCACCGTTCAGGGACGTCCTGAGTCGACCGATGAGCCGAACGGTGCAATTATTGCGCCGAAGGGCGGTAGAAACATTGTTTGTTCCATTTCTGTTTCGCCCGGTTCCTATGCCGGGTTCCTGTGGATGGCCGGTCCGGATTCGCTGATGGACGATGTTTCGTTCGGCGGCGGACGCGGCGGCGGTGGCGATGCGCGTAATCCCGACATCTGGATCACCGACGGCGGCGGCGGAATTTTCCGGGGTGATTGGCCGCACGGAACGAGCTCCAGCGAAGGGTTGGTGATCGAGAACACATCGACGAAAGGTAAAATTTATCAGATGTCGGTTGAGCACCATTACCGCGTCGAGCTGGATCTGAAGAATGTGGAGAACTGGGAGTTCTATGCGCTGCAGACGGAAGAGGAAAACCCCGCAGGTCATACCGCCAATGCCATGATTATGGAGGACTGCAAAAACATTCTTTTTGCCAACACCTACATGTATCGGGTCTCCCGCATCACGCTTCCTGTGAGGCATGGCATCATTATCCGCGACTCCGATAATATTGTATTTCAGAATATGAAGGTGTTTGCCCAGACACGACTGGCCTTTGATGCAGCGGTTTATCATGAAAACACCGGGGTGGAAGTGCGCCAGCAGTTCTTCACTAATTTTACGGTGGACGGCGATACCAAGGCTTCTGCACCGAAAGCGTTGCCGCGTGAAATTTTTGCGCCGAATGCAAAGGTCGAAAAACTGGCCGACGGGTATAAAAATGCGGCCGGCCTAACGACGGACACCAAGGGAAATATCTTGTATGCGGACGATTCGAACCGAAAGGTCTACCGCTGGAATGTCGCTGATAAGAAAGCGGAACTGCTGGCGGAGCTTGGTCAGGATCAGCCGATGGTGATGGCGTTTGTTGAACCATCGACCTTGCTGATGATCACGCGGGAAAGTCGCGTGTTCTCGCTGGATCTGTCGAAGGAAGGTGCGGTGCCCCAGCGCGTGGAAGGGGTGCCGGAGGCGTTGGAAGGAACAAAGTTCCTGATCCCGGTTGGCATTCATAATATGATGTCGGTGCTGGATGATCTGATGGAAAACCGCGACTACACCTATCGTAGTGGGAGTAACACCGCCATCGTCAGTATCAATGAATATGCCCGCCGCGACTATTTCTATGCGCCCGGTTCTAATGTGGCCGTCAAGGCTGGCGGCACTTGGCGTCCGCTGCCGCAGAGTTCCAATATGGCGGCCTTCTCACCGGGCGACATCTTTTATGTGGCCTGCGAAGATGATGGTAAAACCTACCGCACCAAGTTGAAGAAAAATGAGACGCTCGAGTATTGCGTTTTTGCTGAACGCGGAGGCACCGCTGCTGTAGAGGACTCCGCAGGTAATGTCTACATCGCCAGCGATCAGGTCTATGTCTACAACCGCGACGGTGGACAAATTGCTGTTCTGGAAGTTCCGGAACGCCCGGGCAGTCTTGCCTTCGGCGGTCCAGATGGAAAGACACTGTACATCGGAGCCCGTGGTGCGCTCTATTCCGTACGGACGGTGAACTCCGGTATATAAGCGGTAAGAAGAAAAAGAGGGGGAAAAGGGGTCGCACTCGTGCGGCCCCTTTTTTGCTCAGTTAAACGCGGTCAGCCCGGCAATGGCGGCACCGACAATGGGGGCGTCTTCAACCTGTATGCAGCGGATATGCAGGTTGCGGTTCTTCAGCATCTCGCTGAGATAGTTCTGCACGCGATCGGCCAGTCCCTCGGTTTTGTAGTAGGTCGATCCGTCAATGTTGATGCAGACCGGATGCGCCGGATCGTGTCCAGCCCCGCTTTTAACGACGGCGGCGAGTATATTGACGGCGGTCAGCAGCGCGGCTCGATCGACAACGGCGCGGAATACGGTCCGAATCACGTTCCGGTCCTCTTCCGTGAAACATTCATTGCCCAGCGGGCCGATGTCGTGTCCGTTGTTTGCGGTCAGGTTGTCGATATGGATCGTGGAAAGCTCTGTCAGCGCACGGATGCCCGCTCCGCCGGATGCTGAAAAACAGCCTTCCGCGACAAGGGCCTTCAGTAAGGCCAGCGCAAGATCGCCCATATAGACCCCGGAAATCGTTTTCTCAAAAAGGTGGCCGCCGGGGTTTCCGCTCTGTTCATCCAGTTGCCGATCAATGGGGCCTCGTTCAAATGCGGAAAACCCGCCCGATTCAATATTAATGACCTGCGCGCCGCTGCCTTGGTAGCCTCTGAGTTTTCCAATGTTCTGGTCCTGTTCCACATAGGCGGTATTGGTGCCGGTGCCTAGGATAAATCCAATGTAAGAGGAGGCGGAAAAGGTCTGCCCTTGCGCCATCCCGGCAAGCAGCGCCGCCACGGTGTCGTTCAGTACGACCACTTTTTTGTCGTGAGTCCCGCGTGTCTCCAGCGCCTGAATCAGACCCGCTCCGATACACTGACCTACGAGCTGCGGTATCTTGATCTCTTTGGTCCAGTGGATCAGCCGTCCGTCCAAGTTCGGCGTAATCTCTGCGGGATAAGAGAAGCAGAACCCAATGTGTTCAAATTGATCTTTCAGCGGTCCGAGTGCATCGGTCAGTACCGCATAAAATTCTGACGCCGTGACTTCGTGGTCGCGCCCCGGCATCGGCCGCTTGCAGAAGTGTGATAATTTTACTTTTCCGGCTTCATCGAATTGAGCCAGGCAGATCCGCAGGTTCGTTCCTCCGGCGTCAATTACAGCGGTCGATTTATTGGGTGGGATCGTTCCACAGGTATTGATGTATGCGGGAATCATCGCCAGCGAACTGGGCTTGCCGTTGAGTCCGCGTTTCATTTCGCGCAGAAAGTCGTTCAGGAGGTTGTCCGCGTCATAGGCTTCCGCGGCGATTCTTTGTTCTTTGAGCCATGCTGAAATATTCATCTTCTTTTCTCCTGATCATCGTCTTGAACGCATTGTTTGTAAGGGCTATCAGTCAATCGGCAAGACGGGCGGCTGTCAAGAGACCGTGTGCAGATAAAATGCATGAGGTGTTTTCTGGTAACTTTTTTTGAGTATATTTCTATGACAGTTGTCTTAAATAAACATTGCGGACCCTTCGAGTTCCTTGGATAATGCAGCTTCATTATTTGAGACGGGCGGGAAGTGTTTCGCGGTCGTGTTAACCTAAACAGGAGGTCGAGATGAAGCGTAGTATCTTGGGAGTGTTCTCCCTTGCGGTTTGTATGGGTTTGGCTGGGTGTAACTCCACTCCGCCGGCGGATTCTGATAACACCATCTTTGATGATATGCAGAAGCGAGTATCCGAGCTGAATGAAGAAGGAAGTCTTGCTGCGGTGGGCATCGGAGAATCCCGCCTGCAGGATATGGCTTACGCGCGTGCGCGAATCAATGCCCGTGCCGAGCTGGCCCGTTCGATACAGACGAAGATCGAAGACCTTCAAAAATCGTTTATGGAAGAAATTGGAGAACCCGAAAATTCAGAAATCAACCAGCTGTTCAGCAGTGCCACCAAACAGATCACCGCTGAAACGCTGGTGGGTTCGGTTCCGATTGATCAACGCCACGATGAAGAGAACGGGCTGTTCAATGCCTATGTCCTCATGGTTCAGAATCCGGAAATCATTGATCGGGTGATCAAAAACAACAGTGCAGAACATCTCTATGAGCGCTTCCGTGCTTCCAAGGCCTTCGAGGAACTCGATAAGGAAATTGCCGAGTTCGAGAAGCAGGATATGCAGGGATATGGTGAATGATAGTTGGCGAATTCGCACACAAAAAAAGGCGGACGTAAGGTCCGCCTTTTTTGTGGGTTGGTTTGACGCTTTCCGCTTATTTTCCAAGCAGGATGCGGAGCATCCGGCGGAGCGGCTCGGCGGCCCCCCAGAGCAGCTGGTCGCCGACGGTGAAGGCGGCGACATATTCCGGGCCCATCTTCATCTTGTGAATGCGGCCGACCGGTACCGTCAGCGTCCCGGAAACCGCAGCGGGCGTCAGGCGCTCAAGCGTCTCTGCCTTGTTGTTGTCCACCACGTCCACCCAGTCATTGTCATTGCGCAGGATATCCATGATCTCTTCAACGGAGATGTCCTTCTTGAGCTTGATCGTCAGTCCCTGGCTGTGGCAGCGCATGGCACCGATACGGACGCAGAGTCCGTCGATCGGAATGGCCGGATCGTTCTGGAGAATCTTGTTCGTTTCCGCGCAGCCCTTCCACTCTTCCTTGGTCTGGCCGGCATCGACGGCCTTGTCGATCCACGGAATCAGCGAACCGGCGAGCGGAGCACCAAACTGTTCGGTCGGGAAACCTTCTGCGCTGAATTGGCTCGTGACCTTGCGGTCGATCTGCAGAATGGCGGAGGAGGGGGTGGCCAGCTCGTCGGCAACGCAGGCGTTGAGCGAACCCATCTGGTTGAGGAGTTCACGCATATTCTGTGCGCCGGCGCCGGAGGCGGCTTGATAGGTCATGGAGGAAACCCACTCCACGAGGCCGGCTTTAAAAAGTCCGCCAATAGCCATCAGCATCAGGCTGACGGTGCAGTTTCCGCCGATAAAATCTTTCTTACCTTCGGCCAGCGCCTGATCGATCACCGGACGGTTCACCGGATCGAGTATAATGGTCGCCTGTTCCGCCATACGCAGCGTGGAAGCGGCATCGATCCAATAGCCGTTCCATCCTTTTGCACGCAGCTCGGGATGAATTTTTTCGGTGTAGCTTCCGCCTTGGCAGGTAATGATTGTATCCATCTCCATCAGCGCATCGAGGTTAAAGGCATCGAGCAGCGTGGAGGCACCTTGTCCGACATCCGGAGCGGGCTGCCCGGGCTGAGAGGTGGTGAAGAACGTTGGGTCAATATATGCAAAGTCGTTTTCTGCGCACATGCGTTCCATCAGTACGGAGCCGACCATGCCGCGCCATCCAATAAATCCTGTTTTCATCATTTTTTTACCCCTAATTTGCTTTGAAGGGAGCGGACGGTATTTGATTTGCATCGTAAACGCAAGTCGCTATTGTCCGCCGCTCAGTCCCGAATTAGGAGACGATTTTTCGGCAGAATAATTGGGTGGCAGAATGATTTAAGGTCACGTATGCAGAATAGAGCATTATTCTGCCCCAACATCATTCTGCCTGTTTTTATCTTCTCCAAAACACGGGGCGCAGGAGTTTTTTATGTGGATTTGGCTGGGGCTGGTTTCGATGGTTTTTCTGGGCATCTATGATGTCTGCAAGAAGCACGCTGTGCGGGAAAATGCCGTGCTCCCCGTACTGTTTTTTTCCAATCTGGCCAGCGTCGCGATAGCGTTGCCGCTGTTGATCGGATCGGCCATCTTTCCCGATGCGATGGCATCCCTCAATCTCTTCGTCGAGCCGATCACGGCGGCGGGGCATTGC
Organism: Lentisphaerota bacterium; assembly: GCA_012729265.1. GTDB lineage: Bacteria > Verrucomicrobiota > Kiritimatiellia > Kiritimatiellales > Pontiellaceae > Pontiella. Next base: position 8,086 of record JAAYDL010000221.1, on the reverse strand, counting down.
TTGATGCTGCTGAAGGCGTTCTCGGTCAGCACGTCGTGGATCTTTGCCTATTTTGCGATGAAGCATCTGCCGATATCCATTGTTTCGCCGATTCGGGCATCGGGGCCGGTCTGGACGCTGGTCGGTGCCATTGTCTTGTTCCACGAATCGCCCAGTCCGCTGCAATGGGCGGGCATGGCGCTGATCTTTGCGGGCTACTTCGCCTTTTCTGTCATCGGTCGGGAAGAGGGCATCCATTTCTATCGCAGCAAATGGATCCTCTACATTTTCCTCGCCACGCTGATCGGAACCTGTAGCACGCTCTTCGACAAATGGCTTATCCAGGGGCAGGGGTATTCACCCGTCCAAGTGCAGATTTGGTATACGCTCTATCTCGGCGTGCTCTTCACGATCTATTTTTTTGCGCTTTGGTGGCCGCAGCGGAAACGCAGCACGCCGTTCGTCTGGCGCTGGAGCATTCCGATGATCGGCCTTCTCATCTACATCTCGGACTATGTCTATTTCGTGGCGGTCTCCAACCCGGAAGCCCTGATCGTGATCCTCTCCATCCTACGACGGTGCAGCGTAGTGATTTCCTTTTTGGTCGGCGCGTTCCTGTTCAAGGAGGTCAACAAGCGCAAGAAGGCCTGGGTGCTCCTCGGTATCCTGGCCGGCGTCGCGCTGATTGTCCTCGCGGGGTAGGGCAAGCCCACCGTCTGAGCCGCCGAGACGGCGGCGGAACGAGGACAGGGCCGCCAAGATGGCGGCGATACGGGGTAGGGCAAGCCCATCGTTAGGGCAGCGGCGGCAGGCCCAGCTCTTCCAGAAACTTGTTGTGCCGGATCGTTGCCTCCCGGATCGCCTTCTCGATTTCAACCAGTTCGCCATGGGTTGCTTCCAAATCGATTTCCTCCTCCGCAACCGCAGTGCTGATGTAGCGGGAAATGTTGAGGTTGAAGTCGTTCTTTTCGATCTCTTCCATCGGTACACGCTTGGAATACCGCTCCTCTTCTTTCCGGAATTGGTAGGCTTCGATGATTTTGGCGATGTGCTCTTCCGTCAGTTGGTTCTGGCGTTTGCCTTTCACGAAATGCTCGGCGGCGTTGATGAAGAGGACGTCGTCGGGCTTCTTGCATTTTTTCAGCACAAGGATGCAGACGGGGATGCCGGTGGAGTAGAACAGATTGGCGGGCAGGCCGATGACGGTATCGATGTGGCCGTCTTTGAGCAGCTTGGTGCGGATGCGCTCCTCGGCTCCGCCCCGGAAAAGCACGCCGTGGGGCAGGATGATCGCCATCACGCCTTCGTCTTTCAGGAAGTGGAAGCCGTGCAGCAGGAAGGCGAAATCGGCGGCGGATTTCGGGGCGAGGCCATGGTTCTTGAAGCGCACGTCGTCGGCCAGCGCGTCGGTGGGTTCCCAGCGGTAGCTGAAGGGCGGATTGGCGACGACGGCGTCGAACGCGGGTTTCTTGGCGGGGTTCTGCTCGCGCAGGATCTCCCAGTCGTTGGTGAGCGTGTCGCCGTGGTAGATTTCAAATTCGGTATCCTTCACCCCGTGCAGCAGCATGTTCATGCGCGCCAGGTTGTAGGTGGTAATGTTCTTTTCCTGTCCGAAGATCTTGCCGATGCCGTGCGAGCCCATCCGCTTGCGGACGTTCAGCAGCAGCGAACCTGAACCGCAGGCAAAGTCGAGCACGCTGGCCAACCGCTCTTTCCTGCCGGTGGCGGGCTCCTGGCTGTCGAGGGTGACGATGGCGGAGAGAATATCGGAAATCTGCTGCGGCGTGTAGAACTCGCCCGCCTTCTTGCCGGAACCGGCGGCAAACTGGCCGATCAAATATTCGTAGGCATCGCCCAGCGCATCGATGTCGGTGGAAAATTCCGCCAGCCCCTCGGCAATCTTCTGGATGATGGTGCAAAGCTTGGCGTTGCGGTCGGTATAAGTTTTTCCGAGTTTGTCGGAGACGAGGTTGATCTCGGAAAACAGCCCTTGAAAGGTGCTCTCGAAAGACTCGTTCTCGATGTACTTGAAGCCGTCCTGAAGGGTGTTGAGCAGCTCGCTGTCCTGGGTGCGGGCCAGGTTGGCGATGCTGGTCCAGAGGTGGTTCGGCTGGATGACATAATGCACCTTGCGGCGCATCTGCTTTTCAAATTCGATGATGTCGTCCGGGTTGTTCGCATACCACAAACACAGCGGCGGGAGCATCCTGCTCCCAGGTTTTGAATCGGGAGCTGGAAGCTCCTGCCACTCTGGATAATCCCGCCCCAGCTCCTTCTTCGCCGCCGTCTCATAGTTGTCCGAAAGATAGCGCAGGAAGAGGAAGGAGAGCATGTAGTCGCGGAAATCGTCCGCATTCATCGCGCCGCGCAGTTGGTCGGCGATATTCCAAAGGGTCTTGCCCAGTTGTTTTTGGTTTTGTTCGGTCATAATAGATTCACTTTCTACAATCGTTCAACAGCCGCTCCAGCATCCCGCCCTTTGAAACATACGGCGTAAACAGCGCGTCGGCATGCTCGATGACAAACCGGTTGCGCGCCTCTGCCGCCGCCAGATTTCCCGACACATCGCGCATTTCGAGAATAAGGGCGCGGTTGTTTTCCAGCGCCTCCAGTAGGGGCGGTGCCTGCTTCGCCCCTTCAATCCCCCACGCCGGGCAGGCGATCACCCGCCGCCCGTTTTTCAACAGCCATTCCAGGATTTCCTTCTCCTTCGGCGAATGCCAGCCGCCCAAATACACATCGGCATCCGGCATGTGCCCAATGCGCGGCGCATTGCGGCTGCACAGCACCCCCAGCTTTTCCCCGTTCCACAGCGCCGGATTGCCGATCCCCCGCAAGCCGCCGCCCAGCTCCTGCACGCACCGCCACGGATTCATCCGGATATATTCCGCAATCCGCCGCTCAGCCTCCGCCGACCGCACAATCATCTCATAATAATTCCGATGCCAGAGGGGAACGAGGCAGGCCTCGCCCCTACGTACGGGCGACACCTGTGTCGCCCCCTCCCGCGCCCTCTCCTGCCGATTCCATTCCCGCGACACCGCCGCCTTGAATCCGCCAATCACATCCCCCAACCGCAAATCCCCTTTTTCCACATGGATCAATGCATGAAAATGATCCGGCATAATCACCCACTCGCCCCAGCGCATCTGTGGAAATTTTTCCGCCGTAATCCGCATTCTTTCCTCAATCAAAGCCCGTAAGGGCGAGGCCTTCCTCGCCCCCTGTCTCGCCCCATTCATCACCCCAAAAGGTGCACCGCCATGGGCGGCAATGGCCTCCCGATGCGCGCACAGCGTCACAAAATAGACCCCGCCACCGGCATAATCATGCCCCTTCAACCGGATGCTCCGCCGATGATGTTTCTCCGGATCATAGCTCATGCCACCGCCTCCGGCAGTACGGGCGACACCTGTGTCGCTCCCGGTGCTGGAAAAAGCTGCTGCATCAGCCCTTTCTTGTGCACCTTGAGCGCTTCAAGCTTTTGGGTTTGCGCGGTGTTCCAGAGGGTGTTGCCCATTTGTTTCTGATGAGACTCGGTCATTTCTTTGGGCGTTTCTTGATTTTGGTTTCCAGTGCTTTGAGGTCGACCTCGTCCTGCTGGTCGGCCTCAGCAGCTTCCTGCTGGTTGCGCTGCCGATCAAACTCGAGGTAAAGCTCTGTCGTGCGTTGCTCCATCTGTTCATGGCTGATTGATCCGGCATGGCTCAATAGTGGAAAGCCATTGGAGGTGATGATCTGATCCACATTCTGCTTCCAGAAGGCCATGCGTGTCTCCTGCCTGCTCTTGGCTCGCAGTTCGGCGGTTTCCAAGAAGATGACCACCAGCCGGTTCAGGGTGTCGATCTCGTCCTCGGTCAGGTAGTTCTTGGCCACGATGATGTCCGCCTTGCGCACCTTATCGCCCTTCCAAGAGAGCAGACCAAAATACGGGTCGGCGGGATTGGCGCGGGCGGTAATGAGTTCGGCGGCGGTCTTCCGCGTCACGCCGAAAATCAGCAGGTTCTGCACGGTAGCGAAGAAAGACTGCGTGGCCTTGTCCGTCTTGTCGTAGTCGCTGCTCAGGGCAAAGAGGTCGCGCACCTTTTGATAGAAGCGTTTTTCGGAGGCCCGAATATCACGAATACGCGCCAGCATCTCATCGAAATAATCTGGGCGGCCATCCGGGTTCTTCAGCCGCTCGTCATCCATCGCGAAGCCCTTGAGCAGGAATTCCTTTAGGATAGTGGAGGCCCAGCGGCGGAACTGCACGCCACGCGGCGAGCGCACCCGGTAGCCCACGGCTAGAATGGCGTCCAGATTGTAGAGTGTAACCGGGCGTTGCACTTCCCGCCCTCCCTCGATTTGAACTACCGAGGATTCCTCGGTCGTTGCCTCCCGGCTCAGTTCCCCATCCTCAAAAATGTTCTTGAGGTGCAGCCCCACGTTGTCTGTGCTTACATCAAAAAGCTGGCTCATCTCCCGCTGCGTCAGCCAGACGGTTCGGTCTTTCGCCCGTAGCCTGACTTGGCTCCGTCCGTCGTCAGTCGTGTAAAGGATTAGGTCGTTCATGGGGCCAGTTCCTCCGGATTCGGGAAAAGCTGCTGCATCAACCCTTTCTTGTGCGTCTTGAGTGCTTCGAGCTTTTGCGCTTCGGCGGTGATCCGGGCGTCGAGGCTGCTCAGGCACGAGGCGATGCGGTGTTGTTCCTCAGGTTCTGGAACACGCAGGACAATGGTGCTCAAGAATTCCTTGGATAGATTGTTGTTTTGTCCTTCTCCTCGCTCATTGATCTTTTCGTGAATCAATGGCTCCAACAGCCGAAGCAGCGCATGACCCGATTTCTTCTTGGAAGTAACTTTAGCTGTGCGCTGGTTGATGGTGGCGATCCCACCATTCCAGAAGAAGAAATTGAAGCCAGCCGCTCCGGTTAAGCTCAAAAGAAGATCTCCGTCATCGACGCTGTACTTGCCCAACTTATTGCTCTCAAGGAATGCTGTGGGAATATAAACTTTGTCTTCGTTGGTGTTCTTATTGTTGATATCGGTGATTCGGATGACTTGGGTTGCGCCATCTTGTACCTTTAGGAAGTCCGTCGATTTGAAAGCAAAGCCATCTTGCAAGTGAATCAGATCGTCGAGTTTTTCTTCGCTCCACTCCCCGGCGTTTTGGAATTCGGGGAAGCGGAGGCGGGGTTGGGTTTCGCCTTGGCGGGGGAAAAGCTGCTGCATCAGCCCTTTTTTATGGGTCTTGAGCGCGTCCACTTTCCGCGCTTGCGCTCCGATCAGCTCGTCCACCGAACTCAGGCACTCCGCAATTTTTTGCTGTTCGGGGAAGTCGGCTGGAAGCGGAATCAGGAATGACCTGATCTGCTCAAAATTAAGCCCTTGCCGATTGCCGCCTGCTTGGAAGCTGTCGATCTGTTTCTGCCCATCGTGGGAAATGAGATACTGATTGAGAAAATAGGGACTCAACTCGTCAGGCTTGACGCGAATAATGCAAACGTGCTGGTTGACGTTGCCTCCCTCAATTCTCGCATCAGCAACCACGCTCCTTCCAATTGACGCACCTGTGATGTTTAGGAGCACATCAAAGACGTCGATTTGCGTTGAGCTAAATGAGTTGTGAGTTGTTTCGTCAATGAAGGCGACATCGTCCAAAAGCAATTCGCCCCAGCCAATGTTTTGACTGCGGACGAAGGGACGGCCTGACTGTTTGTAATTCTTCTCACCGCCTGTTGGCGTGATGCCGCTCCCGACTTTTTTGGTTTTTGATCCGAGCTTTTCACCTGCCCACCCCTCGGCCTCCCGAAATTCCGGAAAGCGCAGTTTGGGCAACAGAGTGGCGGGAGCATCCTGCTCCCCTTTGTGCTGAGCCTTGGAGCTGGAAGCTCCAGCCACTTTGCCGTCTTCCTTGGTGGTGATGGTTTTCGTCTTACTGCTCATCGGGGGTTCCGGATTCCAGCTTTTTAAGGAGGGCATCGAAGTCGCTGACGTAGAGCCGGTCCTGAACGATGCGGTATTTCTCAAATTCGCTTTCGGCGTGGGCGCGGGCGATTTCGGCGGTGACTTTACCTGTATCTTGCAGAATGTCCCGATCGGTCGCCTCGATAAATTTGTTCAAGCGCGTTTCCCAATCCTGCATCGTCATGGGGATTTTTCGCAAGGCCATGCTTTCGGCGACATCCAAATAGGCCGAGACGAGCCGTTGCAACTGAGCCATCTCGTTTTCGGTCAGGTAATTCTTGGCCACACTGACATCAAACTTCTGGATTTTCCCCTGCGGCGCATCTTTCCAGGTGGTCAGCCCCATGTTTTGTTTTTCGTGGTTGGCGCGATCCACAATAACCTCTGCCGCCGTCTGGCCGTGAATCGCCCAGTGCAGTTTATTCTGCACGGTGGAAAAAAAGCGCTTTGTGGCCGTGGCGGATGGATCGTAGTCGAGCGAGGTGGCATAGATGTCGGTGATTTTCTGGTAGAACTTGCGCTCGGAGAGCCGAATCTCACGAATGCGCTCCAGTTGTTCTTCAAAATAGCGCTCCGTCAGGATGGAGCCGCCGCTTTTGATGCGCTCGTCATCCATCACATAGGCTTTTATCGTAAACTCTTTGATCACCTCCGTCGCCCACTTGCGGAACTGAACGGCGCGTTCTGAATTCACCTTGTATCCCACAGCGATAACCGCCGAAAGGTTGTAGTGCCGGGTGTCGTAGGTTTTGCCGTCAGCGGCAGTTATCCGAAAATATTGGATAACTGAATTTTCGTCTAACTCGTTGTCGGAGAACACTTTTTTAAGGTGGTAACTGATCGTCCGGACATCCACATCGTAGAGCAAACCCATCATCTTCTGCGTCAGCCAGATGTTTTCATCTTCGTAACGAATTTCGACGCTGGTTTCCGAATTGCCGCTGGCGGCTACAAAGGTCAAATATTCCGCCGCCGATGAGCGAACCATAGAGGTTTCATTCTTGTTGTTTTTCTTTTTCATGCGCCTTCCAAGGTGTCCGGTTTTTTCAGGGCCTTTTTCTCTTCCGAGGTGAGGCGGCGTTCGACTTTTTTAACGTCCTCGGCGGGCGGCAGGCTTTCAGGGCGGATGCCGCGATTCAGGAGCGTTTCACGAACGGCTTTGTTGTTCGTGAAGTGTTCCTTTGAGATTTGCGGTTCGGTGCCCATGTTGTGAACGCGGGCGTTATGGATGGTTATTTCAGCGGCGAAGTCCTTGGCCTTGAGAATGATGGTGGGGGCGAAGTCGGCGAGCGGGCGGCTGTCCGGTACGCGCCACTGGGCTTTCATGGCCTGCGTGCTTTTTCCAAACAGCGCATGATCCCCTTTGCTGCGGATGAGGGCGAAGTCCTGATTTCCGCCGGTTTGCTCGAAAATGACGGCGGAAAGGTCTTTTTCGGTGGCGGAGAGTTTTTTGCGGGCGGAAACGCGCTCGGCTTCGAGCAGGCGCTGTTCAATGAGTTCCGCCTTGCGGGTCTGGATGGCGAAATAGGTCTGGGCGAAGGCGATTTCCTGTTTAGACGGATCCCCATTCTGGGCGACGAGGTAGCAGGCGTAGCGAGTGAGCATGATGTCCTCAATCTCCCGTTCAGCGCCTTTGCCCAGCTGGATCATTTTCCCGACGTCGGCAAAATGATCAAGTACTTGATGACCAGACACTTCACAAGCTGTCTTAGCCTTGGAGATCGCATTGATAAAGTTGTCCCACTTTGTGTACCCGAGAAGCTGCTGAAGGTCGCGGGCGAGCCAGTATTCGACGCCGGTTTCGGTCTGCTGGGCATGGCCCTCAAAGGTGACGGTCAGTTGTTGAATTTGATTTGGTTCCATACGTTTTCTCCCTTCCGTGTAAAATCCCATCATTGCTCATACGCGCTGAGTCCCGATATATCGCGTCCGCCGGCGCGTTTGACGAGGAGCGGATGGAGGTCGGCCATGAGGGCGAGTTCCTTTTGCGTGCGGGCTTTCCAGCTGAGGTCGAGCGGGGCCACGAGGTCGCCGAGCTGCTCGCCGTCGAAGATCATGCGGGAGAGGATGCCGTCCACAAAGGCTTGCAGCGCTGCCACGGGCAATCCGTGCTTTTCGGCGATGGCGGCGATTTCCTTGGCGTTCTTTTCGGCCTTGAAGCG
>JAAYDL010000220.1 GCA_012729265.1 Lentisphaerota bacterium | reverse complement strand
GTTTTGGACATAGTTTTCCTTTCGTTTTAAAATGAGCACGGGATGCTACTTCGGCCCGCAAATAATGCAAACCTGTAATTGAGCGGAGTTTAAATACCTGTGCCGTTGCTGGGCGTTTCGCGGGTGCGGATTACGACACCGCCTCCGGCCCGTGTGACCAAGCTCTTGGGCGGCGTGCTCTCGAGCAAAAATACGTTGCCCGCAACCACAGAGCCGTGGCCGATTACCGTGTCGCCGCCGAGAATGGTGCTGTTGGCATAAACCACTACGTCGTCCTCAACGGTGGGATGGCGCTGAATGTGTTTGATCGGTCGGCCATGTTCGTCGAGCGGAAAGCTTTTTGCGCCGAGCGTTACGCCCTGATAAAGCTTTACATGGTTTCCGATGTGGCAGGTTTCTCCAATGACAACGCCGGTGCCGTGGTCGATGAAAAATCCGGTGCCGATGGTTGCGCCGGGATGGATATCGATGCCGGTGAGCGAGTGGGTATATTCGCTCATGATGCGCGGAATGAGTGGAACATCGAGTTTGTAAAGCTCGTGCGCAATCCGATGCGAGGTGATGGCGAGGAGTCCGGGGTAGGCGAGCTTGACTTCGGCATAGCTCAATGCGGCCGGGTCACCGTTGTAGGCGGCCTTAACGTCTTCAATCAGCGCTCTGCGCATGGCGGGAATTTGGTCGACAAACCGGTTTATGATCTCTTCGGCAGCCAGAGGAATATGATCAACCGGCTCTCTTTTTTCATGCAGATCCGCCGCGCCAATCCAACGAAAGGGGAGCGCTTTCTCAATTTCGTTCTGCAGAATATCGACCGTATTTTTGAGCTGACGGATAAAGAAGGCCTTAAAGTCGCTCGGCTCCGGAATGTGTTTTCCGGGGAAGAGGATATCGGAGAGCAGACGCAGGGCTTCGATGACTTCGTTTATTTCCGGATGATCCCAAAGCGGGCGGTCGGGCAGGTCGGCCTCTTCGTGTACGTAGAGAGGAATCAGTTCTTCGGCGGTTTTGTTAATTTGTTCGATAGTATTCATAGCGACCTCTTTCATTACCCTGAAGCTATCGCGCCGCACCTCGGGTTGGCAAAGTCAAATTCAGTTTAATGCGTCTTCATTTCCTGACGTCGCTGTTTGCGGTACTGTCCTGGTGTCGTGTTGAACTCTCTGCGGAAACTGCTGATTAATGTATCGACGGAGTTGAATCCGCAGTTTTTGGCAATGTCCTGAAGCCCGGCGTTGGTGCTTCCGAGAAGATGAGCAACCGTCTGTATGCGTTGGTGGCGGATTTCCTGTCCCGGAGAACGGGAATAGTTTGTGGAAAATGCCTTTTGCAGTCCCTGCTGAGTTACGCCCATCGCCTCTGCAATATCCGCCGCCTGAATGCCTTTATGAAAGTTGTGTTTGATCCAATGAAGTGCATCGGCGACCAGAGGATTGCGGACGGCATAACAGTCTGTGCTGCTGCGCACCACCACGTTTTTCGGCGAGTGGCGGATCAGCGTGTCTTCGTGCGGGGTGAAGGTGGTGTCGTCGAGCATGTGCCGCAGCAGGAGGGCCGCTTGTCGGCCCAGACCTTCCTGGTCGGTGTCGATACTGCTGAGGCTGATCGTCAGTCCTGCGTTGATTAAGTCGTCGTTGTCGACACCCAGTACGGCAATGTTTTCGGGCACGCGCAGTTCGTTTTGGAGGCAGAGTGATATGATCTGAGCGGCCATATTATCGTGATAGGCAAAGAATCCCAGTGATAATTCCTCGAGTCTATTGCCGCGACGCTGTGCAATCTCCTTAAGTTCGCTTATCAGTTCGGGTAGGCGGGTTTCCTCCGTTTCCAATTCAACGACTGTTCCGCCGTCGGCTTCCATGTAGTCCTTGATGGCATTGAAGCGCTCACGATACATCGGTACATTCGCCGGATTGAGTGCAAAAACTTCTCGATAGCCGTGGTCTCGGAAGTGTTCGGCCGCAAGTCGACCAATCTGACGGTTGTCGGTTACGACGCGGGGGATAGGCAGATGATGATTTCCGAGTCCCATGTCCACTACGGGTATTTTATGAGTTCTGAAATATTCCAAGGTATCGCGGCATTGTAAGAGAGCGATACATCCGTCGCCTTTCCAACGATTCAGGATGCCTCCATTGGCGGTGGGGTCTTTGGGGCAGTTTAGTTGCCAACCCGCCTCACGGGCAACTTTTGCGACACCCCGGTGGATACGGTAGTCGTACCACTCAAGCAGCAGTATAACATGTTTGAGTTTAATCATAGTAATTATGGGTCTTTTTTAATGTTATTTCATACATAGGTCTCGCTGTGTTGGGTTGTCAACCTTGCTGTGTCAAAAGTTTCATTTGTTGGCATATGGATCGGATTTCGGTAGGTGGGCATTCGCCTGGCTTTTCTTTCAGTGCGGTTTTGTTTTTTTCTTCAAATGTTCCTGATTCAGTCGTTTTTGTGAAGCGGGGTGTGCCTGAAATTGATCCCTTGGGATGGGTGAATTTGTTTCATAAAACGGTATTTCAAATTGTTTCCTGATGGCATTTGGTTCCTTCCACTCCAAATAGATGGCGCGGACCTGCGATTAACCCTGTTTCAGGACCCCTGGTTTAAGTCGATCGGGTAGGATTCGTACTGTGTTTTGCTCGTTTCGCAAAACAGAACTTTTTGTTCATGAGTTTAGGTTGATTAATGCTTCGTTGTGGTGTTATACCTTACAACTTTAAGAAGGGCGCTGACAGTCGGTCTTCAACTGGTTGTGATGTGGGCAGAGGCGGATTTGGTTTTTGAATCAATGGATTTCGGTCTGAATTCCGTCTTTTTTAGGTAGTTCAGTTGGTTTAAACAAAGAGTGTATAATATGAAAAAAGCAAGATATCTGGTACCTGATCTTTATACGGCCGATCCGGCTGCACATGTTTTCAATGGAAGACTCTACATCTATCCCTCGCACGATATTGAGTCGGGCATCCCGGAAAATGATAATGGCGATCATTTTGATATGCGCGATTATCACATCTTTTCCATGGATGACATCAACGGCGAAGCTACTGATCATGGCGTGGCGCTTGATGTGAAGGACATTCCCTGGGCGGGGCGTCAGCTGTGGGACTCGGATTGCGCAGAAAAGGATGGAAAATATTACCTCTATTTTCCGTTGAAGGATCAGACCGATATCTTCCGCATCGGGGTGGCCATCAGTGATAAACCGGAAGGGCCGTTCGTTCCGCAGGATGCGCCGATCAAGGGCAGTTACTCCATCGATCCTTGCGTTTTCCTTGATGATGATGGGTCCTATTATATGTATTTCGGCGGACTTTGGGGTGGGCAGCTTCAGCGCTACCGCAACAATAAGGCCATCGAGTGCGGGCAGGAACCCGCAGATGATGAACCTGCTCTGCCGGCCCGCGTAGTCAAATTGAGCGACGATATGCTTGAGTTTGCGGAGGAGCCTCGGGGGGTCGTGCTTCTTGACGAAAATGGATCGGTGATTACCGCCGGCGAACATGATCGTCGTTTCTTTGAGGCCTCTTGGATGCACAAATATAATGGAAAATATTATTTCTCATACTCTACGGGCAACACGCACAACCTCTGCTATGCGATCGGCGATAATCCGTACGGTCCGTTCACGTATAAAGGCGTTATTCTTACGCCGGTCGTCGGCTGGACGACGCATCATTCCATCGTTGAGTTTAAGGGAACATGGTATCTGTTTCATCATGACAGCGTGCCTTCGGGCGGAAAAACCTGGCTCCGCAGCATGAAGGTCTGCGAGCTGGAATATAACAGCGATGGAACGATTAAAACTATTGACGGCGGCGGAGAGTAAGGATGGTTTTGAGGGTTTATCTTATAATAAGAGATGTCCTTGCTTCGTCATAAAAAGCTTGGGTTTCCTGCGAGTCAAAAAGCAGGATCCCCGTTTTTGTTTGTATTGGAATGCAGGCGGGAGCTTGCGTTAGGGCGGGTGTTGAGCATCTTTAGGTCAATGACGGCTGGATGCGCGGAGTTGAAATTATTGAGAGGAGTTTTGAGTGAAAGGTATAAATAATAAAATCTCGATCGGTGAAAAGATCGGATATGGATTGGGCGATACCGCGTCGAATCTGTTTTTTCAGATTACGATTTACTACATCATGTTTTTCTATACAGACGTGTTCAAACTGAACCCGAAGGATATAGCGACCATGTTCCTTCTCACCCGAATCTGGGACGCGATCAACGATCCCATCATGGGTGCGATTGCGGACAAGACGAAAACCAAGTGGGGTACGTATAGACCCTACCTTTTGTGGACGGCTATACCGTTCGGCATTATCTTCTTCTTTACCTTCTCTACGCCCGAAGCATTTGGCGCGGAGTGGAGCTATGTCGCCAAGTTGGTATATGCTTACATCACCTATACGTTGATGATGATGATCTACACGGTCATTAACGTCCCCTACGCCGCGTTGATGGGTGTGATTTCTCCCAGCGCAACGGAAAGAACAGTAATTTCAACCTTCCGGTTTGTTCTGGTCTTCATTGCCCAGTTCATCGTCCAGTTCGCCCTGCTTCACATGGTCACCAAGTTCGGCAATGGCGAAACCAACGACTTCTATGGATGGCAGAAGGCGGTCGCTGTCCTGGCTTCGGCAGCTGCTGTCCTGTTCCTCATCACCTTCTTCACCACAAGGGAAAGAGCAACGGTTGCTGTTGAGGAAAAGCATTCTTTCTTGACGAATGTTACGGATTTGTGGGGTAACTTCCCATGGTTGATGATTGGTGGAGCCACCTTCTTCCAGCTTACCTTCATCTGCCTTCGTGGTGGAGACATTGCCTACTATATCCAACATGTTATTGGAGATCAGGAAGTCGCCGGATTTGGAAAGCTTTCAAGTGCTACATTAACCACCTCCTACCTGCTTATTGGAACATTCTTCACCATCGCTGGTGCTGTGTTGACGAAATGGTTCTCCAACGTGCTGGGGAAATCTAGGACCTATGCGGCATTCATGCTGATTACGGCCATCTCATGCGCACTGGTATTTTTCCTTAAACCCCATCAAGTTATTCCTCTGTTCATTCTACAGTTCATCACCTCATTCGCGATGGGGCCAGTATCGGTTCTGCAATGGGCAATTTATACGGATACGGCAGAATACCAAGAGTGGAAAAACAATCGTCGCTCAACGGCCTTCATCATGGCGGCATCCTTGTTTGCCTTGAAGCTGGGCGTTGCGTTTGGTGGCGCGGCACTGGGATGGATCTTGGCGTACCACGGATATGATCAAAATGCTCAAGTCCAAACAGACATGGCTAAATCCGGCATGCATTTGGCTATGAGTATCTATCCTGCGCTGGCCGCATTGGCTGCAATGGCATTCATGCTCTTCTACCCGCTGAACAAAAACAAACTGGATGAAATCGAATCCGATCTCCAAGAGCGGCGGAAAGCGAAAGACTAATCGTGTTTGGAAGGCCGCGTGAGCGGCCCTTCAACGACAGAACCCCGGAAGTTATTTCCGGGGTTTTTTTTCAGGGTTAAAGTCGGTTCTTTCCGGGGGTTCCGGGGAGGGAAATCCGGATAACGGTTGCGTTGCCTGCGAGGGTATAGTCGGTCAGTGCGGCGGGAATCAGGACGGATGTACCGGCAGGGGCCGTGAGCGTTCCTTCGTTCCATTCGATAGTGGCTTCGCCTTCTGCGGTAAACAGTGCGTGGAAGGTGGAGCCGTCGAGCGGGATCTCAAGCGGTTGGCTGAGTTGAAGCTTTTCAATACGGAAATATTTGCACTCCAAAATTTCCCAGCACTGAAAGCCGTCGGTGTCGACCAATAATTCCGGAGGGATCAACGGATAGACATATTCGTTCCAATCGATGGCATTCACCGCCTTTTCAATATGAAGTTCACGCGGTTGTCCGTTGGCGTCCACGCGGTCCCAGTCGTAGAATCGATAGGTGGTGTTGGAGTTTTGCTGCACCTCCAGAATCAGACAGTTTTCTCCAATGGAATGAACGCTGCCTCCGCCGACAAAAACAGCATCTCCTTTTTTGACGGGAATGGTGCGGAGCGTTTCTGCGCAAGTTCCTTGGTCGATGGCCTTCGTCAAATCCTCGCGGGTGATCCCTTTTTTAAATCCGCAATAGAGCTCCGTTTCGTTATCGCCCAGCAGGTACCACATTTCCGTTTTAGCTTCCCCTCCCAATGTGGCCGCTGTTTTTGTGTTGGGGTGCACCTGTACGCTGAGTTTTTGGCGGGCATCGATCAGCTTGATCAGCAGAGGAAATTGGGTGCCCTTCGTTCGAGTTCCCAGAATTCCTGTGGCGTTATCTTCCAGCAGCGCGCGCAGCGTCTGACCTGCCAGCGGGCCGTTGGTTACCACACTCATGCCGTCGTTGCGGTCGGCAATTTCCCACGACTCCGCATAAATACCCTCGGGAAGCGGGCGGTGGAAGGTTTCCGGAATGCGTGAACCGCCCCAGAGATAGTCCTTGTAAACGGGACGGAACGTCATTGGATAAAGCTTTTTAGTCATGGCTCTATTAAAGAAGATGATTTGGTTTTTAATCAAACCTTCTTTGTGGCTGAATGCGCGGTATGGAAGATCCGAGACAGAGTAAACGCAATTATGCCCGCTGGGAGCTGGATCAGGTTCGCTATAAGCTGGGCAAGCCGGCGGCACCGAAGCGCGATGTGCGCAGCATAGGGGACATTCTCAAAGATGTTGTCGCCGGTCTTGAAGAGCCGGTGGGCGATCATTTGCTGGTGTTGCGCGAGGCATGGCCGAAGCTGGTTGGTCAGCAGATTGCCCAGCACAGTCATCCGGGCGCATTAAGCGGTGGGATGCTGCATGTTTATGTCGATCATCCCGGCTGGCTCCCGGAGCTTGAACGCATGAAGCGGATCCTTCTGCAAAAGCTTCAGGCACAGTACCCGGACCTGCGCATCCGTCAGCTTTACTTTGTGCTGACACACCGCTAACCCCAATCCTGCGGATTGCGAAAATCCTAAACCCGAATTCCGAAACCCGAAACAATCTGAAAACTCGAAAGCGGGTTCGTGTCACCCTCGGTAATGATCCTGCCCTAAAATTATTCTGCCTAAAACCTATGCACCTTCAGTTTTGTCACCACCCGCTGTGCTGGAGGAGACCGAGTTCATAGAGATTGTTTAACCGCAAAGGAACGCAAGGATCGCAAAGATAATGAATTATCAGGCAAAATGATTTTGGGCAGAATAATTATTTCCATTCGCTCCTTTCCCTTCATTCGTTGCAGATAATGGGTAATTTCATGCACCCGAGCTTTCCATGTATTTAGTGGTTAATATGATCTCACGCAAAGTCACAGAGCTCGCTAAGAAATGAAAATGCATTCGGTAAAGTAGAACATGCTTTCAGCCTGCTGTATCGCGGGCATCTTGCCTGCCCATCTTAATTTGTATCGTCGCGTGAAGAAGATCCTATTCATCATTGCTGTAGCGGAAGGGAAGGGGGAACGGAGAGAATTGTGGAGTGGATGAAATTTGCGCATGACAATCGTCCGACATTATGAAAGTGTGTATTGCCATTTGGATTCACATGATTTTTACACAGGTGGGGGAATAATGAAAAAAACAGCGTTGTTGATAATTGCATTAGTCGGTGTCGGATCGGTTCTTGTTCCGGGAGGGGCCAGCGCTGTTGACATATTTAATACAAATATTGTCGGGGCAGTGAATACGAAGACTTCTGACGCATGGGTGATCACAAATAACACAGCGATGGTGATCACAGACAGCACGATTACTGCCTCGAACTGGAATGATAAAGCGTGGATCACCGCGATTGTTACTAACGCATCTTCTTATTTTTATTCCTTAGGAAACGGTGGCCTAATGTATAATCCGACAGCGAAGAAAGATATGACCGTTACTAATTCCACGATTACCGGGAGTGACGGTGGAGTTATAACGGTTGTTTCGAACGTGATAGGCAGCGCTAGATTCTGCGTTGATGGCGGAGACGGGATGTTGCTCAAGAATGTCAACGGTGCGTTTACTAACGCGACGATTGCCGGTGGTAACGGGGGAACGATAATTGCCAATGGTGCAGGCAAATCAACCGCTAATGCCGGGTTTGGTCTCAAGTTGCAGGGAACGACGTCTACCGTCGGGTCAACGCTGCATGCAACAAACAGCATTTTCAAGGGGGGCAACGGCGGTGAGTTTAGTACCGATAAGAAAACAGGGGATGCTCTTGGCGGAGACAGTATTGTTGTAGAGGAAACGAAACCCGTCGTACTCGATTTTAGTGATGATACACAAGTAATCGGTGGTGATGGCGGTAGCGTGTCCAAGCAAGAGTCAACATCTCCGGGGAAGGCCAATGGGGGTAATGCGTTGTTGGTTAACGCAAAAAGTGGGACGACGACCCTGGCCATTAAAGATGGTACGTTTGTCGGCGGAAAAGCTGGAACGATTGCGGGACAAACGATGCAGGCCGGGAAATCCATTTATGTGACTGGATATGGTAGAGCAAATCTTACTCTTGAAGGCGGAAATTTTGATGATGGAATTCTGATTGCTAATACTTCAGCTTCGACATTGGCTTTAAAGAGTACGTTTACGAATAATGTGTCTCTTGATTTTAGAGGGGAGACACTGAAGATAACAGAATGGACTGATGGACAACTTTCTGATGTCACGGTCTCCGGCAACAATGTAATATCTATAGAGCTGGCTGGTACAAACGAGTTTAATTTGTACGGCAGCTTCATTGTTGGGGGGAGCGGAGGAAGGGCAATTTTCAGTAGTGGTTTGGTGGTTAAATCAGGAGGAACATTGAATCTTGGCACTAACCCAAAAGGAAACACCGCCACCTTTGTTCACACCGAAACCAATTCGACTATCATTGCTCCTATCATAGGGACTTACATGGGAACCCTCAAGTCATCGGGTTCATTAACGCTTGATGCCGGCACAAAGTGGGAGATTGTGGACAATGGACAAGGAGTGATTGGAGTTGGCCAGGTACTCACACTGGCAACGACTTCAAATACGAATAATGTTATTACAAATAATTTAAATCTATCGGACGTCCATCTCATCAATAGCCGGTACATTGATGGACGCTATTTTACAATCACATCGATCACAAATACCGAAACATCTGTTCAGGCAGTTTGCGGGTTGCGCGACATTATCGATTTTGATGCCGATGGTCTCGATGATGAGTGGGAAGAATGTATTTACAGAACAGATCCAACTGATGCGGATTCAGATGATGATGGGTTGACTGATGGAGAAGAAATAAATACGTACAACACGAATCCGATTGCTGCGGACAGCGATCAGGATGGTTTGAGTGATGGAGATGAAGTCCATACATACGGCACCGATCCCGGAGATTCCGACTGTGATGATGACGGATTGTCTGACGGTGAAGAAATGAATATGGGCACTGGTCCGTTGCTTAAGGACAGTGACGGGGACGGGATCAGTGACGGGCATGAATTCAATGTACTCGGGAGCGACCCTCTTCTTTGGGATACGGACGGAGACGGATACGGTGATGCAACCTTGTTTGTCTGTCTGAGCAATGGGCTCAATGCCTCGGCTCCCTACACCACTTGGGCGACTGCTGCGACCAATATTCAGGATGCGCTGGAGTTTGCCGCAGACGGCTGGGTGATTCTGGTGGAAGATGGGCACTATATGCTGGATGCAGAACTTCGGGTCGAGAATCAGATTACAATCCGGAGCGTGAACGGCCCGGAAACCACCATCGTGGACGGGCAGGGCAGTGTGCGCTGTTTTTATCTCGAAAACACGTCCTGCGTCATTGAGGGGTTGACGATTACGAACGCTTATTCTGAAAATTTCGGCGGAGGAATCTATTGCGACGACACAACCCCAGTGATCACCAATTGCGTCGTGGTCGGTAATTCATCCGACAGCGGTGGCGGGATGTACCAGGGGACGGCATACAACTGTATGATCAGCGGCAATTCTAGCCCCCAGTATCGTTATGGCGGTGGGTTGTTTCTGAGCACGGCATACAACTGTACGATCAGCGGGAACTCTGGGGGCTTTGGTGGCGGGATGGACGGATGCACGGCATATGACTGCACGATTAGCGGTAATACGGCCGACTGTGGCGGCGGGGCCGAAGGCTGTACGTTGACTAATTGCACGATTTTCGGGAACATGGCTTATGAGGGGGGCGGAGTCGCCAACAGTACGTTGAGCAATTGTGCAATTTTCGGTAATTTCGCCGCCAATACTGGCGGCGGATGTGACGAAAGTGTGCTGACGCATTGCACGATTACAGGCAACACCTCCGACGTTCTCGGAGGCGGGACCAGCGGCTGTACGCTGACCAACTGCATTGTTTATGCAAATACGGCATTTTCTACGGATGACAACTGGGTTAACGATACATTCTCTTATTCCTGTACCACCCCTTTGCCCGAAGGAGAGGGGAATATCTCAGCAGATCCTATGCTGCTGGGTCCTTCCCACATCCATTCCGAATCTCCCTGCGTGGGAGCCGGATCTGCGGACGATGTTTCTGCCACCGACATTGACGGGGATGCGTGGAATACGCCTTCTTCGATGGGATGTGATGAACCTTCGGCTCCTTTCGATGGGACGTTGTCCGTTTCCATTTCAATGGAGGGTTCAAAAATTGCAAAGGGATATGCGCTGGGCTTTTTTGCTGAAATAACGGGAGAAGTCACATCGAACCGATGGGCCTTCGGGGATGGAGAATCTTTGCCGAACACAACCTATCCGGCGCATGCGTTTGGAGAGGCCGGAAACTATGACGTGGTACTGACGGCGTGGAATGACGATTTTCCGGATGGAGTTTCGGCCACGGCGCAGGTTCAGGTGGTCGCTTCCAGTACCTATTATGTGAATGCAGGCAACACTTCGCCTGTTGCTCCGTACACCAGCTGGGCAACGGCGGCAACCACTATTCAGGATGCGGTGGATATTGCGGATGACACATGGGGAAGCACCGTGCTGGTTGCCGATGGGTTCTATACTGCCGGCGGAGCGGTTACGCCCGGATTTTCCTGCATGAACCGCGTGGTCATCACCAACGATATTACCGTTCAGTCGGTCAACGGTCCGGAATATACGTACATTGTTGGAGAGGGTCCTTTGGGCAGCAATGCCGTGCGTGGCGTTTATATGAGTTCCGGCATCCTTTCCGGTTTCACCATCACCAATGGACACACCATGACCTCCGGACAGATTTACTATGATTGCATGGGCGGCGGCGTAAGCCTCAACGCCGGTGACGGACCGACGATTCGCGGGGGTGACGGACTCGTTACGAACTGTATACTTGTCGGAAATGCTTCCGATAATTTTGGGGGTGGATGCTACAAGGGTTCTTTATTCAACTGCACCATCATCGGGAATACGGCCAGCGGTGGTGGCGGAAGTTATTACTGTTCGCTGTACAACTGCATCATCAGCGGGAATTCGGCCCTCGAAGATGGCGGCGGGATCTATCAAGGCACGGCAAACAACTGCACCATTACTGGAAATTCGGCTTCCGACGGCGGCGGGATGTATTATGGAACGGCGAACAACTGCACCATCAGCGGGAACTCTGCGGAAGAACTCGGTGGTGGAATATACAACGCCACGGTGAATAACTGTATCGTTTGGTACAATGAAGCTCCGACAGGAAATGATCTTTCCTCCGCAATCGCTCGCTTCAGTTGTTCGCCGTATCTGACGCACGGCATCGACGGAAATATCACGAATTCGCCCCTTCTGACTGCCGATGGGCATGTTGCTTGGAACTCGCCATGCAGAGGTGCGGGGAATATGGCATATGCAACCGGAACGGATATCGATGGCGAAGCGTGGGGTAATCCGCCTTCCATCGGATGCGATGAATATCACGGTGAGGGGGAGGATTGGCTTCAGGTTATGATCGAGAGCTGTGATACCATTGTGGCAAATGGTTTTCCTCTCTCTTTCCGGAGGCATGTGGAGGGGCCTGCCAATTTGGTTGTATGGGATTTTGGGGATGGAACGCAGATTACGAATTCGATTTCCGTAGAGCATGCGTGGGCGGCGTCCGGTACCTTCAACGTGGTGCTCACAGCGTACAATGTCTATTGGCCAGACGGAGTATCGGCGACGCAGGAGGTTTCCATCGTTTCCTTTGAAGAGACCGCCATTTATGTTTCCCCAAATGGGAACGATGCGAACGATGGCTCAAGCTGGGAAAGCGCCAAGAAGACGATCCAAGCGGGTGTCGATGCGCAAGATTTTGTAGGCGGCGGAGTCCTTGTTGGAAGCGGGACCTATTCCTTGTCGGCAACGATAACGGTTACAAAGCCGGTTCGCATCGTGGGAGTCGATGGACCAGGATCGACCATTGTGGATGGGCAAGACAGCGTCCGTTGTTTTGATCTGGGAAACACCGCCTGCGTGATCGAGGGGCTGACGATCAAAAATGGAGATTGCGGCGATAATGGTGGCGGCGGTATCTATTGCTCCGATACCACTCCTGTCGTCGCCAACTGTTTCATTACAGGGAACAGGGCTTTATCCGGCGGTGGAGTGTATAACGGAACGGCGAACAACTGCACCATCAGCGGGAATACGGCATCCGAACACGGCGGCGGGATGTGTGTCGGCACAGCGAACAACTGCATTGTCTATGGCAATACCTCTCCCACCGGGAACGATTTATATGATACAACGGCAAAGTATTCCTGTTCGCCCGACGTAACACACGGTGCGAACGGCAACATCACGAATGCGCCGATGTTCGTCACCTCTTCACACATTGCGGCGAATTCGCCCTGTCGGGGGGCGGGCAGCGCGGACTATGCCACCGGAAAAGATATCGACGGGGAGGCCTGGGCCAATCCGCCCTCCATGGGCTGTGACGAACCCTACGGCACGACGGGCGGGAACATCAACGTTTCCTTTACGGCTGGCGAGGGCGGCGTCCTTCCCGGCGAAATGATTGCCTTCAAGGGAATGATCGAGGGCGCGGCCCTGATGCATGTCTGGAACTTTGGCGATGGCACACAGGTTACCAATTCGCTTTCCGTAGAGCATACGTGGGCGGAGTCCGGTACCTTCAACGTGGTGCTGACGGCATACAACGCCGATTGGTCAGATGGAGTTTCGGCGACGCAGGAAGTCTGGATTGCATCGATGGAAGACTTATCTATCCGTGTGTCACCAGACGGAGATGATACGAACGATGGTAGAAGCTGGGCGAACGCGAAGGCGACGATCCAAGCGGGTATCGATGCGCAAGAGCTCCCAGGTGGCTGGATTCTTGTTGGAAGCGGAACCTATTCCTTGTCGGCAACGATAACGGTTTCTAAGCCGGTTCGTATCGTGGGGGCCGATGGGCAGGGATCGACCATCGTGGATGGGCAAGGCAGCGTTAGTTGCTTCAATCTGGGCAACACGGCCTGCGTGATTGAGGGGCTGACGATCACGAATGGATATACTGGCGGCAATGGCGGTGGAATCTATTGCTCTGGTATGGTACCCGTTGTCACCAACTGCACCATCAGCGGGAATACGGCAACTCAAAAGGGCGGCGGGATGTATCGTGGCACGGCGAACAATTGTACGATCAGCGGGAATACGGCCCTAAACGGCGGCGGGATGTATGAGGGTACGGCAAACAACTGCACGATCAGCGGGAACAGTGGTCGCGGGATGTATGGTGCAACGGCGAACAACTGCACCATCACCGAAAATTTGGGCGGCGGGACGTATCGTGGCACGGCGAACAACTGTATTGTTTGGTACAGTACTACAGGAAAGGATATAGATGGCACAACGGCAAGATATTCCTGTTCGCCTGACGTGACTCACGGCGTGGGCGGAAACATCACGAACGCGCCGGTGTTTGTTTCCTCTTCGCACATTGCAGCGGATTCACCTTGCAGTGGCGCAGGTAGTGCCGACTATGCCGCCGGAACCGATATTGACGGGGAATCATGGGCCAATCCGCCCTCCATGGGATGCGACGAGCCCGCAGAGTTTCCGAGAGGACCTGTCGAGGTTGCCTTTGTAGCCAATCAATCGATGGTGCTTACTGGTTGTCCAATTCAGTTTAAAGGGCAGATTCATGGAGCGCTCTCTGCTCATATATGGGATTTCGGCGATGGCACGCGGGTTGCGAATTCGCTTTCGGTGGAGCATGCGTGGGTGGTGCCCGGCATCTATAACGTGGTCCTGACGGCGTACAACGCCGATTCTCCGGGCGGAGTGTCCGCGACGCAGGAGGTTTCCATCGTTTCCTTTGAAGAGTCTGCCATCCATGTTTCCTTAAATGGGAACGATGCAAACGATGGCGCAAGCTGGGAAAGCGCCAAGGCGACGATCCAGGCGGGTGTCGATGCGCAAGATATCAGAGATGGCTGGGTTCTTGTTGGAAGCGGGACCTATTCCTTGTCGGCAACGATAACGGTTTCTAAGCCGGTTCGTATACTGAGCGTCGATGGACCGGGATCGACCATTGTGAATGGGAAAGGCAGCGTCCGTTGCTTCAATCTGGGCAACACCGCCTGCGTGATTGAGGGGCTGACGATTACAAATGGATACGCGGGCATTGGTGGTGGAATCTATTGCTTAGATACCACCCCTGTCGTCACCAACTGCACCATCAGCGGAAATAGGGCCGGCGTGTCAGGCGGCGGGATGTGCAAAGGCACGGCAAACAACTGCACCGTTAGCGGGAATAGCGCAGGTGAACGGGGTGGCGGGATGAATGGCAGCACAGCGAACAACTGCACCATTAGCGGGAATAGGGCAGGCGAAGTGGGCGGCGGGATGAATGGCAGCACAGCGAACAACTGCACCGTTAGCGGGAATATGGCCCGGGACGGCGGCGGGATGTCTTCTTGCACCGCGAATAACTGCACCGTTATCGGGAATACAGCATCACGGTATGGCGGAGGGACGTATGCTTTCATCGCGAATAACTGCACCGTTATCGGGAATACATCATCACAGTATGGCGGCGGGATGTATGAGGGTACGGCAAACAACTGCATTGTTTGGTACAATACGTCGCCTTCAGGGAAGGATCTATATAATACAACGGCAAGGTATTCCTGTTCGCCCGAAGTAACACACGGAGCGAACGGTAACATCACGAATGCGCCGGTATTCACCATCTCGTCGCGCATTGCAGCGGATTCGCCTTGCCGGGGCAAGGGCAGCGCGGACTATGCCACTGGGACGGACATTGATGGCGAGGCTTGGGCTAATCCGCCCTCGATGGGATGTGACGAGCCATACAGCACGACCGGCGGGGACATCACTGTTTCCTTCACGTCTAGCGAGAACAAAGTACTTCCCGGCGAAATGATTGCCTTCAAGGGAATGGTCGAGGGCGCGGCCCTGATGTATGTCTGGGATTTTTCCGATGGCACGCAGGTTACGAATTCGCTTTCAGTGGAGCATGTTTGGGCTGCATTGGGCACCTATGATGTGGTGCTGACGGCGTACAATGCCGATTGGCCAGATGGAGTTTCGGCGACGCAGGAGGTTTCCATTGTTTCCCTTGAGGGATCCGCCATCCATGTTTCTCCAGATGGGAACGACACAAACGATGGTACAAGCTGGGCGAGCGCCAAGGCGACGATCCAAGCGGGTGTCGATGCACAAGATCTCAGAGATGGCTGGATTCTGATTGATGGAGGAACCTATTCCTTGTCGGAAACGATAACGGTTTCAAACCCGGTTCACATCGTAGGAGTCAATGGAGCGGAATCGACCATTGTGGATGGGCAAGGCAACGTCCGTTGCTTTAATCTGGGCAACACCGCTTGCGTGATTGAGGGGCTGACGATCACGAATGGATATACTAGTGGAGATGGCGGAGGAATCTATTGTTCTGGAATAGTACCCATTGTTACCAACTGCACCATCAGCGGGAATGTGGCCTTAAGTACCAACATCATTTACAACGGCGGTAGCGGCGGCGGGATGGTTGGCGGCACTGCGAACAACTGTACCATCAGCGGCAATTCGGCAAAATACGGCGGAGGAATCTCTGGCGGAACGGCGAATAACTGCACCATCAGCGATAATTCTGCACGAAACGGCGGCGGGATGTATAGAGCCAACGCGAACAACTGCACCATCAGCGATAATTCGGCCAGCCTGGAGTATGGCGGCGGGATGTATGAAGGCACGGCGAATAACTGCACGATCTTCGGAAACTCTGCACCGCATACGGGCGGTGGGATGTATAAGAGTACGGCAAACAACTGCACCATCACTGGTAATTCGGCATTCTACGGTAGCGGGATGAGTGAAGGCACGGCAAACAACTGCATTGTGTGCTATAATCTAAAAGGGAACAATTTCTATTCATCCAGTGCGTACTACACGTGTTCCCCCGACTTGACGCATGGCGTGAACGGCAACATAACGAACGCGCCGATGCTGGCTTCCTCATCGCACATTGCAGCAGATTCGCCCTGCCGGGGCAAGGGCAGTACGGACTATGCCACTGGAACCGATATCGACGGGAACGTATGGGCCAATCCGCCCTCCATGGGATGCGACGAGCCTTCCGATGATCTGCTGAGAGGAACTATCGAGGTCAACTTTGTTGCCAACGATTTGATGATGGTTCCCTATTATCCAATTCAGTTTCATGGGCAGATTCATGGTGCGCTCTCTGAACATGTCTGGGATTTCGGCGATGGAACGCAGATTACCAATTCGCTTCCCGTGGTGCATGCGTGGGCGTCGGCTGGTATCTTCGACGTGGTCCTGACGGCGTACAACGCCGATTTTCCGGGCGGGGTGTCGGCGACGCAGAAGGTTACCATCGTTTCCTTTGAAGAGACCGCCATCCATGTGTCGCTAAACGGAAATGATGCGAACGATGGTAGAAACTGGGCGAGCGCCAAGGCGACGATCCAAGCGGGTGTCGATGCGCAAGGTCTTCCCAGTGGATGGGTTTTTGTTGGAAGCGGAACCTATTCCTTGTCGGCAGCGATAACGGTTTCAAACCCGGTTCACATCGTGGGCGTCGATGGATCAGGATTGACCATTGTGGATGGACAGGGCTGCGTTTCTTGTTTTGATTTAGGTGACACAGCCAGCGTGATCGAGGGGCT
Source organism: Lentisphaerota bacterium (assembly GCA_012729265.1). Lineage (GTDB taxonomy): Bacteria > Verrucomicrobiota > Kiritimatiellia > Kiritimatiellales > Pontiellaceae > Pontiella. The sequence continues at coordinate 22,547 of JAAYDL010000220.1, read as the reverse complement.
GACGATTACAAACGGGTACGCGGAAAATGGTGGCGGAATCTATTGCTCAGATACCACACCTGTTGTCGCCAACTGCACCATCAGCGGCAATTCGGCAACCCGCGGCGGCGGGATGCATTATGGTACGGCGAATAACTGCACCATCAGCGGTAATTCTACAAGGTGGGGCGGAGGGATGTATTATGGCGTGGCGAACAACTGCACCATCAGCGATAATTCGGCTACCAACGGAGGCGGTATGTATAACGGCATGGCGAATAACTGCACCATCAACGGGAATTCGGCAACCTACGGCGGCGGGATGGCTGGTGGGACGGCGAAAAACACCATTGTCTATGGCAACACGGCTCCCAATGGGAAGAATTTTTATCACTCCAGTGCGTACTACACGTGTTCCCCCGACTTGACGCATGGCGTGAACGGCAACATCACGAACGTACCGCTGTTTGTGGATGCGGCGAACGGAGATTATCGTTTGGCGGCGGGATCGCCGTGCATCGATGCGGGGTCTAACGGGTATGTCGTTGGTGCACTGGATCTGGCTGGGCTGCCGCGTATTGCAGGTGGCGTGGTCGACATGGGGGCCTACGAATACTACAACGAAGACGATGACGAAGATGGCGATGGGATGCCCAATTGGTGGGAAGCGACTCATTTCGGATCAATTCTCGGATCGGCTCCGACTGATGACTATGACAACGACCTGTTTGATAACATTTCGGAATGGATTGCAGGGACGAACCCGAGCGATCCTAACTCCGTGTTTGTGGTTTCGGTTTCAACGAATCAGATTCCAACCGGCTTTGTGATTGAATGGACCTCCGTCGAGGGTCGCAGCTATTCCGTGCGGTGGCGGGAAACGCTGACCGACGACTACGAGGTTTTGCAGGATGAGATTGAATATCCGCAAAACAGCTACACCGACACCCTCCATAACGCCGAATCGTCAGGGTTTTACAGGGTTGAAGTGCGGATGCCCTAAAGGATATCAACGGCTGCTTCGCTTTCGATTTCGAAAGCGGAAGCAGCTGAGCGCACTGATTAGCGCGGCTGTTTCTAAATTCTGAAATCCGAGTTCCTGTTCTCTGCGTTTTGGCAGCAAAAGGGGAACATTTTGGAGTGCGCCGGCCCGCAGGGTGACGTAGGCACTCGACGGCGTTTTTAATGTTTATACCCACGGCGAAGGCTTCCAGGGTGTGACACGATGGCGCAGGTGGGACAGGGTTTGTGGCGAAAGTGGGACAGTCCGGTGGCGCAAGCGGAGTTTTAGGTTTTAAGTGCTCTGTGGTTAAGTTGAACACCGTCAGCGCATTACGCATCACGAGTCACGCATCCCTCCAGCTGGCACGCTTTTTGTTATAGAGAGTCCCGTTAAAACCAATTTGAAACAGGAGAGATAATATGAGTAAAGCAGGATCTAAAGTGTTGGGTATCGACCTCGGTACGACCAACTCGTGTATGGCTGTTATGGAAGGCGGCGAGCCGACGGTTATCCCAAATGCAGAGGGCGGACGTACCACGCCTTCGATTGTGGCTTTCACGAAAAACGGTGAGCGCTTGGTGGGCACTGCGGCAAAACGTCAGGCCGTGACCAACCCGAAGCAGACCATCTTTTCCGTGAAGCGTTTTATGGGCCGTAAGTATGATGAGGTTGCCCACGAAATTGATTTGGTGCCCTATGACGTGGTGAAGGCGAAAAACGGCGATGCGCACATTAAAATCGGCGACAAGGTCTATTCTCCGCCGGAAATTTCCGCGATGATTCTCCAGAAGCTGAAAACCGACGCAGAAGCCTATCTGGGCGAAACGGTGTCCCAGGCCGTGATTACGGTTCCGGCCTATTTTAACGACTCCCAGCGTCAGGCAACGAAGGACGCCGGTAAAATTGCCGGTCTGGAAGTGCTGCGTATTATCAACGAGCCGACGGCGGCATCCCTGGCCTATGGTCTGGACAAAAAGTCGGAAGAGAAGATTGCGATTTATGACTTGGGCGGCGGTACGTTCGACGTGTCGATTCTCGACATCGGCGACGGCGTTTTTGAAGTGACGGCCACCAGCGGGGACGGCCATCTCGGCGGGGACGACTTTGACCAGAAGATTATTAATTGGCTGGTCGCCGGCTTTAAGGCGGATCAAGGCATCGACCTTTCAGCCGATCCGATGGTGCTGCAGCGTCTGAAGGAAGCGGCGGAAAAGGCGAAGTGCGAACTCTCCAGCTCGCAGTCGACCGAAATCAACCTGCCGTTCATTACCGCCGATGCGACCGGACCGAAGCACTTGAATGTGACGCTCAGCCGCGCAAAACTTGAAGAGCTGTGCGATGATCTGATCACCAAGACCATTCAGCCGATGCGTGTCTGCTTGTCGGACTCGGGCCTCAGTGCATCTGAAGTGGACGAAGTGATTTTAGTGGGCGGATCAACCCGTATGCCGAAGGTACAGAGTTCCGTAAGGGAAATCTTTGGTAAGGAGCCGCATAAGGGAGTGAACCCCGACGAAGTGGTTGCGGTCGGTGCATCGATTCAGGGCGGGGTTCTGAAGGGCGAAGTGAAGGATGTGCTCCTACTTGACGTGACTCCGCTGACGCTCGGTATTGAAACGATGGGTGGAATTTCCACGCCGTTGATTGAGCGTAATACGACGATTCCGGCGAAAAAGAGCGAAATTTTCTCAACCGCCTCCGACAACCAGCCTGCCGTGGAAATTAAGGTGCTGCAGGGCGAACGTAAAATGGCGCGCGATAATAAGGTGATCGGCAGCTTTAATCTCGACGGAATTCCGCCGGCCCCGCGCGGTACGCCTCAGATTGAAGTAACGTTCGATATTGATGCCAACGGTATTGTAAAGGTCAGCGCGAAGGATCTGGGCACCGGAAAGATGCAGCATATCACCATCACGAACTCCAGCGGATTATCCGATGAAGAGATCAAACAGATGGTGAAAGACGCCGAGGTGCATGCGGCAGAAGATGAAAAGCTGAAGCAGAAGGTCGATTTGAAAAATCAGGCGGATTCGACCGTCTTCCAGACCGAAAAATTCCTCAAGGAAAACGGGGATAAGATTTCTGAAGACAAGAAGGCCGAAGTGGAAGCGGCGATTGAGCCGGTCAAAAAGGCGATTGAGTCGGAAGATTACGACGGCATGAAGAGCGCGCTGGATGCGCTGAACGAAAAGATGCAGGCCGCTGCAACCGAAATGTATGCCAATGCACAGGGTCAGCCGGGTGCGGAGCAGGCGGGAGCAGATGCCGGAGCGTCTTCAGCGGGAGAGAAGCCCGCTTCGGATGTCGAAGAAGCGGACTTTGAAATGATGGACGACGATACGGATAAATAACTAAATCCGAATTTCGAAATCCGAAACAAAGTTGAATACTCAAGGTTTTAAGATTCAGGTTTTGGGTATTGTTTCGGGTTTCGGACTTAGAGTTTCGATTTTTTAACGAGGCGGAGGGTTCCGCCGAGAGTCTAGTAACTAAAAGGAGAGAAGTATATATGAAGATTAAACCATTGGGCGAACGCGTATTGGTTGAACCGATTAAGGAAGAAGAGGCCGTTAAAGGCGGAATCATTATCCCTGATTCGGCGAAGGAAAAGCCGCAGCAAGGCAAAGTGATTGCCGTGGGAACGGGGAAGATCGACGATAACGGGAAAAAAGTTCCGTTCAATGTCAAGGTCGGCGATGTGGTGCTGATGCCGAAATACGGCGGCACCGAAGTGAAGATGGACGGCAAGGAATATCAGATCATGCGTGAGGACGATATTCTGGCAGTGATTGGGTAGTTCAATTTCGAAATCCGAACCCCGAAATCCGAAACAAACTCCAAATGAGAATATTATACCGTTTCGTGCTTAGGGATTATAAATTCGGATTTATCGACTGAAAGGAGATTTTAAGTTATGGCTAAACAGATTAAATTTGATGTAGAAGCCCGCGACGCCATGTTGCGGGGTGTTGAAAAGTTGAGCAAAGCAGTGAAAGTTACGCTCGGTCCGAAAGGCCGCAACGTAATTATCGACAAAAAGTTTGGTTCGCCGACCGTCACGAAGGATGGCGTTTCTGTGGCGAAGGAAATCGAACTCGAAGATGCGTTTGAAAATATGGGCGCTCAGATGGTGAAGGAAGTGGCTTCCAAGACCTCCGACGTTGCCGGTGACGGAACGACTACGGCGACCGTTCTGGCCGAAGCGATTTATCGCGAAGGGCTGAAGAATGTTACGGCCGGCGCCAACCCGATGAGCCTGAAGCGCGGCATCGACAAGGCGGTTGAAGCGATGGTTGATCAGCTGGCTAAGCTCAGCAAAAAGGTGAAGACCAGCGAGGAAATTGCGCAGGTCGGTACCATCTCCGCTAACGGCGATTCCACGATCGGTAACATTATTGCCGAAGCCATGGACAAGGTGGGTAAGGACGGAACGATCACGGTTGAAGAAGCGAAGTCGATCGAAACCTCGCTCGACGTGGTTGAAGGGATGCAGTTCGACAAGGGCTACCTCTCTCCGTATTTCATTACCGACGCGAACACGATGGAAGCCGTTCTGGAAGATCCGTACATCCTGCTGTACGAAAAGAAGGTTTCCAACCTTCAGGACATGCTCCCGCTGCTCCAGAACGTGGCCAAGACCGGCAAGCCGTTGATGATCATTGCAGAAGATATCGAAGGCGAAGCGCTGGCGACTCTGGTGGTTAATAAACTGCGCGGCACGCTGAACGTCTGTGCGGTTAAGGCACCCGGCTTCGGCGATCGACGCAAAGCGATTATGGGAGACCTTGCCGTTTTGACTGCCGGCAAGTTCATTACCGAAGACCTCGGTATTAAGCTTGAAAGCGTGACGCTCGCCGACCTCGGTACGGCAAAGCGCGTGACCGTTGGTAAAGATGAAACCACCATCGTTGAAGGCGCCGGCAAAGCTGCTGATATCAAGGCCCGTATCGATCAGATCCGTCGCCAGATTGAAGATACCACCTCTGACTACGATCGCGAAAAGCTGCAGGAACGTCTGGCGAAGCTCGCCGGCGGTGTAGCGGTGATCAATGTGGGCGCGGCAACGGAGACCGAAATGAAAGAAAAGAAGGACCGTGTTGATGATGCACTCCACGCAACCCGCGCTGCGGTTGAAGAAGGGATCGTCCCCGGCGGCGGTATTGCGCTGCTTCGCGTTCAGAAGGCGCTGGATAAAGTGGACGCTGAAGGCGATGAAGCGGTCGGCGTAAACATAGTCCGCAAGGCGATTGAAGCTCCGCTGCGCCAACTGGTGGAAAACGCCGGCGAAGAAGGCGCGATTGTTGTGCAGGAAGTGAAGAAGGGCAAGCAGTCCTTCGGTTACAACGTGGCAACCGGCGAATATGTCGACATGATCGAAGCGGGTATCATTGACCCGGCCAAGGTAACCCGTTACGCGCTGCAGAACGCGGCATCGATTGCCGGACTGCTGTTGACGACCGAGTGCATGGTTGCAGATATTCCGGAAAAGAACGCTCCGGCAATGCCTGACATGGGCGGCATGGGCGGCATGATGTAAGTTACCCCGTGCGCCCCGCTCTTACGGGGCGCACGATTGCTGACCCGTTCAGCAGATGAATAAACCCGGCTTTCACATGGAGGCCGGGTTTTCTTGTACGTCAGACCGACATGTAACAGGGATGAGATTCCCAACGAGCCGAGATAAAACGGTATCGGAGAGTCAAGGGCGTTGCCGCCAAGCAGGGGTTGCTTTCAAGCGAACCCCTTTCTCCAATTGCCGGTTTAGCGACCTTTGATGGTGTCGATGGCGTCGGTTCTCCATGTTCCATTTTCGAGCAGGCGGATCGAGAGTTCGGTGTGCGTGTTGCCGTCGTCCGGCTTGACGTAGAGAATGATGGATGCATTGCTCTGTCCTTTCTCAAATTCGACGTCCGGTAGGTTGTTCCGGTTTGAGTCGACTGCGACAAGGTCGCCGCGGCCCAAGAAGTCGCCGTCGCCATCGGCATCGATTGCTAGGAGCCTTCCAGTCCTGGCGTCGTAGGCTTCAATTCGAGTGAGGGCGGAAGCCTCGATCGAAAAGTCGACGCTTTGCCGCCGTTGATTATCCCGCCGTTGGATCATGTGCCGGATTGGAATGAGATAGTAGGGGTTATCGTTCAGCTCGTGGGCATCGATGACCGCCGTGCGTTTCCCCGTTTGGTTGGCTTCAAATATCCACGACGCCGTAACCTTACCGTTGGTGCGTCCGGTTGGAGTCCAAATGCAGCGAATTTCTGTTCCGGTACCATCCTCGGAAGGCAGGCCGGTGATATCGATGACGTAGGTTCCGCCCGCCGGCATCAAGATGTCGTGCTCGACAACCGATTCCGCAAACGACGGGCTCGCACTGATCGTCATCCAGTGGTCGTCCAGCCAAGTTCCATCGGCCAGTGGTCCGTGCAGTTGCATCCGTCCCGCAACGAGAGTGGTCGATGGATTGGTGAGGTAGAACCGACCGTAGGCCTCTTGGCCGGGCAACGCCGCAGAGACGCTAGTCCGTGGTTGGATGTCCACCGTTTTCATTTGGAATACTGTGATGGCTTCGCCGCCGTTTCCTAGAGTGGCGATCTTCGGCTGGTTCGGTTCGCTTGTTGCGTTGTCCGCATTCGGAGGCGTGGTGTCGGCCATGCTTTCGCTTTCCTGCGGCGCATTATTGGCTACCTCTTGAGGAAGCTGCACAATGAGGTTTTTCAGAACGGCCAAGTTGTCCTCAAGACGCTTGGACAGCGCCATCGCTTCGGCGAGCCGGACCGCTTCCTGCTGGACGTATACGGCTTCGGCCAATCGTCCCTTCATGGCAAGGAAGCAGGCATATTTTTCATAGAGCGGAAGTTCGTCAAACTTGTTTCCCGTCTTCCGGGCGTTGTCCAAGGCAAGTATCAGCCACGATTCAAGTTCCGGGCGTTGAGCGCCATCGGCAAGTGCTAGGTCGATGGCCGTATTGAGCATAAAGACCCAGTGATATGGATTCACGTCTCGGGACGTTTGGTCGAGCAGTTCATCGACCATTTCCCACGCTCGTTCGCAATAGCCGAGAGCGTGGTAGACCCGGGCCCGGTTTAGGTGGGCGGTCAGGGTTTCCGTACGCGACGGATAAATGTCCCGTTCGCTGGCTTCCACCGCCCGGTTTGCCATTTCGAGGGCCTCTTCGGTCAACTCTCCCGTAATGATCTGGATGACGGCGAGTTCGAGCTTCGCTTTGAGCAGATCCTGGGGAACGGTGTGGTAGTAGCCTTCCGCCCGCTCGATAAAATCCTCTAAAAAGCGGGCCGACTCGTCGGGATAGCCATGCAAAAGGGCAATTTCGGACAGTGTCTTGCGTCCGGCGTAACCGGTTTCGTCGCAGATTTCCTCCTTCATGTTGCTCTGGTCGATCATATATTCGTCGCAATACTGGATCATCCAGTCGCTCAATTCAGCGGCGGTGATCCAATCGCCTGATTTCTTGGCATTTTTGGCAACAGTCCTGATTCCATAAATGTTCGGATAGTAGATGAAGTCCCGAAGCGACTCGTTTTCGTCGATGTCGAAATTGTCTAGCGTATGGTTAAAGATCGGGTAGTCGCGCTTTCGGGCCTCGGGAAGAAACGAAAAGAGAGTTCCCACTTCCTTGTAACTTGTTCTGGACATGTCGAACCCAAGATTACGCTCGAGGTTGTCTTCGATGATCATCACGTAGGAACTGGCGAGTGCGCCCATACCTAGGCTGTAGCAGTACTCGATGATGTTGTCCAGCAGGAGATATTCGCTGGAGGAGAGGTACTGGATCAGGTCCGGATCTGCATGCAGTCTTCGCTTCCATAGATACTGGAACAGGGTCAGGCCCCACGCCTCCTCCTCCTTGCCACTATGAACCTGCGCTTCGTACCAAACGATGCGATAGAAAAAACTCTCGGAGCCAAATCGTTCCGCAGAAAGGAAAAAGAGGCGGTCGAGTTCCTTTAATGCAGCTTCGTCGCCCAGCTGTTTGCGGATTTCAAGGAACGGCGGCATGTACGTTTCGCAGAATGCCTCTTGCTCCGCGCTCATATCCATCCAGTCCCAATAGTTCCCAGCCAGTGATTCTCCGGCCATACCCGTCAAGCCAAGCCATACCGAAAGAATAAGAAAAATTCTTCGCCCTGTCCTCATGTCTAGCCCCCATTTTTTTAAATCACATTTGGTTTGAATTCATAATTCATAGCGGGATTGAAAATGCAAGATAAGAAGAGTGGATTGTGTTCTTGCCGTTTATGCCGAAATGGCATGCAAAAAGGTCCGGGAAAGGGTTGTTTGTATCAAATAATAACCTATAGTGGGTCTCCCTGTTTAGTTTCGGCGGGAACGCTCAATACTGGGCCGTCCTTGGTCGATGGTCGGCAAACCCATGCGGTGCCGGTGGTTATTTATGTTGAAGAAGAAGGAGAAATAGTTATGAAAAACAGATGGATATCTTCGTTGATGGGTACGGCCACGCTTTGCTTGAGTGTGTTGCTAGGCGGTTGCGCGAAGGTGATTGTGGACATTCCCGCGCCGCCTTCCACACCGCCATGCGAGCCGCCATACAACATCACTACCAACTTTGGAGAGGACAGTTCGAGCGAGTTTTTGGTGCAGTGGCACAACGACGCAGCCATCCCTGTTCAAAAGATTCAAATTACGGCTGAAGACGATCTCGATTTCCTGAACGCGCGGGAGATTGCAGTTGCGGGCGAGCCGTTCTCCTTGTCCGGTGAAATAGGGACCATCTCTCCTAGGAACATTTTCCGCGGGCGTGTCGCAGGACTCCAGAGGAACACGAAATACAGGTACCGCATGGGCGAGGTCGGGGCTTGGTCGAAGGTCTTCCATCACGAGACAAGCGGAGCGGGAGCGGAGTTTAGTTTCACCGTGGTGGCCGACCCCCAGAGCGGCACCAATGCCATGATGAGCCACGTCATGCAGGCGGCCAACGCCTTCGACAGCAATAACAAGTTTTTCCTCATGGCGGGAGATATCGTGAACGAGATTTCAAAGTATCCGAATGAAATCCTCAGCTACACCAGCGCCGCCAACGAATTCAACGAAAGAACGCCGGTCGTCGCCACGCAGGGCAACCACGATACCTATTGGACGACGGGCGACAACGTTTACAAGTTTGGGGAAAGCACCATATTCAACTCGTTTATCACCTTCCCCGACAACGGCTGCGAATCGGATCACAACAAGAGCCAGTCGTATTATTTCTACTACAATAACGTATTCTTTGTCGTGCTCAACACCATGGTTACAGACCCACAGCATGCCATCCAGGCGCAATGGCTGAAGAACATATTGGAGCATGACCGCGCCCGTAAGTTGAGCCAGTACACCATCGTGCTGTGCCATATCGGGCCGTTCGGAAACCGGTATTTCGAAAAATGGAAAGAGCCGGTCGTCCGAAGCACCTACGGAAAGATTTTTTCCGATTACGAGGTCGACATTGTTTTCGCCGGCCACGACCACACCTACGCGCGCTCCAATCCCATCAAGATTGGAACCGATTCGGCCATTGAAGCCATCGACTACAGTCCCACTCCCAACGGCACGATCTATTCGATCGCGGGCGCTACCGGCCCCAAGTTCTATGACGCCACGGACGAGCGGTCGGCGCAGTATTACCCTTTCAGGACCACAACGATGCTGGAAATGGAGCCGGGGGTGTTTGTTAATGTTAAGGTGACCTCCGAAAAGCTGGTTGTCGAAGCCGTCCGCGTTGCCGGAACAAACACCCGGCGAGAAGAGGTTCCCCAAGTAACATTGGATTCATATGAGGTTATGGCGAAGAGAAGCTTTTCAAAGGCAGCGGAATAGGGGTTTGGAGGGTTCTTTACCTGTTCGACTCTATTTCATCCGAATGCACTGCGCATTTGGGGTTGGGGTGCCAGAGCATATTAACGATTGAAATTCCGCCGAAAAATTATGGATGGGATTGGTTGAAAACGTTGACTTCCACGTTTTCAGCCTCGCTGCGCGTCCCGGCACGGCTGGAAGGGCGTTTCCCGTTCCAGCCCCACAAAAAGGCGGGCTTCCAGATAGAATGGGGGGTTTATTTTTCGGTGATTGGAGTCTTAGGTGTAGAAGAGCTGTTTTGGGGTTGATCCTCCAGCTCGTCTTCATCTGAATCTATCGTAAGGCGTTCGTGCCATTCTCCCTGCTCGTTTTTCTCAAAGACAATCTCCAGGGTTTCCATCTCCCCGTCGACTTTGTGCCCTACGCTAAAGTGGACGGGCGCGCCGGGGGCCGACTCTGTTTTAATCATAGATACGGCAACAATCTCAATGCCGGGGAGTCGGCGTCGGAGAAGTTGTGCGGCGCGTCCGGTCGACGGTCGAATTTTTAGAAGAAAGGGTTCTGCCTTTTCTGTGTTCAATTGTACCAACGCGGAATAGAGAGAAGATGAAGAAATGTCCTCACCCTTTTGCTGTCGCAGCATCAGGGCATTCATCAGTGCGTTGCACGTACGTGGATCGGCATAGTCACTCAAAAGTTCGGCTGCGGCTTCCGCAACGCCTTGGTTCTCGCTGCTGATGGCGGCAATCAGCGGAAGGCGCGCGGTCTCGCCCGCCTCTTGAAGAAGCTTTTTGGCACGGGAAGCGCTGTTCTTATTTGCAAGTTCGCTGATCAAAATCGGGATGTGCGCGCGCACCGGTTGAGGGTCGCTTTTTTTGAGCTCGTCGGTCATATCTTCCAGCGAGGGAAAGTTTGGGTTGAGGGCAGAGAGCATGCCCCAGAAGTCGAGATATTGCGACGGTGCACCTTCCCATTCCTTCCGCAGGTTAAACCAGTCTTTCGCCTCCTTGACGGCGGTGCTTTGGGCGCGTTTTTTTATCAGATCAAAGGAGGCTTCGCCGATTCTTTCCAGCGCCAGACAAGCGGATTCGCGAATGATAGCGCTCGGGTGTGCTGCGGCATCAACGAGTGTCGCAACGGTAGAGCTGTCTTGTTCAACGAGCGCGGCTGCTGTTTCAGAACAGTCTTGCCCAGATTGATCTGCAATCGCCAATATGTACCAAATCCGTTCGCTTCCTTCGGTCGGCACGACATCACGCTCCCGCAATAGGCTTAAGGCTCCGGCTCTGACAGCGTCGTCGGTGTTGCTCAATGCATTCAGCGCATATTGGATGGCCGCGTTTCCCATTTTGGTCAGCGCTTCCTTAGCCGATTCGTTGAGCGGGGGAGTGCCCGAATTCTCAATTTTCAAGAGCAGGTTTGCTGCGTCGCTTCCTCCGGTTTGGGCCAAGGCTGAAATACAGGCTTGGCGAATCTCTACAGAACTTTCCGTAGACAATAATTTGCTGATCAGCGCCGCGCTTCCACTAACCTCTCCGAGTTGACCCAGGGAGTGAATTGCAGCTAATTGAATTTCTGGAACCTCATCGTTCAGTGTTTCTGTAAGTCCCGAAACAGCCACCGAAATTTTAAGCATACCGAGCGTCTCGGTTGCTTTGAGGCGTGCAGTTTCGCTTTCATTTTTCAGCATGGCAATCAATGGAGTCGAGATCGAGAGATCGCCGATAGAAACCAGTGCATCCAGTGCCGCGAGCATGACCTCCTCATCTTCGTCGTTGAGGCACGCAATCATGTGGTCGACGGAGGCTCTGCTTTTTAAATCTCCCAGCGCCAGAACAGCGGCCTTTCGCACTTCCGCTTTTGGGTCTTTAAGTGCTTTCTGAAGCTTCTCGATGTCGTTTTTGGTTTTCCACTTTTCAACATCGTCAACCGTACGGCTGCATCCGAGTAGGGTGAACGCCAGACAGACAATGATCAGGATGTGAAGAGACCTCATATTCTGCACCGAAATTTTATGCTTTCTTAATCAGCATTGCGGAATTGCCTGAAAGTTTAATCCAGTAAAGAATCCAGCAGATAAAGCCGATCGGGGCTGCGAGCAGGCCAATAAAGGGAATAATGGTGCAGAGGGTAAAGGTGCACATCGCCAAACCAATGATTTTAGATGAAGAGATATTGTTCGTCTCTAAGCGGCGCTGTTCAAATTCTTTTTTCTGAGATTCCGCCAGTCGTTTGACCGTAATAAAATGCCAAGCGATATTGAAAAAAGGGATCAGCAACAGCCAAACCTCGGCTGGATAATGCGTTCGGTTTTCCGGGGCGCAGCGCTGAAATGCGATATGAAGCGATCGCAGATAAAACAAGGTGGGTATCAGGCTGATAATAAGGATTAAGAAAAAAATGATGACCAGCAGAGCTGTGCCTACGATCCCCAGTTCGAGAAGGCTCTCTGCCATCTCTTCTATTTTATAGATCAAATTTTCCATGCGTTCTCCCTGTGGGTTGATTTGCACAGAGTGGGTTAAAGATCCCTTAAATTCAAGAGCCGTCTCGCAGAATTGGTTTTCCTGCAATCTTGCCGCTTGCTCCTCCGCGCCGCAAAATTCCGAATGGAGTGTTTTGATATTCCTTATGAAAACACCCCTTGTTTGGTCCGGCAATATTATCGCATTTTTCCAGCATTTTTTGCTAGACAGGTGAAGCTGGAAATATTAAAAAAAAACCACTTAAACAAACAAATGAGGTATACAACATGGCAACTAATCCTATCGGGAAAAATACAAAGACAATCGGCATTAACATGTCCAAGAAGATGGCAGATGAGTTGGAGAATCGCGCAAGCTCTATGCACCTCTCCACAAGCAAATACTGCAAAGTAATCCTGACCGAATGGTTGGAATCCGGCAAAAAGCTTACACTGCAGGAAAAGAAATAACATCAATCTTCTTGATGTCTAGAAGGCCCTCTTTAGAGGGCCTTTTTTTTTGCGGACGAAATAATGCGGTCAACTCCTTTTTTCAGATTCATTGGCAAGGGATTGGCCAGTGTGCGCATTTAAGTAGGAAATGGCTTGTAATACCGGGGCGGTAAACTATTTTCTATGGCTCGTTTTTACAGAACTGAATAGAATTAAAACCGAGGGATAATCATGAATCTCAACCTTGTTGCAAACACTATCCGTGGACTGGCCATGGACGGTATCCAAGCCGCTAACTCCGGGCATCCGGGCATGCCGATGGGTATGGCCGATGTTTCTGCAGTATTGTGGACCAAATATCTGAAGCACAATCCGCACAACCCTGCGTGGCCGGATCGCGACCGCTTTGTTCTTTCCGCAGGCCACGGTTCCATGCTGATTTACAGCCTGCTGCACCTCGCCGGATACGATCTCCCGCTCGACGAACTCAAGAAGTTCCGTCAGTGGGGCTCCTTGACCGCTGGGCACCCGGAATACGGTCACACGGTGGGTGTTGAAACCACCACCGGTCCGCTGGGGCAGGGCTGCTCCAACGCCGTCGGCATGGCGATTGCCGAGCAGATGCTCGCTGCGCGTTATAACAGCGAAGCGCAGAAGATCGTGGATCACTTCACCTACGTTATTGCTTCCGAAGGTGAATTTGAAGAAGGCATTTCTCACGAAGTCTTCTCGCTCGCCGGTAACCATGGCCTAGGCAAGCTGGTGGTCTTCTACGACCAGAATTTTATCTCCATCGAAGGCGATACGCACATTACTTACACCGACGACGTGCGCAAGCGTATGGAAGCGTACGGCTGGCAGGTGCAGGAGGTGAATGGGCATAACCACGACGAAATTTCCGCCGCTATCGAAGCCGCTCAGGCCGAGTCAGAAAAACCGTCGATTATTATCTGTAATACCAAGATTGGGTTTGGTTCTCCGAATAAAGAAGGTTCGCACGATGTACACGGTGCTCCGCTCGGCGAAGAAGAAATCGTGCTGACCAAAAAGAACCTCGGTATGCCGGATGAAAAATTCTTTGTTCCGCAAGAAGTGCGCGACATTTTTGCCGCCCGCGTCGAAGAAATGAAACAGGTGGAAGCGCTCTGGAATACGGAATTTGCCAAGTTTGCTCAGGCCAACCCCGCCAAAGCACTCGAATGGGATAAGGCTCAAAAGGGCGAGCTTCCGGCAGATCTCGAAAACAAACTGGATATCTTTGAGGCTGGCTCCTCCATGGCGACGCGCGCTTCCTCCGGGAAAGTCATCAATGCGCTCGCAAAGGAAATTCCTTACCTCGTCGGCGGATCGGCGGATTTGGCCCCTTCAAACAACACCTACATGGCGGGTCTCGGTGATATTGGAAAGAATGCGTTTGAAGGGCGCAACTTCCACTTTGGGGTGCGCGAACTTGGTATGGCCGGCGTTATGAGCGGGATTCAGCTGCACGGCGGCTTCCGCGTCTTTGGCGGCACGTTCCTGGTCTTTGCCGACTACGTTCGTCCGGTTGCCCGTTTGGCGGCACTAATGGGTGTTCCGGTTATTTATGTCTTCACGCACGACAGCTTCTGTGTCGGCGAAGACGGCCCGACTCACCAGCCGATCGAAACGGTAATGAGCCTGCGCATGATTCCGAACATGACCGTGATTCGTCCGGCAGACGCCACTGAAGTGGCCGCCGGCTGGGTGGCTGCGCTGGAAAACAAATCCGGCCCGACTGCACTCTGTCTAACCCGCCAGAACCTGCCGACCATCGATCGCTCCGTCTATCCTGCTGCAAGCAATGTCAAGAAGGGCGCTTACACGCTCTGGCAGAGCGGCGAAGGCAATCCGGAACTGCTGATGCTCGCGACCGGATCCGAAGTGGAAATGACGCTGGCGGCCGCTCAGAAGCTTGGCGGAGAAGGCAAAAACGTGCGCGTCGTCAGTATGCCCTCTTGGGAATTGTTCGAAAAGCAGGACGCAGCTTATCAGGAATCTGTCCTTCCGTCCTCCTGCAGCAAGCGCATGGCGGTTGAAGCGGGTACCAGCTTCGGCTGGCAGCGCTACGTCGGCCGCTGCGGTGTAATGGTCACCAAGGATGACTTCGGTGCATCCGGGCCGTTTAAGGTACTGCAGGAAAAATTCGGTTTCACCGCCGACAACATATATGCCAAGGCGAAGGAACTGATCGGCTGATTTTCGGTCGCAGAGAATTCCGCAGAACGCCCCGGGACCTCCGGGGCGTTTTGTATATTTATCCATTCTTGAAAAATTAAGCCGGTTTTATATTGATCAACTGCCCTTGCTTCGGCCATTTTCTTGGGCCATTAACTGGTACAAATGAGGACATAAACCCATGGAACTTGACCCAACAAAGATGGCGGACTGGCAGATCGCTGAAGCGGCAGAAAAAGAGATGCTTCCCATTGAGCAGATTGGAGAAAAACTCGGTCTCGTTCCAGGAGAACTTTCTCCGCGCGGACGTAATATTGCGAAAATTGACTATCCCAAAACCTGGCAGCGCGTGAAGGATCTTCCGTGCGGAAAATATGTCGATGTCACAGCCATTACGCCCACGCCGCTAGGGGAAGGGAAAACCACGACCACCATGGGCCTTGTCGAAGGGCTGGGCCGCATCGGTAAAAAACCGGTCGGTGCGATTCGTCAGCCCAGCGGCGGTCCGACCTTCAATATCAAGGGTTCCGCTGCCGGCGGCGGTCTGGCGCAATGCATTCCGCTCGCTCCGTTCTCGCTTGGTCTCACGGGCGATATCGACGCAGTCACGAATGCACACAATCTTTGTATGGTCGCCCTCACCGCCCGGATGCAGCATGAAAATAATTATGACGATGAACGACTCGCCCAGATCGGTATTCCGCGACTCGATATTGATCCCGAGCACGTACAGATTAAATGGGCAATCGATTTCTGCGCGCAGTCTCTGCGCCACATTACCATTGGTAAGGGCGGAAAAATGGACGGGTACGAAATGGAATCCGGATTCCAGATCAGCGTTTCCAGCGAGCTGATGGCGATTCTTGCGGTATCCGACAGCCTCAAGGATATGCGGGAGCGTATCGGTAAAATGGTGGTGGCCTACAGCCGCAGCGGGAAAGAAGTGACCACCGCCGATCTGGGGGTGGACGGGGCGATGACCGCAATTATGGTCGAGGCGCTCAATCCAAACTTGGTGCAGACTATTGAAGGAAATCCGGTACTCGTTCACGCCGGTCCCTTTGCCAATATTGCCATCGGTCAGAACTCCGTCATTTCCGATATGCTCGGTGTGCGTATGGGCGACTATCTCGTCACCGAAAGCGGCTTTGGAGCGGACATCGGCTTCGAAAAATTCTGGAACCTCAAGTGCCGCTGTTCGGGACTGAAGCCCGACGCCGTCGTGATTGTTGCCACCGTGCGCGCCCTTAAAATGCACGGCGGAGGACCGCTCGTAAAACCCGGGAAACCGCTCGATCCGGCCTACACGGAAGAAAACCTCGAACTGCTCGAAAAAGGCTGCTCCAACCTGATTGCGCACATAAACATTGTACGCCGCAGTGGAAGCTGTCCCGTTGTTTGCATCAACAGCTTTCACACCGATACCCAAGCTGAGCATGACCTCATCCGCCGTATCGCCGCAGAAAACAATGCGCGTTGCGCGGTTTCCGAGCACTGGCTCAAGGGCGGCGAAGGCGCTGTTGAACTGGCCGAGGCCGTGGTGTCGGCCTGTGAAGAGGAAAACCATTTTGACTATCTCTACGACCTTGATCTGCCGCTCAAAGATCGCGTCAAGTGCATCGCCACCGAACTCTATGGCGCTGCGGGTGTGGACTGGTCTCCGACCGCCGAAAAGAAAATGGCGCAGTTTCAGGCCGATCCCGAGGTTGCTCGGATGGGCATTTGCATGGTTAAAACCCACCTCAGCCTCTCGCATGATCCCGACTTTAAAGGGGCCCCCAAAGGCTGGCGACTTCCGGTCCGCGATGTGCTGATTTATAAAGGTGCCGGCTTCATTGTCCCTGTGGCGGGCGATATTAAGCTGATGCCCGGAACCAGCTCAAATCCCGGGTTCCGTCGCATCGATGTTGATGTCGAAACCGGCAAAGTCACCGGGCTGTTTTGATGAATGTAGACGGAGCTTCCGGCTCCGTTGTCGTTTCTTTTAGCCGAGAGTGCATACCGAAGCTGGAAGCGTCGTCTACAATCGTTCATACTGCGTCGTTCGCTGCACAGGCATATAACCCGCTTCACGGATGAGGTTGATCACCTGCGCTTCGTTCACGCCGTAATTGACTCCGGTGGCGCTCACGACTTCCTCGGTCATCAGCACGCCGCCGTAATCGTCTGCGCCGAAGTTGAGCGCAAGCTGCGCGACATCGGGGCCTTCGGTCACCCAGCCAGCTTGGAGATGCGGAACATTGTCGAGCACCAGCCGTGCAATCGCAATCATCCGCAGGTAATCGACGCCGTTTTGTCGGCGCGGGCATTCCATTTCGGTGCGGTCCGGCGAAAAGCTCCAAGGAATAAAGGCCGTAAAGCCGCCGGTTCGGTCCTGCAGCTCGCGCACCTTAATCAGATGCTCAATACGTTGTGCGGATGTTTCGCCGAAGCCGTAAACCATCGTTGCCGTCGTTTTGAGGTCCAGCTCATGCGCGGTTTCCATCACATTCAGCCACGCCTGCGAGCGTGTCTTTTTCGGGCTGATGCGCCGTCGCACCTCGTCGACCAAAATTTCCGCTCCTCCGCCCGGCAGTGACTGCAATCCCGCATTTTTGAGGCGGACAAGGCACTCGCGGATGGAAATACCTTCTTCTTGTGCCAGAAACTCAATCTCAGTTGGCGAGAGCGAATGAATCCAGATATCCACCTGATCACGGATACCGGAAAGACACGCTTCATAATAATCAAGTTTTAGATCGGGATTCAGACCGCCCTGAATCAGAATCTGCGTGGCACCTTTTTCTGCGGCGTGTTTTACTTTTTCCACCACCTGTTCCGGCGTGAGCGTATACGCACTTTTGCTCCCGGGCTTCGTATGGAACGCGCAGAATTTACAGTTAGTCACGCAGACGTTGGTGGTGTTCAGGTTTTTATCGACGACATAGGTTGCCTGCTCGCCCGGAACCGCCGCCTTACGCCGCAGCGCCGCCACGCGACCCAGCTCCTGAAAGGGTGCCACGTCGAGCAGGATCACTGCATCCTCTGAGCTCAGTCGTTCGCCGGATTCAACGCGGTTAAGAATCTTTATTGTAGACGCAGCATCCTGCTGCGTTGTTTCCGCTGGGGCATAATGCGGCAGGATGCCGCGTCTACAGTGATCATACACGGAATTAGTCAGCACCGGTTCGTGACCGTGGTTGCGCAGAAAACCTTCCATCTCATCGGACGAGAAAAACTTATGGCTTTGCGGAGCGCCTGCCGCTTTTGCAATGCGCTCGTCCAGACTGGTGCCGCCAATGTCGTCCACACCGCTGTGCGTCAAGACGCCGAGCAGCTTGCGGTCCATATAATTCACCAGCATGCGCACGTGCGGGAAGTTATCCAGATAGATGCGCGTCAACGCAGCCACGCGCACTTGTCGGTCACCCGTTGGACCATACTTAACGCCTAGCGCCTTTCCATTTGCCTGAAAGGGCAGGGGAATGGCCGCTTTGAATCCGCCGGTTTCATCCTGTAGCGCACGCAGTCTGGAAAGGTGATCTACGATGTGTTCATCCTGCTCAATGTGTCCAAAGAGCATGGTCGCATTTGTCGGTAGGTCCAGCTCATGTGCGGTTCGGTGCACATCCAACCACTGCTGCGCCAGAATCTTGGTTGTCGCAATCTTTTTGCGAATATCCGGGTGAAAAATTTCCGCGCCGCCGCCTGATATTGATCCCAAACCGCACGCCTTCAACCGTTCCAATGTTTCGCGTACAGAGAGGCCGGCGTTGCCGGCAATCCAATGAATTTCCACCGCTGTCATGCCCTGAAGCAGCACGCCCGGAAGCATCTTGTGCGCCAGCGAAAACAGCTCTTCATAATAGTTTAAGTCGAGCTCCGGAATCATTCCGCCCACGATATGCAGGTCCATCAAATTCCAGTTCTGTGCCTGTTCCAGATTTTTTTGTGCTTCATCCAGCGTGGTGATATACGAATCCGGCGCATTCTCCGGTCGCCAAAATGAGCAGAGCTTGCACTTCACTACACACAGGTTGGTCGGGTTCAGATTGTGGCTGTGCACATAATAGGTTCGGTTGCCATGACGTGCCCGCCGTATGGCATCCGCTCGTGCCATCAGCTCTGCGGTCGGCATCTCCCGCAGCATGGCCAGCGCCTCGCCATCTGTTATCCGTTCCTGATTCCGCTCACTCATAAACACGGTTTTTGTCACAAAAAAAAAGGCGGTTCTGAACAAATTCAAAACCGCCTTTTTTACTCAATCCTGAAAGGCTGTTTGTGCAAAGTGGTATAGGCTGCGTCGCCAGGTGAGGAATTCATGCGCAGTGCCGGGCGATACATAGTATCCGCTTTTGACCCCCATTTCTTCCAGCGAGTCGGAGGCCGGCTTCAGACTCTGCGGGTTTTCTTTGCTTCCGCAGGTTACGAACACGTACTTGACCTTACTCTTGAACGCATCCTTATCCTGAATCTCATTGGCCGAGATTGTGCCGCCGCTGAAGAGACCGATGTGCGAGAACACGTCGATATTATTCATCGTGATGGTCTTGGTTTCCATTGCGCCCATGGATAGACCGGCCATTCCGCGATGGGGCTGGTCGGCGAGGGTGAGGTAGTTTTTATCGACGTAGGGGATGAGCTCGTTGATCAGAACGGTCTGGAACGGCTTAACGTCAAAACTGGCGAGTCCGCCCATCCGCACATCGTTGGTCATTCCATAGGTCATAACAATGATGAAGGGCCTGATTTTGCCTTCAGCAATCAGGTTGTCCATGATCAGATTGGCGTGGCCTTGGTTGGTCCACGCGGTTTCGTCTTCACCCCAGCCGTGCTGGAGATAGAGCACCGGATACCGCTTGGCCGGATCTTTTCCGTATCCCGGCGGAGTGTAAACAAATGCCCGACGGCTGGTTTTCGTGCTCGGTGACGGGAAAAGGATCTGCTCTACACGACCGTGCGGAACGTCTTTAAGGGCATAAAAGTCGCGGTCACTTGCCGGAATTTCAATGCCGCTTTCCCAGCGGATGGAGCCGTAATAGTTTTTGGCGCCCGGATCGTTGAAGGTGCCTCCGTCGATCGTGAGGCGATAATAGTGGAATCCTTCATCAAGCGGGCCGGAGGTGGTGCCCATCCATACGCCGTCCTCGTCCTTGCTCAACGTGGTTCCACCGCGCTGACCGCCGAGTCCGAGGCTTGCGCTGACGCTTTGAGCCTGCGGCGCTTCCACGCGGAAGCGGACATAGCCCTGCGAGTTAACCTGCGGGTATTGCTGTCCGGGTTGGTTGAGTTCAGAAGGTTTGAAATCTTCTTTCGGTTTTTCACTCTGGGCAATGCCCGTTCCTGCTGCGACGATCGTTGCAAACAATGCAACACTCAGTGTGTGGTTCATTCTTCCTCCCTTTTTTTATGCTGATTAAACCAATTAATACGGCGGTCTGTCAATTTAAGTGCAAAGATATGGAGTTGTGCTTCCCTCCGTCGGCATACAAAAAAAACCTCCGCACACCGGAGTGGCGGAGGTTGCTTTGCGATTAAATGTTTAATGCTTTATTGGAACAGCAGCGGTGCAAGTACATGCAGGCTGCGACGCCATGTCTGGAATTCGTGCGCCGTGCCTTCGGATACGTAGGAAACGGCCTTGATTCCGGCTTCGTTCAACGCATTCGCGGCATTCTTGACGCCATCAGGATTTTCCTTGCTGCCCGCGCTCATGAATACGAGCTTGACCTTGTCCTTGTTGGCTTCGAGCTCGGCAGGCGAATAGGTGCCGCCGCTCATCAGACCGTAGTAGGAGAACACGTCGGGGTTGGCCAGCGTAATGGTATGGGTTTCCATGCCGCCCATCGAAAGTCCGGCCATAGCGCGATGTTCCTGATCGGCAATTGTGCGGAAGTTCGCGTCAATATAAGGAATCAATTCCTTGATCAAAACGGTTTCGAAGCCAGCACCCATGCCGCCCATCATACCGCCGCCAAAGCCGCCCATGCCACCGCCAGCCGGACGTGCTGCGCCACCCGCAGGAGCACCGCCGCCAAAGCCGCCGAAGCCGCCTGCCGGAGCTTCACCCGGAGCGCCGCCGCCAAAGCCGGTGAATCCACCTTCCGGAGGACCACCAGCGCCAAAGCCGGGGAATCCACCTTCTGGGGGAGCACCAGCCGGAGCACCGCCGCCAAAGCCGGGGAATCCACCTTCTGGGGGAGCACCAGCCGGAGCGCCGCCGCCAAAGCCAGGGAATCCACCTGCCGGAGCGCCTGCGCCCGGAGCACCACCCGCAGCACGACGTCCGCCGCCACTTCTACGGCCCATGCCCATGCCCATCATGCCTTCATTGGTCATGCCATAGGTCATTACGATAATAAAGGGTTTAATTTTTCCTTCGGCGATCAGGTTGTCCATGATCAGATTGGCTCGGCCTTGGTTGCTCCAAGCGGTTTCATCCTCGCCCCAACCATGCTGCAGATAAAGCACCGGATAGCGCGTCGTTTGGTCCTTGTTGTAGCCCGGCGGAGTGTAGACAAACGCCCGGCGAGAGGTCTCGGTGCTGGGCGAAGGGAACAGGATCTGCTGGACAAACCCATGGGGAACATCCTTCAACGCATAAAAATCCTGGTCTTTGGCCGGGATTTCGATGCCGCTTTCCCACCGGGTAGAGCCGTAGTAGTTCAGCGTGCCGGGGTCGTTGAAGGTTCCGCCATCAATCGTAAGATGATAGTAGTGGAATCCTTCGTCCATCGGACCAGCGGTAGTGCCTGTCCAGAAGCCGTCTTCGCCCTTCTGCAACACCGTGCCGCCGCTACCGCCCAAACCGAGGCTGACGCTGACGGCCTGAGCCTGCGGAGCATCGATGCGGAACCGGGCATAACCCTCCGAATTGACCTGAGGGTATTCCTGACCGGGTTGATTTAGCACAGAAGGCTTAAAGTCTTCCTTTGGTCCTTCTTGGGCAAAGCCCGTCCCTGCTGCAACCATAGTTGCAAGCAATGCAATGCTTAGCTTGTGGTTCATTAGTTCCTCCTTGTTGTAGTGCTTAAGCAGGCATACAACGCATATTGTGTTATTTAAGTGCAAAAAAAGAACCTCTTTGATCTGTAGGAAGAAATTGCGGCTTTTAAAATGACGGCTATGCGCGCAGCATTTTCTCTGTTGTTGACCAGTCAATGCAGGCATCGGTAAAGGTGTCAGATTCGATGTACGCGGCTCCTGACCCGGAGCCGATTTCCCGCGGCCAGCCCGATCGTAGAAGCAGGCTTTAGTAAATTTTACCCCGTCGTTCGTTTTGCGCTTCTATGTTTCCAAAGAGCGCTCGACGGATCGGCCGCCCGAGCGGGTAGGAAAACGGGAGCATTTGCATTTACCATTTGTATTGATATTAATCCAAAGATCTATCAATCCAGAAGGGTATGCATGTCATGAAACGAAAATTCTTCAAATGCGCAGTGGCCTCTCTTCTTATTTTTCTGTTGGCTCCGAAGGCAGATGCGGAAGCGGGGCCGTATGTCACAGGAAACCTTCCTGAAATGGAGGCGCTTCGAAAACTGGATCAAAACGCTTACGTCGGTCAATTAGAGAAAGAAATTGTGGAGAAAGGAGCGGATGCTGTTCCACAGTTAATTTTGTACTTGGATGATCAAGATCGGCGGATCCAAGGGTTTGCAGTAGATC
>JAAYDL010000219.1 GCA_012729265.1 Lentisphaerota bacterium | reverse complement strand
GCCCTCACGGCTGATCAGTGTGCGGTGGCCAATCTGGCGGTAATAATGATTCACGCTCGGCGGCCACGGTAGTTCTATGAGTAGTCTGTCCATGGAGATTACCTCAAAAGTCCTTTTTGTCCGCCGCCTTCTTTGCCCCTTCCCGGATGGCAAGTTCCTTTTTGTAGGCCCGGCTGCAACGCTCCCCCCCCCAATACCCCTTTTCGCCCAGATGCAGCACGCGGCGTTTTTCCCGGATGGAACGCCACTTTTCGATATAGTGGGCAACATTCTCCCAGGTCCACCCATAGGTGTCCCGCACCCGCACAATCTCGCCCATGATGGCCCGCTGTTCCAGGTCCGGCACAACCATCCGGTTCCCATCGCCGGGCCGACCCGTGTGTCGGTATCCCATCGGGGGAGACTTGTTGGACGCCCGGCCGAGGCGACGAAGTTCACGCAACGCCGCTTTGATGCGTTCTGACTTGATCGCCGAGTCCATCTGTGCGCAGGCCGCCATGATGGTGATGACCAGTTCCCCGGTCGGCGTGTTCATGTCGATCCGAAGATTGGCGAAATGAACCGTCACGCCCCGACGTTTGAATCGCCGGAGCGTGTGGAGGCAATCCGTCGTGGAGCGGAACGCCCGATCCAAATAGGCAAACACCACATGATCGCCGTTGCGGAGGTCGAGGTACAGCCGCCGCCCCGCCGGTCGATGCCGCAAATCTTTTTTATACGCCGAAACCGCATCTTGTTCTTGGTATATCTTGACATCCTTCGGCAATTCAGGGTGTTCGTGCCGGACAAACTCTGCCCAGCGCCGGCAGAGCGTTAACTGCGCAGCTTCCCCCAAGCCCGACTCCTTCGAGTCCTCGTGGGAACATCGAATGTAGGCGGCAAAAACGGGCGAGCGGATTTTCTGGACCCGGCGGTCGATGTGGGCGATTTGGCGTTCGATAGCCTTGATTTTCGTCTCCAACTCTTCCCGCCGGGTTGGGATGCGGATGCGTTGCCACTCATCATCCGTTATTTTTCTCTTCTGGCGGTAAGGCACTTTCTTTTCTGGCGGCATTACATCTTGTCCCATTGCGGTTGATCCTCCTCCCAGACCATCAGGACTCCGCGGATGATCTGCTCCATCGCCCTGATGTCGTTGCGCAGAAGCATGTTGTATATAATGCTTCTCGCCAGCATGTGGGCCGTCGGGCTACCGTCCTGGAGTCCGGCCAGCAGTTGCTCCATGTCGTGAATGTTGCGGGCGTGGATCCGTTTGCCCTCGCGGATTTCCTCTTTTGATTTCTTCACTGCGTTCCTTTCATTGACCGCAGGTCGTCAACGACGCGCCTGAGGTCGGCCTGGAGATATTTTATCTCGCGTTTAAGTTCGTTGTAGTCCGCTGTCCGGCGGTCCTCGATCCGCTTGATCGCGTCGTCGATGCGGATGTATTGGTCGTCCTGCATGGTGTTCTCCTGAAAAGCCGGGCGGGCCGGGCAGGCATAGGTGCGGCCTGCCTGCCGGCCCGTGGCCCGTAACCCCTCACGGGTTGCCCGGCGTGGTGGTGATTTGTTCCGTCATGCTTCGCGTATTCCACGAACAGTCACTTAGTTGAAAGCGAGTTACCCCGATATTCAACAGAGCATCTATTGCCTCTTGTTCGGTCGCAAACACCACGGATTGGCGGCTAGGTGGAAACTGCGGTGTGCCGTGTCGGCTCTCTTCGGTTAGTTCAATCGGAATCGCGCCGACGAATCCATAAGCACCCGTCGGAAAGCGTTGAATCGCGGTTGGCATCTTCTTGATAATTCGCATTGCGTAAGCTAGTTCGCTCATTTCATTTCTCCTATTCCCGAAAGGTCTGGTTCTCCTGCCTGGACGCCCGGCCGGTGGGCTGTGATTATTTCGCCTCCAACTCACGATCATAATCCAACTTGCTTCCGCGTTGTCTCCTCGTCGCCAATCGCCGCGCCGACGATCGGGTGAATTGTTTGTCCTATATTCACTGCGCCACCTCCT
>JAAYDL010000218.1 GCA_012729265.1 Lentisphaerota bacterium | reverse complement strand
TTCTGCGCTTGCGCCAGCTGCAGGACCGCAAGATAGTCGCTCCGCTGTATCAGAGCTGTACGCAGACAGACCGACGAGTCGGGGCATTCCGGCACAACCGCCGGACGAAGAGTTCCAGCTATGTCGGGGGCTGGACTGCCGGGCTCGGTACCAAGCAGGGCGGCCAACGCCCAGCGCTGGACCGTGAGCGCATTGCGCTCGCGGGTCAGCTTTTCCTTCAGCTCCGCCAGCCGAACCTCCACCCGCAGCAGATCTACGGGCGCGGCCTTTTGCGCGGCGACCTGGTCTTCAATGCTGCGGCGCTGCTCCATCGTGGCCTCCACGGCGGATTCGAACGATCGGATCACTTCGCGCTGCGCCAACAGGTTGTAGAAGAGGCTGGTGACATTGAAGACGATCGCTTCCCGGGTGCGCGCCAGCTCGCCTTCCGCCGCTTGCCGCAGCAGATCGGAGGCGGTGAAGGCACTGCTGGTTTTGCCGCCGGTGTAGAGCGGCAGGCTTAGGACGACATCCGCAGTAAAAAGATCGTTCCCGAAAACCCCCGCTTCGCCGTTGGCGGTGGCGGCGAAAAGACGCTGGTCTTCGGACAAGTGCTCATACGATCCGCGCAGCTTGACGGAGGGCAGGCGGCGGGCGCGGGCCGTATCGTTCACCGCCGCAGCAGCGGCGGAACTCCAGCGGGCGGCCGCAATCTCGGGATTTTGTTCGAGCGCAATGGCAACGGCTTCGTCCAGCGTCAGCGCCGGGGCGTTCGTCTCCTGCGCGTGCGCCGAAGCCAGAAGCGCCGCGGACAATATTATAGGGATCCACTTTTTCATTTTACAAACACTCCATAAGCTATACCACAGATGGTGGCCATTATGATGACAAGCGAAACAAACACAACGGTCTTCTTCGTTCCCAGCACGCTGCGGATAACGAGCATGTTCGGCAGGCTGAGCGCCGGGCCGGCCAGCAGCAGCGCGAGCGCGGGGCCCTGCCCCATGCCGTTGCCGATCAGCCCTTGCAGAATCGGCACCTCGGTGAGCGTCGCGAAATACATGAACGCTCCGGCGAAGGAGGCGATAAAATTGGCGCGCAGCGAATTGCCGCCGACGGCGGTTTCGACCCATTCCGACGGAATCAACCCTTCCTGTCCGACGCGACCGAGCAGTGCCCCGGCAACCAGTACGCCGATCAGCAGCAGCGGCATGATCTGCTTGGCAAAGCCCCAGGCCGACGAAAACCAGTCGCCCGCCTCGCCCTTGTCCGTGCTGGTGAACCACGAGAGCCCGATCACCGCCGTCGCAAACGCAACCATCGGCTGTTCCGGGAAAACGACCGCGAGGATGATGGTGGGCAGCGCGGTCAGCGCCACCTTCCACCATTTGATTTCAAACCACAGCACCAGCATTGCGCCCAGCGCGGCGGCAAAGATGGAGGTGACGATCCATTTGGCGGAGTAGATCGATGCCCAGAGTCCGACATCCGACTGCGGCGCACCCCAGTTGGCAAAGACCAGGATGGCGACCATCGAGAAAAAATAGAGGCCGTTCTGCCAGAGCGGCCGCTTGACCTCCTCGTCCGGCATGGCCATTTGCGCGGCGGCCTTTTCCTGCTCCTCCTTGCGGAAGATCAGATGCATCAGCAGGCCGATGATCACGCTGAAAACAATGGCGCCGATGGCGCGGGCCATTCCGAGCTGCACGCCGAGCACGCGGGCGGTCAGCGCGATCGCCAGCACGTTGATCGCCGGACCGGAATAGAGGAACGCCGTCGCCGGGCCGAGCCCCGCGCCCATGCGATAGATGCCCGCGAAGAGCGGCAGCACGGTGCAGGAGCAGACTGCGAGGATTGTACCGGAAACCGCCGCGACGCTATAAGCCATCCACTTCTTTGCCTTGGCCCCGAGATATTTCATCACCGAACCCTGGCTCACGAAAACGGAAATGGCCCCGGCGATGAAGAAGGCCGGAATCAAGCAAAGCAGCACATGTTCGCGGGCATACCATTTCACCAGATGGAAGGCTTCCAGCACCGCGTTGTCGAACCGCGCATGCCCGACCGGCAGATAGAAGCACCCGAGAAACACCGCCACGATCACCGCCAGCTTCTTCCACTCGTTCTTCCAATTCATCGGTCCATTCTCCGGGTTATCATTTGGCCAATCCGCCAAGCGTTGGTGAAAAAATTATTTCTTCATTCCAGCTTTCGAATTGCTTTTCAGCACCTCTTCCACGCAATGCATGAAGTTAAGTAAGCATGGAACCTTCAACGTATAGAAAACCTGCTTGCCGCGCTTTTCATCCGCCACGATGCCTGCCTTTTTCAGCACGGACAAATGCTTCGATATGGTCGAAAAATCGGCATCGATCTTGTCCACGAATTCGCACACGCACTTTTCACCGCCCGCCAGCAGCTCCACCATCCACAGCCGCGTCGGGTGCGCCAGCGCTTTCAGCACGTTCGCCTTCTCCGCAAACCTAACCTGTTCCTTCTCGGTCAACGCCACCTCCATTGATGCTTGGCAAAATAGCCAAATGTTGAAGATTGTCAATCGACAGATGGATTATTCTCCCCAATTTTACCGTTTGCCCCTTCCGCTATAACGATGATGAACTGGCTCGCTCTCTGCTCCACGCAACAGAGGATATCGCGTCCATGAACAGAGATTCTAGATAGGTGTCAGTGTGGGAATCAGTGATTTTTGGATTCCCTTTTCTTTGAGACGCACTTCCGTGAACAACCGAAAAAAGCATGAATTCCTACACTGACACTTTTTCTCATGGTTTTCTCGCCATACAAGGTAACTAAGCAGGCAAAGAAGCATCCGTTAATCAAAATGACGAATTAGGCAGCCTGGCACCTTTTCCGAGTGCATGGCATTGTTCTGTGCCGCTCTATACTCTATTGGCAATGAGTGCAAATTCGCTCGATTCTCGATCATATGGGGTTCCCGCGACGTCTGAATAAAGCCCTATAACGGAAAAACCAGCCTCTACAAACTCCCTCTCAAGATCCTCAGGCGCAAAATACTGTAACCAGTTGTACACCTGTCTGGTTCGTTCAAACTCAATAATGGTGTACTTGTCCAGTACGACCTTCTCTTCATCGTATTTAAAGGTATTTAGAAAGCCATAATACTTATTCGGTGACCAAAATCCGTTGAGTTGGTTTACCTCATATGTCGCGGCCTCTTCCCTTTGTTCGAATGCCGATAGGGAGTACACATCAAGAAGGACTGAACCTCTCGGTTTCAAAATCTTGCGGAATTTACTCAGAATCCCATTTCTTTGCGTTGGGCTGAGGGCGCAGAAATCGCACATAATCATAAGCACAAGGTCGAACCGGTCTTCTGTTTTATATTCCAGATAGTTCTGATTCACATAGCTGACATTCAACTTCTCACGGACCGCGACTTCCTTTGCATACTCGATGGAGCTCTTCGAGAAATCGATGCCGGTCACATTTGCTCCGCGTTTCGCCAAACGTGTTGCATACAATCCAGGGCCACAGCCAAAATCAACTATCTTCGTGTCCCTGCAGATGTTGAACTCAGATGCGATCCATTCAACCGATCGATTAACGAATTCTGCGTTTCTCGAAGAAACGTCGATGCCCTCGTTAAGGTGGAACGAGAGCATCTGCTTTGACGTATGTTCGTCAGTCCATAGGTCGCTAGCGGTGTAAAATTGAAACGGCTCGGGCTTTTCGTTAATCTTTTCCAACTCTTTAAACATTCTCTTTCCTCATCTTATTACACAGAACGATTAGGTGAGTGTCTCGCTGGGGCTAGCGAAGCGATAGATGATTTCTGAAAGAAATCGGGCGTAGCCCAGCTCATCTAAAGCTCCGGATTAAACCCTTTTGGACCGGGGCTCTGCCCCTGTTTTCTTCGAAATCAATCTGCGCTTCGCTTCGGGCGCTTGCCAACGTTCGGGGTTAATGGTGGTTGGGAGTATTATGTTTCTTTGGTTGTTTCTGTCTCATTTTTATTTTGTTGAGACAGATTGTTCGTTTTGTTTATGGAAGTTCTAACATCCCGCAGAGCTTTAACGATGTCTTGATTAGACATGGAGATATGCTCAAGTCGAGTGACAATGTCATTAATCCGAAATGCCCATCGCAATATGGCTACGGATATTGCGAAGAACACTACGTAGAGGGTTATCAGTAATAGTATTTCCATAGTTTATTTCCTCCCAACGTCCCACCTCACTCTGAGCGGCTTGCGCTTCGACCGGATCGCTGGGCGGGTTCGCGATAGAGTGAAGGTGATTGTTCTGCTTTTTTAATTGTGATTGTTCCGTTCTTTCAGCCTCCGTTCAAATTCTGATTGCAGGAATTGAATATCGTTTTTGTGCTTCAAAATTGACTCATCATAAACAGGGAGTTCTGACCGCTCATGCTTGACGATGAAAGATGCAACATCAGGAGTTTCTGCTTTCGACCGGGCAAAGATAAATGATTTTTGTGGGACATTGAGATCGTCAAAGTAAGGGCCTGTTAATCCGTTAATGAAGTTTGATTCGTCCAGCATCTTTGGGTTGATCGACCCCTTAATGACCTCATCTAATCTATAGGCAATCTGGATGTGTTCGTTGGTTTGCAAAACGTTCGTGCACAACAGAATCACCTCCGCATTTTCCGGAGTTGGAAGTTGATTTTGATTCGAACAACCGCAGAGCATCAAAGATGAAGCTAAAACTGTAATTAGTAATTTCATGTTTTCTCCATGCAGAACGGTACGCCTCACCGGGCGGCGAACCCGCAGCGGGTGAGCTGTACGGTGCAGGCGTACCGTTCTGTCTTTTCTAATTCACTCTTTCTTCTATCGTTAAATGGGTTAGTTGATTTGTACTAAATTTAATGCCGAATTCCGGAACCTCAATTACATCACGACGTATCACATTCTCCTCTCGAGAATTATTTGCGAGTGAATATTTGACCTCAATTATGGTCCGGTCGGCCTTGGTCTCTTCATACACTCCGGTAATTAATTCTTTCCGAATTATTAATAGATCTTCCCTGCCAATCCACGAAATTTCACTCGTCATCAATATCCAGTGATAAAGCGAGACATTTGAATAAACTGGTTCATCAACTAACAGTTCGATGCCATCGCCTTGGTTAGAAAGTTTATAAACACGTATGTTGTCATTGTGTTCACCAGATCCCGTTGCCATTTGCCAGTTGGGTATTGCCAAGTAATTGGTTTTATGGCCACGAAGAGTTTCGTATTCAGGATGCCATTCCCGGACAAAATCCTGACTAGGAATGCGTTCCTGTGAAAAATGCGTGCAAGAAGTAACAACTAAACTAATCACTCCAATGATTGGTATGTATTTCATATTTTATCCAGACAGAACGTCGCAAATCAGCGGCGGCTTTGGCCGTACGCTGGATTTGTCTTGTTGGGCATTTTCATTTCTCTGTTATCAGTCTGAGTTCCGTCAGCACATCCTGCGCTGCCGCAAAAAGAGGGCGAGTCGGGTCTGAGCCGCGCTCGATGGCGGTCATGTCACCGGTGACGAGCTGGACGCTGTCGTAGGCAAGTAGGTAGTAAAACACTTGGCCGTTCTTCGGGTAGGCAAACTCGGTAACGGGTGTGCCTGTCTTAGCAAACTGCTCGGCTGTTTTCACATAGCGTACGGCAGCCTGCCGCACGCTCTCGTGTCCCTGTCCACCGATGATGCCGAACTTCTCGGTTGTGTAGAGGCTGGCGGTACCGTCACGCAGGGACATGATCGTGGCTACACGTTCACCGATCCGCCAATCGGTTAAGACTCCATACACCTTTGGAAATTCGTTGTCAGGAGTGAAGCTGAGATCCCCGGCTGGTGTCGCGAGGATCATACGGCGCAGCCCGACGCCGGGCGACTCTTCCGATTGCGTTGATTCTTTGATCACGGCGTTTTCCTTTCCACATCCGGCAAGCGCCAAGATGCATGCAACTGTGGCAATTCGTTTCATAATGTTCCTACGCCAGACCTTATGGCTGAAGTTGATTCAGCCGCGGTCATCTTTCCTTTAAATTAAGCGGCGCCCCTGATACGCAGGGGAGTCCTCCAGGACGAGGACTAGTTCCAATAGTTAACATATAACTCTCAATAAAAGGAATCGCCATGAAGAAGTTAAGCATAGGAATTGATTGTCATGCACGAATAAATGTTATCGGATTAGCCTTTGATGATATGAAACCCCCGGTTTTCCATGGAAAGGCATCGGCCGATCTGAATCGGACGGTGGATGCCATCCGGAAAATCCTTAAAAAGTATCTCCTGAAGAAGGAGGATGTCATCATTTGCTATGAAGCGGGGCCGACAGGCAGGGCCTTTTTATTTGGACTCATAGTC
>JAAYDL010000217.1 GCA_012729265.1 Lentisphaerota bacterium | reverse complement strand
TGATTTTGTGCTCGTTCGCTGAAGAAAAATCTCCCAAATCTATGCCCATCTCTGGTCGGCTTAAAAAGCCATCACTAGTCTCATTTTCTCGCATAAGGACGAAGATCTTGTCCAGTAGAGAATTGAATGAATGTTGGTCTGGTTGCTTATGGACCCTGTTTTTAAAGGCGATTACGTGTGTGGGCACAAAAAAACCGCTCCAAAGAGCGGTTTTCATTAATCCGTATTTTTAGGATTAGTTAACGCCGATGGCGTTGAGGTCGGCAAATGCCTGCTTAACGCGCTCAACCAGCGTCTGCTGTCCGGCACGGATCCAGACCCGCGGGTCGTAGTATTTCTTATTCGGCTTGTCTTCGCCTTCGGGGTTGCCGAGCTGGCCCTGAAGATACGCTTCGTTCTTCTTGTAGAATGCCAGAACGCCTTCCCAGGTGGCCCATTGCGTGTCGGTATCGATGTTCATTTTAACAACGCCGTACGAGATGGACTCAGCAATTTCCTCCGGGGAAGAGCCGGAACCGCCGTGGAATACGAAATTGAGCGGTTGCGGGTTGGTACCGAATTTTTCGGCAACATACGCCTGCGAGTCGCGCAGGATGGTGGGAGTCAGCTTGACGTTGCCCGGCTTGTATACGCCGTGAACGTTGCCGAAAGAGGCCGCGATGGTAAAGTTCGGGCTGATGGCAATCATTTTTTCATAGGCATAGGCCACATCCTGCGGCTGTGTGTACAGCATGGAATGATCCATATTGGTGTTGTCAACACCGTCTTCTTCGCCGCCGGTGCAGCCGAGTTCGATTTCGAGCGTCATACCGATCTTGCTCATGCGCTCAAGATATTTGCAGGAGATCTCTACGTTTTCCTGAAGGGATTCTTCCGAAAGGTCGAGCATGTGCGAGCTGAAGAGCGGCCTGCCCTTCTGTTCGAACCACTTTTCACCTTCGTCGAGCAGGGCATCGATCCAAGGCAGCAGCTTTTTCGCGGCGTGGTCGGTGTGGAGGATCACCGGAATGCCGTAGGCTTCGGCCATCATGTGAACGTGTTGTGCGCCGGAGATGGCACCGAGAACCGGGCCGTTGGTCGGGCAGCCTTTACCGGCGGTGAAAGCGGCTCCGCCGTTGGAGAACTGAATAATAACGGGAGATTTAACCGCTGCAGCGGCTTCAAGTACGCCGTTGATAGAGTCGTTTCCGACTACGTTAACGGCCGGCAGAGCAAACTTGTTTTCCTTGGCAATCTGGAAAACCTTTGCAACGTCGTCACCGAAAAGAACACCGGGTTTTACGACATCGAGAATTTTAGCTGACATGATATTTCCTTCCTTTTTCGTGGATTGGGCTACTGTTAAAAGCCAACGTTTTGGCAAAATTCGCGGGAACTATATCAGGAATCATCGGCGGGTCAATCCCGGCGGGTCCTTTTTCAAGAAGACAACGGCTTCTCTGATGGCGGATTGCAAACTCTCGCACTCTGCGGTTTTCAAGCCGGGGTCTTCCGTCTATATTCATCTCCATTACGCAAGAAACGCAGTGATTCAGTCTGCATAGATTTTATTAAGGAGAGAAAGAATGATTACAGCCATCTGCCCGATCGACGGACGCTACGCCTCTAAGGTTGTCGAATTGACTGAATGTTTTTCCGAATATGCCCTTGTGCGTAATCGCGTGCGTGTGGAGGTGTTTTGGCTTGAAGCGCTTTGTGCGGAACCGGGTATTCCTGAATGCCGTGCGCTGAGCGCGGACGAGCGTGCTCTGCTCGCTGGAATTGTTGACGACTTTACGCCGCAGGAAGCCGAAAAAGTCAAAGAGATCGAGCGCACCACCAATCACGATGTTAAGGCGGTGGAATATTATCTGAAGCAGAAGATTGTCGGCTCCTCGTTGGAAGAGCTCTCCGAGTTTCTGCACTTTGCCTGCACCTCGGAAGATATCAATAATCTCTCTCATGCGCTGATGCTCAAAGAGGGTCTCGCTGCGCTGTTGCCGCATCAACAGGAAATCGTCGATCA
>JAAYDL010000216.1 GCA_012729265.1 Lentisphaerota bacterium | reverse complement strand
TAGAATCGACGTCCCCGTCGCTTGCTCATTTTTCATCATGCGACGAGGACGTCGCATCTACAATCTCCTTAAATCCGTGTCCATCTGCGTTCATCCGTGGTTCCTTTTCACGGAAATCATTTCACCAACGGAATGCGGATCAACGCTTGTGATTCGAGCGAGGTTCTCACCTCCATCGCTGCGCCGGGCGCAACAGACTCCGCCTGCACGGAGAGCGACAACTGCCACTTGCCTTCGCTCAGCTTCTTGAACGATACCGTTCCCTCCGCATCCTTCAGCTCCGCAGAAAGCAGATCAAAGGCGCGGCCGTCGCCGCTGCGCAGCATGGCCATACGCTTTACCTCCCCGGCTGACGTAGAAGACAACCGAATCTGCTCGGGCGTGGCCTGCAGAATCGGAGTAACATCGCCCACAACCGGAATATCGACGGTGCCGGTTGAAAAATTCAGCTTCAGCATTCCGCTGATCTGTCCGACCGCTAACGGCGCATCGGATTTTAGTTGAATGGTCCAACTTCGACTGGCTTCCTGGTCTCCTGCGACGACCTCGACTTCAAGCCCCTCGATCGTGGTCGCTGCCGATTTCAGCGTCACGGCTTCGGCCAACAGGTTGGTGGCGGTGACGGTCGCCGAGACGGAGCCGTCGGGCATCAAGTTTTCAAATCGGACCACCGCCGGCGAATATTCGATGGCGCGCAGCAGGGTTCCCGTCATGCGCAGATCGATATAAGGGGTTTTCTGGATGTCGGTCACCAGCAGGATTTGCTTTTCCTGAGCGCCATAGCGGTTGCGCGTATCGAAGATAGAGGTACAGACGGCGGTGGAGCCCGGCGGAATCGTCATGGGCACAACCGTTGAAGAGACCCCGCAGCAATCCTTGATCTCCAAGATTTCCATCGGCTCGGTGCCCGTATTGAGCAACGTGAAGCGATGGACAATCTCCTGATCCTTCGCCACCTGCTCCCCGAAATCATGCTCCGGCTCGAAGCATTCCAGCCTCGGCACCGCCTCCGCCGACACCGCCGCCAAACCGCATAAGCCAATTACCACAAACCTATAAAACCCGTTCATCGTCAATCCCCATCAAAATATTTTTTACCACCCGCTACGCTAGAGGACACAGAGTTCACAGAGATTTTTTGACCGCGAAGAAATAAAGGCACCAAGAATTTCTATCACAAAGAATCCTCCTGCCCCAAAATTATTCTGTCTAAAACCCACATGCACATAAGCTTCGTTTCTTTGCGTCTTTGCGGTCAAATCCCCATGCACCCTCAGCTTTATTTCACCACCCGCTGCGCTTGAGGACACCGAGTTCACAGAGAATTACTAGGCAAAATGATTTGGTGGCACAATAATGTCCATTCGTTGCAAATATCTATAATGTTCATGCACCAGAGCTTTCCGTGTCCATCTGCGTTCATCCGTGTGGTTCCTACCCCCATGCACCCAAGCTTCGTGGTTTACAGCCCTCGTGCATCCATTTTCTGCAGCGCAAGCTCCGCTGCGCCGGCGATTTGACGGTCGTCGTCGAAGGTGAACGACTCCAGCAGTTCGCGGTCTTCGG
>JAAYDL010000020.1 GCA_012729265.1 Lentisphaerota bacterium | reverse complement strand
TTGGATAAGCGCCAATTTCTTGACGATGAGGACATCGCGCCTACGACATGACAAGGCAGACAGGATGCCTGCAGTACGGTAAACAAGGCAGGCAGGTGCCGTCTCTGCCTTCAAATGAGACTTTGAGAGCATGACCCATATTCGCTGGGGGAAGCATCGCCAGTTTCATGTTGAAGCGCTTTCCACGCTTGCCAATGTGCTCGTTGAATTACCGATTTCTTATCAAAGTGAAGGGAAGGAAGTTGAAACGCTTTTTCGCTATGCCCTGACACTCACCAAAGAGGGTGAGCAATGGAAAATCTGTTCCGGGATGGCGAGTGTACCGTTTATGGCCGGGACATACTCATTTTCCGAATAGAAAGACCGTTCAGAACTATAGTCGAACCCGTCGCTACAAAAGCGGTAACGCCGCCGCTACGCCGGTGGCGTTTTTCAGGAATGAACCGAATGTGCATGAGCCAGCGCGTAGCGCAGGCTGTACGGGGTAACGCCGCCGAGTTCACTACGAAAAACTGCACAAAATGCCCAAATAATCAATGCTGCCCTAATTTCGTTTCTTCTGGGTGATCTTCTGTAGGCCGGGTGCCCCTACCCGGCGCATCCGCGCACCCTACCCGGCGCACTGCCGGAATCAGGGATGCACGAGGATTTCTGCATTGTCCACCCACATGGCAAAATAGGGCTGCGGACGGTCTTCATAGCAGAGCATCAGTAGAAACGGCTGATCAAAGATGCAATGTGTCGGCGGAAGACCAAATACAGCACTAATGAAGGATTCCGACCGCAGTATCGCACCGCGCTCATCGAGCTGGAAACGGATCTTCTGGTGCGCCTTTTCAATTTGCCATCC
This sequence comes from Lentisphaerota bacterium, assembly GCA_012729265.1. Lineage (GTDB taxonomy): Bacteria > Verrucomicrobiota > Kiritimatiellia > Kiritimatiellales > Pontiellaceae > Pontiella. The sequence continues at coordinate 2,942 of JAAYDL010000020.1, read as the reverse complement.
GTCATAATCGGAGCGTTCCAAATCCAGCGTCTGACCGGTCAGTTCGGAATAATCCCGCTCAATGCTAAAATTGAAAAGAGGAACCTCCAGCCGCTGATTCGTTTCAAGCGCGCGGCGCTCCAGCGAATCCGTATAGCCGCAGACTTTATCGACCGTCGCCGCCAGCGTTTTTTCGGGTACAACCCGGGCGAGAATCAGATGATGGTCGCGTCGCTGGGTAGCCAGTTCCACAATGAAACTCTCCTCTTCCGGCGGATACATCACGCTCACCTGTCGTTCCGCCCGCTCTGCGCGGCGGTTGGAATTCGGCCCAAAGGGAATCGTGAACGACTCAACCGAAACGCCGTTAAAACTCATCGGATCCTCCGTGCGCTGAAACGCGTATTGGAAAGGCAGATTCATGCTGAGATAACCGAACGCCGCAAGACGCGCCTCTCCATCGGAAGGAGTTTCCACCTCAGGAAATGCCCCACGGCCAAACTTCTTCTCGATACTCCGGTTCATCTCCTCGACGAAAGAGGGCGTGTAATCGCCCGCAAAGGCGATGTAGCTTTCATCGCCAAGAAAATCCGCAGCAACGCTACGCTGATTCAGCCGCGCAATAAAGTCGGGTTCATCTCCGGCAAAGTGAATCTCTTCTCCGATCAGCTCCATCATATCATTCCACGCCAGCTGAAACGGCGCGCACCAGACCAGATTCGTACCTAGAGTTATCGGCACCTCCAGTTCGGGAACAACCCGCGTAGAATGCAGCTCGTCCGCGTTGCACTCCAACGCTGGCGGACTAAAACCGCCTGCCGCTCGGACAGAGCTCCAGAAAGCCGCAAGCTCATACAGTGAACAGCCTGCCGCCACCAAAAGGACTGTCGCGGGAACCACCCAGCGAACCAACCGCCGAGCGCGCGGAGAAGTCCATTTCTTTGCAACGATCACCGCCATCCAGATGCCCACCGCCGCAATCGACCAGATGATTGCCCAAATCGCCGACAGAATTAGACAACCAGACAAGCCAATATATCTGCAAACTAAGGCCACCAAAAGGCCATACGAAACAACGGTCGCCGCCGTCAACTCCATCACAGAAGCCCGGTCAGTATATTTCAGAAAGAAAGCGGTACTCAGCACAAGCGTACCCAGCAACGGAAGTGCGTAGCACAAGGGGACAAGAGAGGGCTCAAAGCAAACTAGCGCAGAAAGAACAAACAGTCCAAAATAAGCAAGTGCGCCGACCACCTTGAATTTATGTTTCATCCTCATCCCCTCTGCATTTCACAGCGCACACAATACGTCTGCCGACGCAGACTTCTTTGCCCCAAAACTGAAGATCAGTGACTTTCTACTTCAGCTCTACACCGATCCGGTAAAAATGCTCTGTGCCGACGCGGTGGACGGAGTCGGTGTAGGTTCCGACGGGATAGGTCAGCGCCTCCGAAATCGGGACAAACGGCAGGGTCAGGTTGGTGGTCCAATTGACCTGATATAATCGACCATAGAGCGGTTCCCACGAGAGCACGAATCCGGCATCCGAGGCGGAGGAGCCTTCGTTGACAGAAAAGAAGTCGGCAGAGTCGATCGGATCGGTACCGGCGACATATTCCGAAAGATTGTCGGCTCCGTCTCCATCCGCATCGGCAGATGCAACGGCGTTGGTTTCGCTGCCGAAAAAGGCGAGTTCCCAGTCGTCGGGCAGACCGTCGCCGTCGGCATCGCCTGTGCCGCCGCTGATGAGCAGCGAGTACCGCTGCGTCCCGCCCTTTTTCAAGGAAGGGCGCGGTCGTCCGGAATAGTAGCGCAGCGCTTCATCGCAATCGACGATGATGGTGTAGTCGCCGGGTATGGGCAGGTCGATCAGCACCTGCTCCACATTATCGAGCGAATTTTCGCCGATGGTTACCGCGTTGGCGGTCGGCGTGGCATAACTGAGCGAATAGGGATAGTGGGTCTGTCCATCTGGACCGATGATCTTCAGGTCCAGATCGTTCACGAGATCGGGGCTGCGTTCATCATTGATCGAGCCGTTTGAGAGCCCGGGCTGATCGGTCCAGCAGAGGGTCACCCGAAGCGGTGCCATGCCGGAGGAAGAAACCGTGTAACTATGGGTCATGCTGTCGGCGGTGAGTTCGGCATCGATCATGCGTTCAGGGTGCGCTTCGGTGACATCGCGGATCATGCTGGCAGCGGCCTTCGTATTCATCAGCCCCCAACCGTATTGATAATCCGGACCGGGCTGTCCCAGATCGTCCGCGGTGTGGATGATGAGGCCCTTGAGTGTACTGGCGCGCATGGCACCGCCACTGGTCTGATTGCGGTAAAACTCCACCAGCAACGCTGCGGAGCCACAGGCGTTGGGCGATGCCATGCTGGTGCCGCTGGAATAATAATAGTAGGTTCGTCCCGCGCTTCCAGAAGAGTAGAGTTGAACCCCGTTAGCCACAATGTCCGGCTTAATGCGTCCATCATCTGCAGGCCCGAAACTGCTGGAAGAATATAAGCCGGCGCGAGACAACGAACGAATGCCGGATGAAACCGCATCATTCACCCCTCCGACCGTAATGGTGTTTTTCGCGACACTGAACATGGTGATGGTGTCGTACCCGCTCAGCGAACTCGTTCGTTGATTCCCGGCGGCGATAAACGGCAGGCAATATTCCATGGCATGCAGCGTCTGATCCATATCCCTTGCGTCGTCGGTGTAGAGCCCAAATAGATAATAGTCGGACGAGTCAATAATATCATACCCGTAAGAATGATTTGAGAGATAAATATCATCGTTCTGTCCCGGACCCTCAGCTCCGGCCATGGTCAACTCGACGATATCGTTGTTCCACTCATAGGACTTGATCTGTACCGCCGGAGCCATGCCTTTCGCATTAGAATTCATTCCTGCAGCACCAAGGGTTCCAGCCACATGCGTGGCGTGATTATCGAACTCCGCATCATCA
>JAAYDL010000019.1 GCA_012729265.1 Lentisphaerota bacterium | reverse complement strand
CGGTCTTCAACGACCTGCGCCAGCCCGACCGCTACGGCGGCGCGTGCGGCACCTGCGGTTTCCGCCAAACGTGCGGCGGCTGCCGCGCACGCGCCTACGCCGCCACCGGCGACTACATGGCCGCTGAGACGAGCTGTCCGCTCGCCGCGCAGGGCGCGGCAAGCGGACAGCCGAGTTAACATTTAGGATTTAGGAGTTAGGAGTTTACATCGGCTACGGCACTATGCTACATTCTTACCGGTAAGACACAGGAAAAGGAGTGTAGTATCATGGAAAGAGTTGCAACCACACGAATGTCATCCAAGGGTCAGGTCGTGATCCCCGAGGAGGTGCGCAATCGCTTGTGCCTTGAACCCGGCACACAGTTCATTGTGATGGGTGAAAACGATGTCGTGATCCTGAAGACCATCACCCCCCCATCGATGTCGGAGTTCGATACCGTTGTGGCCCGTGCCCGCCGGCAGGCCAAGGCGGCTGGCATGAAGCCCTCTGACATCACTCGTGCCGTTGCCAAGGTGCGGAGGCAGGCGTGAAAAAGGCGGACACTTTCATGAATTCTTTTCTGTTCATTTTTTCGTCTCCTTGCTACTCCCTAATCACCCTCGTTTTCCGTGATAATTTTTACAACCTCAAGCCAGAGCGCTGCGTCCTTTTCCATGCATGTAGTCAGCCAGTTGTTGTTTTTTAACATGTAAAAAACGTCTGCATAGACTTTCTTATATGCTTTTTTGTGCTTTTCTGCAGCTTGATTTGCCTTCATAATCCCGATTCCGGATGTCGTTTCAGCATCAATCGCGCCGGGGTTTTGCTTAGCATATTGAATGCGCCGCTCTGCATCCTCTATGGCAGCGACAGCCTCATTAAACGAAACCACTGCATCGCTTAGAATTTTGCACAATCGCGGAAAACTTACATACCGCTTTTTTTCACTGGCGTAGCGGTAGTTGTATCGTCGTTTAGCGGGATCGAGGTAAAACGAGGTGAATCGTAATTTATACAGGTCCAAGCAGAATGTTTCGATGTCGGCAAGTGCGTGCGCACGGATAAAGTAATCTTTTTGATCGATTAACTTCCACACAACTCCGTCCATTTTCACGCCAAAGCGTCTAACATCCGTGAAGCGGCTCCCTTGCTTCACCCAGTCGTTTGGATTGGGATCGCGGATTGCGTAAGTAGCCACTGCCATGACCTTACCTTCGCTGTCAATAATGGGGCTACCGCTGTTTCCCCGCACAAATGTGGCATCCGTCTCGATTGACACTGGTCCAATCCCGAGAAGCTTACCAGAAAGGCTCGTGGCGACTCCTTCCCCGTCACTGTTGCCGAACACAAACACGGGATCGTGTAGGTTGTGTTTCTTTGTGGATACAACAAGTCCCTCAATCGCCGAGCCAGTAATTTCCATCCTAACCAAATCGCGATCATCAGCTACCTCGAGCGATAGGAACGATATTTCCTTACCATTTAGGAGGCGCGCTGAAAAAGGCTGTCCTCCGCGGAGAACATGCTCATTTGTAATGAGATATTTTTTTCCATTGAGTTGACAGACAAAACCCGAACCAGTGCTTTTTCCGGCGGTGATGATGGCAAGCGAATCACGCACCATTTCGAACACCGGTGCTTCCGCTGCCATGAGCATAGCGGGAGAACACACGGCGGTTACGAATGCGCCGACAACCAAGCACAGTGCATACGTCGGACACCCTGTAGCTTTGTAAAAACCTGACAGAATAAAGCTCATGTTCATAGTTTCACCAGCAAGCTCATAAAAACAGAAAACCAACACCTCGCCGCGCAACCTCACGGTTGACGCGTCGCATAGCGGGGCAGTATACAGCCCCCTGTACCAAATTGTCCAGCACATCTACTGGCTTGTAAGCGGACCACGGGGTCCTCGCAAGTAATCCGCGGTTAGCCCGCTGCCCGCGCTTCGCACGGGAATGTAAATGAGGATAACTTTGATGTAAGTTATAGGCAAGTGGCAGGGGTGTGCGAAGATCATGCGTTCCTGATGAAGGAGTTATGCATGGCAAGGCAGGACGGGACGTCTCGGACCGCTCACCGGCCCAAAGGGCCGGATGCACCTTAGCCCGGGGCAAGCGGAGCGCAGCCCCGGGTAACGTCACCCCATCCATGTGCCCTGAAAGGGCACTTCAATCTGCGTCCGGCCATTTCTTTGAAGTGGCCCTTCAGGCCACAGAACTTCGGCTTTCTTGACCCAGGGCTGCGCTCCGCTTGCCCTGGGCCAAGGTGAGGCCACCCCTTCGGGGCTTGGGCTCCGCGCACAGCACGGGAGTTGAAGAGCCGTCTAAATACCTGTCCCTTAGTTGCCCGATGGCTCGGCGTCCTTTTCTTTCGGCTCCGCCTTGAAAGACCAAGTTTTGAGTCGCGCCCTTTGTATGCGTCCTTATCCTCGTTCTATTTTTTTGCTTTGGGTTCTATTCTAATCGCCTTCCCTTGTTCGAAATACACGGTAAAAACAATAGGCGTTTTTGAGTCGAATTGTGTTTTGTTACAGAAAGTCATACTTATTTTACTGGAATCTGGCTTTTCCCTCTGGCCAAAAATAATTTCAGGAGGGAACGCGCCTGACTCCCACTTTGGATCTCTTTCGACTGTGTAGGTGAATGCCCCTGCAGCGGCATACGCCTCATCCGGGAACATACCAATCAGTACTTTTCCGTTAAGAATTGAGGAACGCACTGTTTCAGAAATGTCGGTGCGGCTTTCAAGATATTTGTTCGCGTTCTCGATACGTTTTTTTTCATGATTGGCGCATCCAACTAGAATTGCAAAAGAAGCGAACATGATCAGTCGTAGAAAGATTTTTGTCATCGGGCATCCTCAGTTGCTGAAGTTATAGGCAAGGAGTTGCATCCCTTCTGCGTTGGGCGTTCTGCGTTCTGAGTTCGGCGTTCCTCTCCTTATTGTGGCCACGCAGTGGCTCGCAACCCGCGAGAGGAAAAGCGCTGCTCTGTGTTTTCTCGCGAAGAGGGCGGCGTGACCGCCGCCGGTCAAGCAGACGCTTGACCCTCCCGGTGCTTCGCAAAAAACTTATTACATCTTCACTTGCATTTGCCAACTGCCCGGAAACGTGCGACGTGTACCTTGTCCGGTTGTTTCCGGATCTCCGTCCAATATTCCACGCGCACGTCTTCGTCAATCTCAACATCCGTAGTGTACAAGGCATCCCGACCGTCCTTGTGGCAGCCGGAAATCCAGTACTCATCCCCAGTCTCAATATCGAAGTAGTTCGCCTTAAATCCGCCTCCGGCCAAAGTGCGGAAGGTCTTGCCGTCGTAACGGATCGACTTCCGGCTCTTGGAGAAAGTAACGCGACCAATTCGAGCCGGGCCGGCCAGTCCGTCCTTCCTCTCAATCCACATTATCCGAGTTTCCTTCACCTCACCCCTCCGCCTCTCGCTCTTGCCGAGACTTCCGCCCTCTTGTTCGGCTCCTCTCTTCCCGCACCAGGTCGACCAGTTCATCTGTCGATATCCGTGCCCCGATCGATGGGACATCCAAGGGTGAGACCGGCGACTTTTGGGGAACCACGGTGAAACTCCTGCCGTCCCGCCGTTTGATAATAACGCCGCCCGTCGTTTCTGCCTTATCAAGAACGCTGGCCAGTTTCTGTCTTGCCTCTGAATATGTATAAACCTGCATGTCACACCTCCAAAAGTTTGATGCCGATGTCCCCGGCCGCTTGCTTGAGATCACGATCCGGTGTCAGTAATCAGTTGGACAACTGTACAATATCGCGCCCAGGTGTCAATCGGGCCGTCTAAATACCTGTCCCTTAGTTGCTGAAGTTATAGGCAAGGAGTTGCATCCCTTCTGCGTTGGGCGTTCTGCGTTCTGAGTTCGGCGTTCCTCTCCTT
>JAAYDL010000215.1 GCA_012729265.1 Lentisphaerota bacterium | reverse complement strand
TGCGCTAAATCGGTACGCGAAAGCGCCAGCCCCATAATGTAGGCTCCGATAATCATCGCCAGCCCGGCCATTTCGGCCAGACCCGCCAGAAGCAATGCCAACCCAAAACAGGTGGCCACCATGATTTCGCGCGACCGGAACTGCTTGATCGCCGCGGTAATCTTGCGGGCAAAAATCAGCCCCAAAGCCGTCACCACCACAAAGAAACCGACGGCCTTAAGCGAAATCAGACCGATTTCCCCCCAGTTGACCGCTCCTCCGGAACCGCTGACATCCGCCATGCCCGTTACGATCGCCAAGGTAATGATGCCCAGAACATCGTCAAACACCGCGCCGGCCAGAATGGTAACCCCCTCCGGCGAAGACATTTTTCGTTTTTCCGCCAGAATACGCGCCGTGATTCCGACCGAGGTGGCGACTGAAATTACGCCTAGGAACAGCGCTGCCGGATCCATGAAGGAGTCAATTCCGTTTCCCGGCCAAAACACCGCGCATAAATCGCCGAGAACAAAGGCAAAAAGAAGACCACCCAGTCCGACAAAGGAGCCCACCACGGAATAGCGGATAAACGCGGCAAGGTCCGTCTCCAGCCCGGCAAGAAACAGGAGAATAATGGAGGCCAGCGTGGCAATGCCGTACAGCTCGGCAGACGTCGCTATCCCGGCGTGGGCATTCGCAAACAAATATTCATCGAGCCCCGGAAAGCGGATCATTCCGCCCAGCGCAAAAGGACCGATCAACATCCCGGATGCCAATTCGCCCAGCACCGACGGCATGTGAAGAAAACGTTGAACGAGATAACCGCCCATCTTCGCGGCAATGATGATTACCGCCAGCTGTAAAATCAGCATCATCATCAGATGAGTAATACCGTGTCCTTCCTGACCAGAATCACCGTGCTCCGGAGAGGCCGCCTTATCGGCGGGTTCAAAATCAGATTCCGCAGCGGAGAAAACCGGGCGAGCGCCGTTTGCCTGCTCGAACGATAGCGCCGTGGAAGGCGTCTCGTCCGCCGATTGTCCGTGCGCGACAGGCACAGAAATGAGAACCAGAAAAACAAGGAGAAGAGCAGCGCACGTACGTTGTAACATAGGATTTACTTTCCGGTTAACACTTCGAAAACCTCGGCATGGGTCTTTGACGCCAACAGTCTTTCGCGTTTCGAGGACTGACAAAGGATGCGGCTTACTTCGGCCAAAAACTGCATATGCGGGCCCGACCGTTTAGCCGGAGAGACGGTCATGATAAAGATGGAACAAGGAGCGCCGTCCATGGAATCAAACTCCACGCCCTCTTTCTGCAACCCGACTGCCGCAACTAATTGATCGACAGAATCCGTTTTCCCATGCGGAATCGCCACGCCGTTTTGCATCCCGGTCGACATTTTTTCTTCCCGCTCAAAGACAGCCTTCAAAACCGCATCGCGATCCTTGAGCTTTCCGGCCGCCATCAGTCGGTCCACCATCTCTTCGATGATTCCCTGCTTGGTGTTCGCTTTCAAGTCCACCCATACCGTATCCAGCGAAAGTGTCTTCTTTAAATTTATCATCTAGCCCCCTAATATCGGAAAAGCAAATCGGCGATTGTCATTAGAAATCCATCCACGTCAACCGTTTTTCGATATGTTTTCTTCTCACTCCCCAATCCTGCCGTTTTCCTCTCCGCACCTTGGATTTTCGAACGGAATCAGCAGTACGCTCGACAAGGGCCCGGTAATGTAATAGCATCCGCGCCTGTTTATTCAACTATCAGGAATTTATGACGCATAAAAAACATAGAGATGCGCTGAAAAACGCGAAACGAATTGTCGTTAAAGCGGGCAGCAAGGTGTTGGTGCAGAGCACGGGGAGACCGGATCGACGACGACTGAAGCTGCTGGTCGATGAAATGGCGGCCTTTCAAAACGGCGGCGGTGAAACGGTATTTGTCTCTTCCGGCGCGGTAGGTGCCGGGTTGGATGCGCTGGGCATGAAAACACG
>JAAYDL010000214.1 GCA_012729265.1 Lentisphaerota bacterium | reverse complement strand
CGCCCGGTATGTCGTCGTAGAGTAGAACGCCCAGGCCGGTTCCGTTCTCCCCGGCGGGAAAAACATCTATCATCCCAAGCTCGCGCGCATCAATTTCCAAGAGCCGCGCCCCTGAGAGTTTCAACGCGGCGGCGACAGCGGCAATGATGGCGTCATGCGGTGGGACGCCGAACCTGAACAACCACGGAGAAAAATCCAGCAGCAGAAGTTCAGTTGTCTGCTGTGCGGCAAGCGTTATGTTGCGCAAGACAGGTGCGCCTTCATCCTTCCAGCAATGGCTCAATGGATTGGGGTTGGTCAGAGATGCATGTTCCGAAAAACCATTTGGCAACCCGATGCGGCCTGAGCCGCCATGTGCGTCTTCGCTGTCCGCGAAACCGCATTTAGTGCAGATCGCAAAACCTTTCCCCTTCTCGCCATCGTGAATAGCTAAAATTTCGCCATCCTTGAACCACGCGGCTGACAAGCCAGAAACGCCTCCGAAGTCAGTGACTGATTGTGTCAGCTCGTGGAGCTGGACATGTACAGGACAGCGATAGCTGACAACATGTGGTTCATACCTGTACTCAGGTTCGTCCCATGCAGCAGTCGTATAACCACTCCTAGGCAACAGTAGATTTTTCGGCACCCCTGCCACGCCTTCCCCGCAGTAAGGACAGTTACCTACTGAAGGCGTTATCGTGTAAAAAGAATGTCCATTAACACATGTCGCCAGTTGACCGCTAAGCCCCAGCGCACGTTCACCGACACCATGTTTCAAGATTCCGTGCGAAGTCACGGTACGGTTCCCCGCCATCACTTTAGAGCCCGGAACATATTCTCGGAGCGCTTGCAGGCTTTTCCGCTCCAAACGGAAATCTCCCCTGTTGTTCTTTTTTGATGCGACAACCTTTAATGCGTGAAGGTCAATAGGAAAACCGTAACGTGGCAACACGCGACAGTTTGCCAGTGTCTCAATCACCGTTATCTCTGAGAGCAATTTTAACTGATGATAGAGTTTGTTAGCGAATCGTGATTGAGCGGTATCCTCCCAAGCCTTCAGAATCTCTTCGTAATCTTTGCGCCACGGAGCAAGCGCATCCGTAAACCGCTTTGCGGCGGCATCAAGAAGTTCAGGGATGCTTCCACCCAACGCCCCCGCCCCCCCGCATCCGGCGCGGATGCGAGTGCGTGCCGCATCGAACTCTGCCAAGACGGACGTGTCCGTTTTAGCTTTATTCAAAAATTCAACAAACAGGGTGAGCCCAGATTTTTCATCACTCGCGGAGTTTTCATCGGGTTTGCCCGATTGGTGATCCCAAAATGGAACCGTTGTCAGATTGCAAAACCACCTCATCCGACCATAGGCCGTCATTGTGCCAGTCTCTTCACGGGTTAGCGTCCGGTAAAACTCACCCAACAAAAAAGCATTCCAATGCCGCTCAACGATTTGCGTGCGATCAAGAAATACATTCGGCCGCCGTAACGGACTGTCAAGATAATGGTCAAATTTCTTGAAAACTTCCTGCTCGTAGGCACTCGGGCGGGCAAATCCAATGACCGCAGACGAGCCGTCGGCACGGCGTCCAGCCCGGCCCGCTCGCTGTAGATAGTTGGCCTTGCCGGGCGGCAGATTCGCCATAAGTACCGCGTTTAGGCCGCCGATGTCGATACCGAGTTCAAGTGTGGTGGTGGAACTCAGTAGATTACGAAGGCCAACTCTGAATAAATCTTGAAGGCGACGGTTCTCTGGCGGTGTAAGTTGCGCACTGTGCTCATCGCCCCAAATACCTATTTCAAAGAGTTTCGATTCGCGATACTCCCGTCGCTGCCGCCCCAATCGTGCATCCTGATCCAGCTCTTCTGGCGTCACCGGCTTTAAATCCAGCCGAACACGCGCCGGGGCATCGCCTGCTACCGAACGCGGCCAGACCTGCCCCGTGGTCGCGCATCGAAACAACTTTAACGGTGTGCGCAAAGCGAGTTTGGGGAAATTGATTTGCAGAGCCTTAACCGTTCCCACCGAGGAGTTTTCACCGCTCTGCTTATCGGCAACCGCAAGCCATGAAAGCGTGTTTGTTGCCTTTTCTGCAAGTTGCTTGAACAAACTCTCAAACACTAAACTTGTCCATCGATCAAGTTCGCTCTGATCTGGCACAGGAGACACCGCTTTCCTTATCAACGACTGCACGAAAGCGTTTCGGCGGTGACGGTTCGTCCCTTTGAGCTCGATAAGCCAAGGGCTAAAACTGTTTTCCAAAGAGAACCACTTGCCGAGGGCGATGTATGGCCTGTCCTCATTGTATCGCTTATCCAGACCGCAATCTCCGAACGTCACGGCACCGTCAGTGCGCAGAGAGTCCAATATTGACGCGGTAAACGCAACCCAGTTGGCCTTGAAAAATTCACTCAACACAGGGGGCAGCAATCCGATAAGTGTGTCAGGGCAGGAGAGTTCTTCCAGTCCCGGATACACGACCTCTATCAAGCCCAATGTCTCCAACGCGATTTGCGGCCAACGCGGACGCAGTGCCAGTTCGCTCATAAATCGTAGCGGCAAAATATTTTCCCGAATATGTTCGGAGTGTTTCTCCCATTCCCGTTGGCTCCATTTCTTGTGGTTGTGTCCACCGGACTTCTCGGCATCAAACACTTCGGGAACCAGCGGTGACTTTTTTAATATTTTAAGCCATTCGGCAACAGAGCCGCCCACCGTATACTGGCGCAGTTCGCGCTCTTTTTCTCGAAGTTGATCTTTAAGCCGCTGTATACGACTGACCGAAGCCACATCACAAGACAGTTTTGTTTTGACGTCCTGTATCTCTTCGTTAATCATCTCGATCAATTCCGGATCGACAATCGGTGCCTCTCGGACAATCAGCGCACGAATAATCTGCCGGTTGTGCTGGCGGGACAGGGACGGCCCCAATTTGGCGGCGGACGAACGGCTGTCGCTGAAAGCCAACAGTCGCCGTCCGCGCGCAGGCAACCACGCGGCATCTGCCGTCGCTTTGGGGGGAAGTTCCGCAAGAGCGGCTTCCGCCGCAATGTTGCGGATCAGGCTGGAGAACGTCACAAATGCGCGAAACGCCCGTTTGTCGGCATTGCAGTGCCAACAGGAGACAACTTCTCGCAAAGTGACACCTTTGCTCCCGTGCCCCCCATATTTTCCGGTAGCGGGATTGAAAACATATTCCATGCTAGTCATCCCACCGGACGCATCTTTCGTAGCAGCCAGAAAAATTTCCTTTGTCGTCTCGCGCTCTTTTTCATCATCATCATCATTTTTTTCATCACGCGGCAACGGCGGTGCGGCTGTCAATGTTCCCTTGTTTTTGTTCACCACGGCATGGAAGAACACCTCGCCGCATTCGTTGCATCGGGCAAGGCTGAGACCGCAAACTCCTGTTTCGGGACAACGCTCAAAATATCCCGGCACCACCGTCCAGCCGTTCCACGCGAAACCGTTTTTTCGCTTAATTGAGTCGAAGAACACCGTGAACCCCTGCGCCCCCCGAAACAAAAAATGAATCCGGTTCGGTAGGATGGGGAGGTCGTCTATATTTTTCCGTGTTAATGCGCATAGCCCCAGTAGTACGCGGGTGGCTTCTTCGGCTCTCTCAGAGTTTTCCGCAGGAAAAAGATTCGCGGATAATTCGGAGAGACGAATAAGCTTTTTGTCCCATAGCCTGTCCACAAGCGAATGAACCAATGGCGTCGCACTAAGCACCTCTTTTTCCTGCGGCCACCTACCTGAACAAATGTCTTCCATCGATGGCATTTGGCCTTTGGAAATTGGCGGCAATGCCGGCTTCTTTTGCTCCCCGACGATAACCTGTATCGACGTTTCGTCTTTGGAAAACAGTTTAGCGGCGAATGGTTTCAGGTCGTCGGCTTTCCCCAGAGTCGCCGATGTAGCAAACTGCAATACATCGCTTGAATTCAGACAACATCGCAATAGCAGTCGCCGTTGCAACAACGTGATCTCGGTCGCCAGAACCCCCGTATACAGATGGGCCTCGTCAAGCACCAGCGTCCGGAGATTTTTCCCAAAAAACACATTGTCCTGCGGGCGACAAAGCATATACTCCAACATGGAATAGTTTGTCACAAGGATGCGGGGGACATGGTGGCGCATGCCCTGCTTCTCGTGGTTATCGTTGTACCATTCCTCTTGCATCCGTGCCTCTTTACGTGTACGGATACGGCAGACATCCCAATAATCAGTGCCATCGCTGTCGGCGGCCTTTTTATCCTCTGGTGTTTCACTGGTAAAATTGAAAAGCGTTAAGTCCCGCTGTCCTTTGAGCCATCTGTACAGACGGTCGACTTGATCGTTGACCAGCGCGTTCATCGGATAAAGGATGATGGCGGAAACCCCTTCTCCAGAGCGCGGAGCATGGCGAAACAAATCGTTCAGCATAGGGAGCAAAAAACTTTCCGTCTTGCCTGCACCAGTTCCCGCAGTAACAACGATAGCGGGTTTATGTTCCTGCTCATATCCCGCTGTAGCCGCCCGCAGGCTTTCGGACTGATGCGCGTAGAGATACCGGTCGGCAGGGAACTCCTTATTTCTGACCAATAAATCTCGTAACCCTTTGCAGACAACTCCCTCGGAGACTAGCGTATCCAGTGTATCGCGGGAAGGAACGGACGGAAAGGCACCCTCAACCCATAAATCGCTGAGCAATCCCCCGTCATCTCCTTTGCCTGCCCAGACGCGTCTCATGTTCGCGCTTAGTTTAGCGTCGCGAACAAACATATCGCTGGCCGTAAAATCTGCCAGCCGTTCCCGTATTGCGTCCGCCATACGAATCGCATTCAATT
>JAAYDL010000018.1 GCA_012729265.1 Lentisphaerota bacterium | reverse complement strand
TTTTCCATCGTGTGAAACTGAATCTCGGAACGAGCGCAGCGGTTGATCTGCCGACGAATGAGCGGATCGCACAGTTTGCAGCGGGCAACGATCCTCAGCTGGCGGCGCTCTATTATCAGTTTGGTCGCTATCTGCTGATCAGCTGTTCGCGTTCCGGTACGCAGCCGGCCAACCTTCAAGGGATTTGGAACGACAGTTTGAATCCCTCGTGGCAGAGCAAATATACGATCAACATCAATACCGAAATGAACTATTGGCCGGCGGAGTCCGGTAATCTGGCTGAATGTGTGGATCCGCTGATTCAGATGGTCAAGGATTTGGCGGTAACCGGCAGCCGTACCGCAAAGGATATGTATGAAGCCAGAGGATGGGTGGCTCATCATAACACGGATATCTGGCGCGCGAGTGCCCCGATCGACGGCGCAAACTGGGGGATGTGGCCGACCGGCGGCGCCTGGCTTTGTCTGCATTTGTGGGATCGCTATGAGTTCAGCGGCGACAAAGCGTATTTGAGAGAAATTTATCCGATCCTCAAGGGCGCCTGCGAATTCTTCCTGGACACGCTGCAGAAGGATCCGGAAAACGGTTGGCTGGTGACCAATCCTTCCATTTCTCCGGAGCTGAATCATCCGCAAGGTGCGGCGGTTTGCGCCGGCCCGACGATGGACATGCAGATTCTGCGCGACCTGTTTGCGAATACGATCAAGAGCGCGAAGTTGTTGGGTGTGGATACCCCATTTTGCGAGGAGCTCGATGCGGTCCGCAAGGAGCTTGCTCCGAATCAAATCGGTGAAGTCGGTCAGCTGCAGGAATGGCTGGAAGACTGGGATGTGGAAAATCGCGACCAGCGTCATCGTCATGTTTCTCACCTGTACGGGCTCTATCCGGGCCGCGACATTAACCGCATTGATACGCCGGAGCTGGCCAAGGCCGTTCAGAAATCGCTCGAAATGCGCGGCGATAAAGCAACCGGTTGGGCAACCGGCTGGCGGCTGGCGCTCTGGACCCATCTGGCCGACGGGGATCACGCGTATAGGATTCTCCAATATTTGATCAGCCCCGATCTGACCTACCCGAATATGTTTGATGCACATCCGCCGTTCCAAATTGACGGCAACTTCGGCGGCGCTGCGGCGATTGCTGAAATGCTGATGCAGAGCCGTCTGGGTACGATTCAGGATGCGCTGACGCCGACTTCTGTGCCGGAAATTGAAATCCTTCCCGCACTGCCGTCCGTTTGGCCGGAAGGTGAAGTGAAGGGACTACGCGCTCGCGGCGGATTCGAAGTGGATGTGGCGTGGGAGGACGGCAAGCTGAAGAACGCGGTGATTCGCTCGATCAACGGTCGCACCGCCAAGCTGCGTTATGGTTCGGTGGTTAAAGAAATCACGCTGGAGCCGGGCAAGAGCTACACGTGGAACGGCAAGTAATTTATAGAAGCTACAATATTGAACCGGCCGGAATTCTATTGCGGTCGGTTCAGTTGTTCATGCGAGTGAAAAACGGATACAAAAAACCCTGGAGGTACAACTATGAATACGAAACATACTCTTCAAACGCTCTGTTTAGCCGCGGCAGGATTGTGCGCGGCGTTGCCGGCATCCGCTGCGCAGGTTGCCAAAGAAGCGCCGGGGCAGGCGGCGGATCTCTACCCGATCTCTTCCGTCCGATTACTGGACGGTTATTTCCAAAATGCGGCGGAAGCAAACCGCAAATATTTGTTGGACGTGGAACCTGATCGTCTGCTGGCGCCGTTTCTTCGTGAAGCCGGGCTGGAGCCGAAGGCCGAAAGTTACGGCAACTGGGAGAGCAGTGGGCTCGACGGCCATACCGCCGGGCACTATATCGCCGGTTTGGCGCTCATGATTGCGGCAGGCGATGATGCGGACGGCGAGATGAACCGTCGTTTGGACTATATGCTCAACGAACTGGAACGCTGTCAGAAGGCCTATGGCGACGGCTATATTGGCGGGGTGCCGGGCAGTCGCGAGCTCTGGGATAAGATCTCTTCTGGAAACGTCGGCGCCGTATGGAATAAATGGGTGCCGTGGTATAACGTCCACAAAACATTCGCTGGACTGCGCGATGCGTATTTTGTGGCCGATAAGGAGAAGGCGCGCGACCTGCTCGTAAAGCTGGGCGATTGGTGCGTGAATGTGACTTCGGGGCTCTCCGATGGGCAGATGCAGCAGATGCTGGGCAATGAATACGGCGGCATGAATGAAGTGATGGCCGATATTTACGCCATTACCGGCGATGAAAAATATCTGAAAGCGGCCGAGCGCTTTAATCACCGCAGTGTGATGGATCCGCTGGTGGAACATCAGGATAAGCTCACCGGTCTGCACGCCAATACGCAGATTCCGAAAATTATCGGGATGGAGCGGATTGCGGCGTTGACGGAAGATGCGCAGGAGCATTCCGGAGCGGAGTTTTTCTGGGAAACGGTCACGGAGCATCGCTGTATTGCCTTCGGCGGAAACAGTGTATCGGAGCATTTTAACGCAACGAACGACTTTAGCGGCATGGTCAATCATCGGGAAGGACCGGAAACGTGCAACACCTACAATATGCTGCGGTTGACGGAACAGCTGTTTGTTGCGGAGCCGAAGGCCGAGTATGTCGACTTTTATGAGCGGGCGTTGTATAACCATATTCTGGCATCGATTAACGTCGAAACGCCGGGTTATGTCTACTTTACGTCGATTCGTCCGGAACACTACCGCGTCTACTCCACGCCGGAAAATTGTTTCTGGTGCTGCGTCGGAACCGGGATGGAAAATCCGGGGCGCTACGGCCAGTTTATCTACGCGCACGATGACGACGGGGTTTTCGTCAACCTCTTCATTCCGTCTGAAGTGAAGGCGTCCGAGGGCGTCGTGCTTCGTCAGGAAACCAAGTTTCCGTATAACCCTTCGACCAAGCTGACGCTGAAGATGGAAAAGTCGTCCGCGTTTGTGTTGCGGGTGCGTCATCCGGATTGGGTTCCGGACGGCGAGCTGAAGGTGAAGGTGAACGGCAGGAGCGTTGCGGTGAATTCCACGCCGTCTTCGTATGTTGAGCTGGACCGTACGTGGAAGAACGGCGATGTGGTCGAGGTTGCATTTACTATGCACACCCGCGTTGAACGGCTGCCGGATGAATCGGATTGGGTTTCTATTCTGTATGGGC
>JAAYDL010000213.1 GCA_012729265.1 Lentisphaerota bacterium | reverse complement strand
TAATCACCAGATCACTTTTTTCCACCCGCTTCCATTTTCGCTGGCGTTCCGCTCCTTGGAGCACCAGTACGTTGAGGTTCGGCGTAAATTTAGCGGCCTCTTCGGCCCAGTTATCCACCAGACTGGTCGGACAAATCACCAGCGCAGGCTTACCCCGATGGCTTTCCTCCGCGCGTTCGAGCTGAATCCACGCCAGCGTCTGTAGTGTTTTACCCAATCCCATCTCATCGGCCAGAATACCGCAGAAACCGCGCCTCTCCAAAAAGCGGAGCCAGTTCACCCCTTCGTGCTGATAGGAGCGCAGCGTGGCATTGAGGTGCTCGCTCAGCTTGACGGTTTCAATCGTATCCTGCTCGTTCTGCTGGCGTGCCCGTTCCAGCCACTCCGGTTCCGCATCAAGCCGTCCGTTCTCCAGCGCATCGATCGACGACTGAATATAACTGCTGTAAATAGTGCTGATACGGAAACTGCCTTCGCCCTCTCCGGCGCCGACGGAACAATCCCGAAAAACATCAAGCGCCTGCTGGATGGCATCGCCGTCGAGCAGGATCGCCTTTCCGTTGCGTTCAATAAAGGAATCGCCTTTAGCCAGTGCATGCTGAATATCGGAATCGGAAATACTCCCGGTCCCGACATCATATTCATAACTGACATCAAAATAGCTGCCGGAGTCCACCTCGCGGATATGAACAATAGGCGCAACCATTTCGGTATTCTCTGCAAAAGGCTTAACGCGCCCTTCCAGCTCAACCTCGATTCCCATACGACGCAACTTCGGAACGCCGCTGCCGAGGAAGTTGAGCACCTCGCGCGGACCCACAATATTGCGCAGCGTATCGCCCGCACGTCCGATAAATCCGGCCAGCGCCAGCTTTTCGACCCCGGCCTTTTCATACGCCATA
The DNA here is from genome assembly GCA_012729265.1 of Lentisphaerota bacterium. Lineage (GTDB taxonomy): Bacteria > Verrucomicrobiota > Kiritimatiellia > Kiritimatiellales > Pontiellaceae > Pontiella. The sequence continues at coordinate 3,352 of JAAYDL010000213.1, read as the reverse complement.
TTACGAATGCGATACCGCAGCAGATCCTTCGGGTCGGGAATGGCAAAATTACCCCGCATATCCGCACGCCCCGCCACCAACTCGACTTCGTCCGTGTAGCGGGCATACAACGTAGCCGACAGCGATGCCGGGCTTCCTTTCACCAGCAGGCGGAAATACACCTTGGCGGGCTTCATCTGGAAAAGGTCCGGCGTAATTTCGGTGCGCACCTGAACCAACCGCTCCAACTGCGGCAGATCGGTCATAATAAATGAAGGCACCAACTCTCGGGGAATCCGCAACGTGCCCTGATAAACATCCCAATGCTTTTTCGGCAAAACCGCATTGAGCGGCCAAAACTGTCCGCTGTTGAAAACCCAGCCGCTGTTTTCAGTAATAATGTAACTCGCAAAAAGTTCCATCTGTCGACCGGGGAGCTCCGTCGCCACACTCAACAGCAGTTCGCCCGTTTCGCGGTCCATATCCATATTGACAATCGAGTCCACCGCGCTGCCGTTCACCGGGAACCCTTTAGCAATCCCCTGCTGAAATATCTTTTTGCCGTTAAGCGCCCGCAGCAACTGAATAAAAGCATGGAGCGAAACCTGCATGTTAGAGGGAGCCGGACCGCCGCACAGCTCTTCCAATGTAGAGAGGACAACTTCGTCCACGCGCGGGAACAAATACGGCACATCCGCCGACACATCCGCAATCGGAGTCCGACCCTTCTCTACTTCGATAAAAATCCGCAGCCCAACGCGGTCCGCCTTCACCTGCTCATACCAGTTTTCAACCAGCTCAACCACCAGATTGGCTTTCACCGCACCAGGATCATTTTTCTGAGCACGCTTGATATACTTTTTATCCAACCCTTTGGCGATACGTTCAAACCGCCGCATCCCGGCAATCGCCTGCTCATCGCGCTCCGGCTTGGCACTCTGACGAAGCATCGTCAATCCCATAGCCACCAAATGGGAGCAAATCAGCCCGCACTCCCGATTATCGCGGCACGGACAGTGGTTTTCGACAAGCCCGTTCTTCAGAATCTCAAATTTGCTGCGCATACCGCGCGGCCCCAGACTGAGCGTCCCAATAACATAAGGGTGCTCATACGAAACCCGCTCGACCACCCCGCGCTCAAACAGTGCACGGCCGTCGCGAAATGCGCGCCATCCGGCCCAATCCTTTAGCTTTTTCTCTGTAAATGGAAGGTTCTCACCCATCAATGATTTCTTTCTCGCTGAAAATGGACTCCATTCTCTCTAATTTCATCCAAATTACCACAAAAAAGGGAGACTAACTTCGGTCAGACTCAGAGAAAATGCACAGCTGGGTTCCTTTCTACCTGAATCCCTCCAAAATTTTCACCAAAAAATAGCATTAAATGAGGGGTTGACGAAATACAGCGACGATGCACATGATGCGCGCCTTTCGAAAAGGGAAGACCTATGCAGCGAATCATGAAAAAATCAAAGATGCACACCGCCACCATCACGGGGCTGGAGCTTTACTATGAGGGCAGCATCACGATCGACCGGAATCTGCTTGAGCTGACCGACATTCTTCCCGGCGAACAAGTACACGTTGTTAACCTCAACAACGGCCAGCGTTTTGTCACGTATGCCATTCCCGGCGAACGCGGCTCCGGCGCCATTGAACTCAACGGACCCGCCGCACGACTCGCCTCGCTCGGCGACAAGATCATTATTATTTCCTACGCTCACTACGACGATGCCGAGGCAAGAACACTGGAACCGATTGTCGTCTTCCTTGATCAGGACAACCGTCCTGTCTGCAAATGAGCGACTATCTCTATCAGCGGACCCGCCAATATTTCGGGCAACTATCTTCCGGTACGGAAAAATGCGGTGAACAGGAACTTCAGGAACTCGGCGCGACAAACATTAAACCCGGCTACCTCGGCGTCTATTTCTGTGCCGACCAGCGGACGCTGTACCGCATTGTCTACGGCTCCCGCATATTCACGCGATTCCTCGCGCCGCTGATCGCCTTCGACTGCCACTCCTCCAAATATCTGCACAAAACCGCGCAGAACATTAACTGGGCCGACTTCCTCACGCTCACCAAAACCTTTGCCATCACCGCCAACGTCGCCGATAGCAACATCCGCAACTCCCAATATGCCGGACAAGTGCTCAAAGATGCTATCGCGGACCAATTCCGCGAAAAATGCGGCGAGCGCCCCAGCGTTGATACCCACAACCCCGACCTCCAGCTCAACCTGTATATTCACGAAAACAAGGCGCGCATCAGCGTTGATCTCGGCGGCGGATCGCTCCACAAGCGCGGCTACCGCGCCGAATCCGTCGAAGCCCCCATGCAGGAAACCCTCGCCGCCGCCATCCTCCGACTCTCCGAATGGAACGGAGAGCGTCCGCTATACGATCCGTTCTGCGGCTCCGGTACCCTGCTCTGCGAAGCGCACATGAAAGCCGCCCGTATTCCCGCCGCCTTCCTCCGTAAAAAATTTGGATTCCTGCGTCTGCCCGATTTTGATGCCGCCGTGTGGAATCAGGTTAAAACTCAGGCCAACGCGGAAATTACAGTGGCGACCCCCGCATCGCTTTCACGCGGGGAGGACGCCGCGTCCACGAGTTTGATTGCTGGAAGTGACATTAACGCCGACGCCGTCAAAGCCGTCCGCGCCAACCGCAAGGCCCTTCCCGGCGGCGAGGAAATCAAAGTGCGCCGCGCCGACTTCCATACCCTCGAAGGCTTTAAAAATACCACCATTGTCACCAACCCGCCCTACGGCATCCGCCTCGGCAATGCTGAAGAGACCGCGCTGCTGCTCAAAGAATTCGGTGACTTCCTTAAACAGCGCTGCACTGGCTCCACCGCGTTCATCTATTACGGCGAGCCCACGCTCGTCAAAAAACTCGGGCTTAAACCCGAGTGGAAACAGCCGCTGCGCGCCGGCGGCCTCGACGGCACCCTCTGCAAATACGCGCTGTATTAGAAAAGTTCGCAGCCCAGCCTTCAGACGGCGGATATCGCGCGCACTTCCCGGCTCAACTGATCGCCGATCTTATCCTTTTCGACTTCCAAGTCATAATGGGACTGCAGATTGAGCCAAAACTGAGGCGTTGTACCAAAATATTCAGCCAACCGAAGGGCCGTGTTGGCCGAAACGGCACGCTTTCCATGCACGATTTCATTAATGCGCCGAGGCGGAACGGAGATATCCTTCGACAGCCGATACTGGCTGATGCCCATGGGCTCAAGAAACTCCTCAAGCAAAATCTCTCCCGGATGTACTGGGGCTAATGTTTTCATCTCTTCCTCTCCTCAGTGATAATCCACTATTTCAACATTTCCTGCGTGTCCGTCGCTCCATATAAAACAGATACGC
>JAAYDL010000212.1 GCA_012729265.1 Lentisphaerota bacterium | reverse complement strand
TTAAGTGGTTAAGTGGTTAAGTGGTTAAGTGGTTAATTATTAATGGACTGGGCGAGGCCAAACAACATTTTTGATATTTCAATCAGCTCATTCACAAGGCCATCTTTCGTCTCCTGATCAATCATTCCAATCTTATAAGCGATATAAATCTGTGTCCTTAATTCAGCAGCCGACCCGCGGGCGATATATAGGAACCGAGAAAATTCCTTTGCCGAATTGCGTTCAGCTCCTTCTGCAATGTTACTCGCAACAGAAACCGCAGCCCGCGTCATTTGATTTTTAAGGCCAGAATCAAAATGGGTGCGAGTCAACTCATAAATCCGCACCGCAATCCTTGAACTGCGCTGCCAAACCTCCAGCTCCTCAAATGATCGATACATGACTTAATCACTTAAAACCTGATACTTAAGAACTATTCAATAATTTCCGTCCCAACCCCTTCGTTCGTAAAAAGCTCCAGCAGCAGCGAGTGCGGCATCGATGAGTCAATGATATGGGCTTTTTTAATGCCCGCCTTAACCGCACCAATCATTCCCTCTATTTTCGGCAGCATGCCGCCCGAAATCACGCCGCGCTCAATCAATTCATCCACCTCGCTCAGATGCAGCGTGGAAATGAGTGTCGACCGATCCTCCGGATCCCGCAACAATCCCGGCACATCGGTCAGGAAAACGAGCTTGCGCGCATTCAGCGCACAGGCGATCGCCGTGGCCGCATCGTCGGCATTTATATTATACAGCTTATTATCCGGCCCTCGGCCCAACGGCGTAATCACAGGAATAATATCGGAACGCAGATATGCCAGCACCGGTTCAATATCGACCGACTGGACTTTACCGACATAGCCCCAATCGACCGATTGTCCAGTTTCCGGATCGGTGCCGATCAGCTGTTCAACATGGAGAATATCTTCTCCGTGAATCCCGCGGGCCTTCCCCTTATACTGTTGAACAATCTTCACCAGATGCGGGTTCACCTCATGGTTGAGCACCTGCTCCACAACCCGGATCGTCGCCTCGTCCGTCACGCGCAGACCGCGCACAAAATGGGGCTGAATCTCCGCTTCTTTCATCGCCCGCGAAATGGATTTCCCGCCACCGTGAACGACGACCGGACGCAGGCCGACGCACTCCATGAACGCAATGTCCTGCAGGATGCGGCTGTAGCCGTCTTCGCTCTCCATAATGCTTCCGCCAAATTTTACGACAACCGTTTCTCCCCGAAACTGCTGAATGAACGGCAACGCCTCAATCAGCACAGCAGCCTTTTCAATAAATTTTTCCATCAAATATTCCCCCTTTGCGTAGACGGAGCATCCTGCTCCGTCGTGCACCCGCAAATCAAACACCCCCGTCGATAACGGAGCAGGATGCTCCGTCTACATTTTAATAATTAATCCGAACGTATTCCTCCGTGCAGTTGCAGGTATACACCGTGGCCGCGCCTTCCCCAAGATGCAGATTAATGTTTATCACAAAATCGGTCTGTGAAACCACCCGAACCAAATCCTCCTGCGGTGCCGACGATCTTGCGCCGCCGAGCGCAGCCGGCACATCGCCGTAGCAAATATCGACCTTGTTCTCCACGACGCGGGCCTTCGAATAGCCGAGCACGTCCATGATGCGTCCCCAGTTCGGATCCGAACCCGCCCATGCGGTCTTGTTGAGCATCGAATTAGCCACCGCCCGGGCGGCAAGATCGGCAGCCTCGTCCGATTCGGCACCGGACACGTTCACCGTCACAAACTTATCCGCGCCCTCACCGTCGTGCACAATCATCATGGCCAACTCGAAGCAAACCCGGCTGAACTCCTTGGCGAAAAGCGGCCAATCCCCCGACGCCTCGTTGAGCGGCGCATTATCCGCAGCGCCGTTGGCCAGCGCCAGCACCGTATCGTTTGTGCTCTGGTCGCCGTCCACCGAAATCCGATTAAAGCTGGCATCGACCGCCTGCTTCAGCAACCGTTGCAGGGCCTCCCGCTCTACCGCCGCATCGGTGGTAATGTAGGAAAGCATCGTCGCCATATTGGGTTCGATCATGCCCGCCCCCTTGGCAAATCCCACGATCTTCACGGCCTTGCCGTCGATGCTGAATTCCGCCACCGAAACCTTCGGGCGCGTGTCGGTCGTCATCATTGCCTCGGCGGTCTGCTGGACGTTCGTGCAAAGCGCCTCGTCGAACAGCTTGGAAATACCCGCCACGATTTTCGTCAGCGGAAGCTGCGGACCAATCTTGCCAGTCGAGCAGACAAATATTTCCTGTGGAGCGCAACCCACGATCCGGGCCGTCTCGGCGGCCATATCGCGGGCGGCAACCATGCCCTCCTCGCCGGTACAGGCATTGGCGACCCCGCTGTTCATCACAATCGCCCGGGCCATCCCATAGGCGAGGTGCTCGCGGCACACCTTGACCGGCGCGGCGCACACCTGATTGCTGGTAAAAACTCCCGCCGAAACCGCCGGTGTTTCGGACAGAATCATCGCCATATCCTTGACCCCGCTCGCCTTGATCCCGGCGGAAATCCCGGCGCACTTGAAGCCTTTCGGCATTTGAATACTCGAAAACATGCTCAACCCTCTTTGCTAAAAATGAACCGGGAGTATATAGAGATGCGCTGGCGCGTAGGAAAGAAAAACCGCCCGGAACCTTTCGCGAAACCGATTCTACCCATTCTTTATTTCGCGTACGGATTTAACAAATGCTTCGCGCAGATTTTCCGGCTCGGCGACCCGGTCGTAGAGATGTCCTGTGCGTTGCATGGATGGAATCCTTTGGGAGTGCGGCGGCTGGACGCCGCTTTTAAAGCGCAGTCGAGCCT
>JAAYDL010000211.1 GCA_012729265.1 Lentisphaerota bacterium | reverse complement strand
CCGCATCAGGCACCATTGGTTGGTTCGCCGGACGCCCGGAACATCGTCTATCTGCTGTTCGATTACAAATGCCCCCATTGCCAGCAAATCCACCTCATGCTCAATGAGGTGGTTCGCCGGTTTGACGACACCGTGGCTTTTGTACTCTGTCCCTCGCCGCTGGATCGCACATGCAATCCATATATCGCCGCCGATGCGGATGCGTACAAGGATTCCTGCGAGCTGACCAAAATCGCCCTGGCGGTGTGGTTCATCGACCGGGACCAGTTCCCGGCATTCGAAAGCTGGATGTTTTCGTTTGAATCGGGTGATCGCTGGCTGCCCCGCAGCCTGGACGATGCAAAGTCAAAGGCGGTTGAGCTCGTTGGTTCAGAAGCCTTCGCGGCGGCGTTGAGCGATCCGCGGGTTGAACAATATCTGCAAACCTCTGTGCAGATATACGGTCGGACCGTTCAGGAGGGGAAGGGTGGCGTTCCGCGAATGGTTTTCGGCAACCGGTGGGTCGTTCCGCAGCCGTACGACACGGACGACCTTGTCTCCATTCTTAAAGAAAGCCTGTTGGTTGAAAATAACTGAATGTCGGCGATTCTATCCGACACTCACATCGCCGTGAGTCCGAAGATTCCGGAAGTCCTTTTCGATATGCATTTTTTTGCTGGCGACGTGTGGAAAGCCGGGTGATCACGCCATGGTTTTCTTCGGGTTTCTTTTCGACGCAATGGAGGGCGCAACGGATTTTGTGGAGTGCGGCAGCTTGATGCCGCTTTCAAATGGGCACCTGCGAGGCGGGTCTGCCTTGCGCCGATCATAAAAAGCTCCGTCTAGCCGGAGCACTCCATATTGGTCTGCACCACGAAGCATAGAAGGACACGAAGCTTGGCGGTCTTAGTGCCTTGAGCGAAGCGGGTGTTGTTTATGATCACGCGAAGGCGCGGAGTGCGCGAAGAAATTCTGGAGGGGCGACGGCCTCGTCGCCTGTGGACAGCGGGGCCGCTATCCCTCCAAGCGCGAACGAGGACGAGGAGGAGCCGGGTGGACTTGGCGTGGCGCGGATATCCGATCCGCGTACCCGGCTTCCCTTTTGGAAAGGGAACGGTGCTTTTTAAGATTCATCGGCCCGGTTTCCGATGGTTCGGCTTACCCGGTTGACTGCCACTCCGTCAAAAAAGGTTAAAAGATAGGACCGACACCTCCGCTGCGCGGCAGCGAGCAGAGCGGCGATCTGCTCCTTCGAATAGGTGCATGCGCGGTGGGTCACCCTGCGCCGGGCCGGAACGCGCAGTTCGGCGCGCGGGCGATGGAGTACCTTTTCGTAGAGGAAACGGCAGGCGGCGAACGCCTGGTTGACCGTGCTCCAGGCCAGCCTGCGCTCCTCGATGAGATGCAGCAGGAACGCCTGCACCTGCTCGTTGTCGAGCTCCGCCGGGGAGCGGTGGTAGTGGTCGCCCAGCCTGATCAGCCAGTCGATGTAGGTGGCGATGGTGCGCTCGCAGTAGTGGCCGAGCCTGAGGGTGTCGATGGTGCGCTGCCGCACCGGTGTCGTGCTCATGGGAGCCTCCGGGTTCTCCCGGCGCCCACCATGGACACCGGTGTGGACGGGAGTCTAACCCAGGAGATCTATTTGGCGAGAGCCTGACGCGAAGCGGCTTAGTTCAACGTTAATCCTGACCCGCTTGGGAAATAGACGTTGCCCTCAAAATCGGGCGTTGTCCAAGTAGGGTCCAGGATCTGGTTGTGTGCCGGGCTTGCCCGGCTGCTTGTTGATGCGTTTGTTGTGTCGCGTTCCCTCCGTGGATTGCGGAAGATAGTGCAGGAAAGGATGGTGCGATACAAGGGATTAGTTCAACCCCGGGCCAAGATGGTGGCTAGGGTAGTGAAAGGCAGAGTTCAGTCCCGTAAGGGCTGGATGAAGGAGGCCGGACGCAAAGACGCGGGCTGATGTACAAAAACTCAATAGAGGCAAGGAGCACGGGGACGAGGGCGCAACACAGTCGGAAGTCCTGACCATCTGCATACGGCGCTCTTTGTAGATTGAGCGGTTACGCGTTGAAAGCAGCTGAGGAGTACCCCGGGAGAGCCGCTGGTTCTCGCGGATGAAATGCCGGAATGAGATCGCCCGGTTGACCAAGTTCTCGGCCTGCGGTGTGTGGACTCTGTACACGGCAGGAGCCGTCTGACGGAACACAAAATGATATAGAGTCGATCTGCGAGTGAGCAACCTGAGAGGGAAGCTTATCGACTGGCGGCAGTCAGCAGAGGGCATACAAGGTGATGTCGTGAGAACGGGCGGAGGAAATGCCGTCGGTTGGAGTGCGGCAACACTGAAGGCCCGAACGGTGAACGGATACGGTGTATCCGTTATGTGTGTGCAGGAGTAGGAGGACGGTTTTTATGAATTCAGAGCAGATGCTTTTGGGACTGGGCGCTTCGGAACTACGCCGTTGCGGGAATGCGGTCGCCGACGAATTCATAGCAACCCGACTGGCCGAAACTGCGACGGGAGAAAACCGCCTGATGGAGTCCATCTGTGCGGTTGAGAATCGAAGAAGCGCCCGGAAACGGGTGGAAAGGAATAAGGGCGCACCGGGCGTGGACGGGGTGAAAACCACGGAACTTGCCGGGGTGCTCAATCGATGCTGGGGTGCAATTAAAGCGTCCTTGCTCGATGGAAGGTACGAACCGATGCATGTGAGACGCAAGTCCATCGATAAACCCGGCGGGGGCACCCGTGATCTGGGCATACCCACGGTACAAGATCGGCTCGTGCAGCAAGCCATGACGCAGGTGCTTAATGCGCTGTATGATCACACCTTCTCGGATAGTTCCTTCGGATACCGTCCGGGACGCTCGCAGGCGCAGGCCGTTGAGCGGGCGCGAAGGTACATACAGCAGGGCGCAAACTATGTGGTGAGCATCGACCTGTCGAAATTCTTCGACCGCGTCAACCACGACCGACTCATGAGTCGGCTGGCGGAGCGGATCAAGGACAAGCGGGTATTGAAGCTTATCCGTGCGTTTCTCAACAGCGGTATCACACTGGAGACCGACGAGACCATCTACCCGGGCGAAGGTACGCCTCAGGGCGGTCCGCTCTCGCCGCTCCTTTCAAATATCGTTCTCGACGAGCTGGACAAGGAACTCGAAAAACGCGGTCTACGCTTTGTGCGCTACGCCGACGATATCGTGATCTTTGTCCGCACTCGAAAAGCCGGGGAACGCGTGCTGAAATCGGTCACCCGGTTTCTGCGCGAGCGCATGAAGCTTAAAGTGAACGAGGAAAAGAGCCGAGTCGAACTGCCGTGGAACACGAAGTTCCTCGGATTCCGCATCACACAAATGATGGGGAAAACCCGGCTCAGCATCCATCCAAAAGCACTTGAGCGCTTTAAAGAACCGAAGCGAAGCGCAGATAATTTCCGAAGGAAATAGGGCGAAGCCCGGTTCACGTGCGGGAAATCACCCGCCGAACCCGCGGGATCAGTCTGCTCACGGTCATCCGCGAGCTGAATCGGTTTATACCCGGTTGGCTGAACTATTTCCGAGTGGGTCTCAGCAAGAAACTGATTCAGGAACTCAACCGCTGGATCATCCGACGGTTGCGGGTCTTCCTCTGGCGTCGGAGCGCAGCGGAAAACATAATTTCCGAAGGAAATAGGGCGAAGCCCGGTTCAACAGTGGAAACTACCGCGCACGAAAGTGAGGAACCTGATGAAGCTGGGGATCGACCACGACAACGCGGTCAAACTTGGAAATACCCGAAAGGGGCCATGGCGGGTCAGCAGGTATGAAACTATGAACTACGCACTTCCGGCCAAATGGTTTGTCAAACACTACGGACTAATCCTTCTCCGATAACACCCCGTCCGTCACAGCCGAGTCGCCGTATACGCGATCCGTACGTACGGTGATAAGGGAGGGCTCCTCAGCGATGGGGAGTCCTATCCCAATCAATGCTTATTTCATTAAGTCGTGGTACGTCTTTGGTGGTTTCCTCTGTCCTGATTTCACTTCCAAGATGAATGATCTCACATTCTTGTTTATCTCATCAGATGGATCCAGTGATATTGCTTTGTCTATTTGAAACATAGCTTCATCAAGGTTCCCTTGAATCAATAATGCCAAGGCCAAATTTGCGACTAATCCAGATTCTTTGGGCCTTAAGCTGAGGGCTTCTCTTGCAACCTGAACTCCTTCATCAGCTTTGCCTAAATTCAAACATTCGATCATGAGTTCTCTTGCAACATCAGGATTTTCTTTCTGGATGGAATAGGAACTCTTAAATTCTGTATATGCAGATAAGCTATCATTTAGTGCCTGATATCCCTTTCCTTTGATCCAAAATGCAGCCCAATTCTCCGGGTTAATTTTGGTGACTGCATCCAGATACATGATTCCATCAGAAACCTTCCTTTTTTGTGGAGGCGTGATTTCATTTCCATGGAGAACCATGAAGGGCTGAATGAGATCACATCCCTTTTGATAGTACTCATTATGCCGATCAGGATTTAAATCCGTGATTGTCCTTTCTTTGGGCGAACATGAAGACATCAGCAAGCTGAATAGACTCATGATTAGTATAGTTCCTATTATTTTCATTACATTGAACGATTAGGGTTTTATCCCTCCTGCTTCTCACAAATATCCTCATGACCAAAGCAGGTTAAAAAGCAGGAGGATAAAACTCTGTTGGACTGAGCCGCGGACCGAGCTGTAACACGGGCACATCCAACCTATCTATGGGGATAGTATGCTCCCCGCGCCGATGTTTCAATTCTTTTTATCGGCATCTTTTCAAGGAGTTGGGGATTTTG
>JAAYDL010000210.1 GCA_012729265.1 Lentisphaerota bacterium | reverse complement strand
TCGGCGCCGCCGTCATCGGTACGATCCTCGGCGCGACAGCTGCGTTCTTTAAAGGCGCTTACGCCACGGTGGTCATGCGATTAATGGATGTTATCATGGGTATCCCATCGCTGCTGCTGGCGGTATGTGTCGCAACCGTTTTGGGATCCGGCATAATGAGTACGATTATCGCCGTCGGCATTTCAGCCATAACGTCGTTCTGCCGCATCGCGTACGCGCAGGTGCTGAAAGAGTCGGCCAACGACTATCTGCTTGCAGCGACGATATGTGGCGCGGGAAGCCTGCGCAAAGTGTTTGCGCACCTGCTTCCAAACTCCTTGGCGCCGCTTATCGTGCAGGCGACGCTGCGTCTCGGAGGCGGTATCATGATTATCTCCTCCCTGAGCTTTATCGGCCTCGGTGTCCAGCCGCCCACGCCGGAATGGGGCTCGATTATTTCCACCGCGCGCCCGTATCTGCGCGATTTCTGGCCGTTCGTCACGTTCCCCGGCATCGCCATCGCCTTAACGGTTATCTCGTTTAACCTCTTTGGCGACGGGCTGCGCGACGCGCTCGATCCGCGGCAGAAGTAAGGGAGGGTATTTTGTGAGCTTACTTGAAATCAAAGGACTTCGCGTCCAGTATGTGACGGATGACGGCGTTGTCAAAGCCGTCAACGGCATCGACCTCAAGCTCGAACCGGGCGAAACGCTCGGTCTTGTCGGTGAGACCGGCGCCGGAAAGACGACGACGGCCCTTGCCACCCTCGGAATGATTCAGTGCCCTCCCGGTGAGATCGTGGAAGGCGAAGTCCTGTTCGAAGAAAAGGATCTTCTGAAAGCTTCGAAGAAGGATATGCGTCAGATTCGCGGACGGAAAATCGCCATGATATTCCAGGACCCGATGACGGCGCTCAACCCCCTTGAAACAGTTGGCGATCAAATCGCGGAAGGCATTAAGGAACACCTCAAGTGCACCCTCCGTGAGGCGCACATCGAGGCTCTAAAGGCTCTGGAAAGAGTCGGAATCCCCGCAGAAAGAGCCAGCGATTATCCGCACCAGTTCTCCGGCGGAATGAAGCAGCGCGTTGTGATTGCCATCGCTTTAGCCTGCAATCCCACACTCCTGCTTGCAGACGAACCCACGACGGCGCTGGACGTCACCATTCAGGCGCAGGTTTTGGAGCTTATCAGCAACCTCCAGGCCGAGCTGAACACGGCGATGATTCTCATTACCCACGATTTGGGTGTCGTCTCCGACACGTGCGACAAGGTTGCCATTATGTATGCGGGGCAAATCATCGAAACGGGGAAATGGAAGGACATTTACTTAAAACCGAGCCATCCGTACACACAGGGGCTCTTCGGATCGATTCCCACGCTGGATAAAGACGTCGAGCGCCTCCAGCCTATTGAGGGGCTTATGCCCGACCCGACGAACCTTCCCGAAGGCTGCGCATTCCACCCGAGATGTCCGAACTGCATGGAACAGTGCAAGCACGTAGAACCACAGACAAAAGAGATTTCCGAAGGGCATTTCGTCAGATGCCTGCTGTTCGGATAAGGGAGGGAGTACCTGGATGGATAACATTCTGGAAGTCAAAAACCTTAAGAAGTACTTTAAAACGCCGCAGGGCGACCTGCACGCCGTTGACGATGTCTCGTTTTCCATTAAACGCGGGCAGACGCTCGGTGTCGTCGGCGAATCGGGATGCGGCAAGTCCACGCTCGGCAACCTCATCATCGGGCTCCAGCCCCCCACTTCGGGCGAAGTCTACTTTGAAGGCCGGGAAATCAGCCGGCTTGAAGGCAAGAACCGTTACAATCTTCTCAAGGAGATGCAGCTGGTATTTCAGGACCCCTTCTCATCCCTCAACCCGCGCATGTGCGTGGAGCAGCTTATCGCGGAGCCGCTCAAAAACTTCCGCGCCTGCAAGAACAAGAAGGAGCTTGAGCAGCGTATCACGGAGCTGATGGATTTTGCGGGTATTGCGCAGCGTCTGCGCTACTCGTACCCCCACGAGCTCGACGGCGGCCGCCGGCAGCGCATCGGCATCGCGCGTGCACTGGCGCTCGACCCGACCTTTGTGATTTGCGACGAGCCTGTTTCGGCGCTGGACGTGTCTATTCAGGCGCAGATTATCAACCTTATGATGGATATTCAGAAAGAGAAAGGGCTTACATTCATGTTCATTTCTCATGATTTATCCGTCGTGAAGCATATATCAAGCGACATTGTAGTGATGTACTTAGGCCGTATCGCAGAAAAAGCAAGCCCCAAGTCCCTCTTTAAGAACCCGCTGCACCCGTACACAAAGGGTCTGCTGTCCGCGATACCGATCCCGTCGGCCGAGCGCCAAAAAAGAACGATACTGAGAGGTGAGTTGACATCCCCAATTAATCCCGGAAAGAGCTGCCGCTTTGCAAACCGTTGCGTTTACGCTGAAGAGCGGTGCAAATGTGAAGAGCCTGCACTCCGCGAAATCATGCCGGAGCATTTCGTTTCCTGCCACCGCGCTGAAGAGATCAGTGCTATAGCGTCTCAAGTAGAAAGCAACCGGGTATAACCGGTAGTTTTAATCAAAAATGAGAGGAGAATATTTATGAAAAAGCTTGTAAGTCTCATTCTAGCGTTAGCACTCGTACTTTC
>JAAYDL010000209.1 GCA_012729265.1 Lentisphaerota bacterium | reverse complement strand
CTTATTGCGATCATATATTTAAAAAGTATGGCGTATCAAAAAAAGAGATACCAGAGATAAGTGAAACAACAAGCAAAGATGAAATGTGCGAACTTTTAAATAAGGCAAAGGCGGCCCATGCTGCAGTTGTGCAGGAAGAAAATACACAGGCAAAGACAGAGGGAAGGGCACCAACACCGCTGGATAACCCGCCTTTACTAAATGCTCTTGAAGAAATTCGAAGTAACCTTTCTGGGCTCGATTGGGCCAACTGGGTCGATGCCAAAATATGGTCTGATCACATAAAATCCATTCGCCCCAAATTTATGTATTTTGACGAATATTATGAACTGCCGGGCAGAATACACATCAACCACATTGCTCATCACCCAGCCAAAACAGAGGAAGAAAAAACCGCCAAAGCTCTTCTAGAACTTGCAGACATTGACACTGATGAAGTTTTGTCAGCACACAATTTCGAAAATTTTGTTGCCGAATTAGAAGCAACCTCCAGTGAAATAACGCAACACATTTTCAAGTATTGGAAAAACAATTCAGGACTTAGGGTTCAGTTTCAGGTGGAACCTCATGCAACCGACAAATACTTGAATATTCGCGTCTGGAACGACAAGCATCATATTAGTCTTCCTTTGGCGAATCGAAGCAAGGGATTCAATTGGTTTTTCTCTTTTATCGTTTGGTTTAGCCGCATTCAAGAGGACAAGAATCACGACTACATACTTTTGCTTGATGAGCCAGGATTGAATCTGCATGCTGTCGCACAGGCGGATTTGCTCAGGTTTATTGAAGACTTATGTGCAGACTACCAAGTGGTTTACACCACTCATTCCCCGTTTATGGTCCCGCCTGGAAAGTTGGAGCGTGTTAGAACAATTTACGAAGATAAGGAGGGGTCGGAAATAAAAGAAGCTATTCAGCAAAAGGATGCCGATACTCTTTTCCCTCTACAAGCTGCATTGGGTTACGACATCGCTCAGAACTTATTTATAAATAAGAAAAATTTGTTAGTTGAAGGACCCTCCGATCTCATTTATTTGACAATGATGTCTTCTGTGCTTGAAGGTGCTGGCAAGAAAGGTCTTTGCGAAGACATAACAATCGTCCCCGTAGGAGGTCTGGACAAAGTAACCTCTTTCATTTCCCTTCTCAGGGGACAGAAACTGAGTATCGTCTGTCTTTTAGATACCTTCACGGATCAAAAAGGAAAGAAAAGACTTGAAGACCTTGTAATGCTCAAGATTATAAAAGACAAAGACATTCTCTTCTTTGATCAATTTGCTGACCTGCCAGGAGATGTGGCCGACCTGGAAGACCTCTTTGAAAAGTCTGAGTATTTGCGATTTTTTAACGAAGCCTTCAACGAGCATAGCGATATTCAAATGAAGGACATTGATGACGTGGACGGTCCACTTCTACCTCAAATCAACAGACATATTGGGAAAACAAGGTTCAACCACTATCGTCCCGCGAGTTGTGCTAATTCTCTCGGCCTTGATGCAGGCCAATTTTCTGACAATACCCTTCGGCGATTTGAAGCCGCGATTGCAGAAGTGAATCGGAGGTTTGCGTGACCTTCGAGCCACTTAACTACAAACAGCATACATGGGCGTCAGTATTCTCGTTTGTTTATGGGGCGTTAGGCACAGTGGTAATTTTACATGGATAAAAATTCTCTTCGCCCCGGATGGAAAATTATCATATTTGGCGACATCGCGCAGAATGTTGCTGTGCGGGTGGACCCTTCCGATGCCAAGACCGACGTCTATGTTGGGCTGGAGCATCTCGATCCCAGCACGCTTCATCTGCGCCAGTGGGGACATCCGTCCGATGTCACCGGGCAAAAGCTGGCCTTCAAAAAGGGCGATGTAATTTTCGGCCGCCGCCGTGCGTATCAGCGCAAGCTCGCCGTGGCCGAGTTTGATGGCATCTGCTCGGCCCATGCCATGGTCGTCCGCGCAAAACCCAAGATGATTTTGCCGGAGTTTTTGCCATTCTTCCTGCAATCCGACATGTTCATGGAACGGGCCATCGAAATATCGGTGGGCTCTCTCTCGCCAACGATCAACTGGAAAACGATGCGAGAGCAAGTGTTTCCGCTGCCGCCCATTGATGAACAGAAGCGTATATCCGAGATCATGTGGGCAGCGGATGAGGCGGTGGAAAAATATGTACAGGTTGAACGTTCTCTTGTTGCTCAAAAGCAGGCTTTAATCGCAAGGCATATGCCTTCAGACGTGCCATTTAGAAATCTCCGTAAAGGGATAATTCCTGGCATTAGCGCATCCAAGCTCAAGGACGTTTGCTCGAAAATTACAGACGGGACTCACCAATCGCCACCATTCAGCAAGAAGGGTATTCCTTTTCTTCTTATATCCAATGTCAGTCATGGAGAGGTTGACTGGAATGTTTCAAAGTGGATCACAGAAGAGACTTACGCTCAGCTTACAAAGAAAACGAAACCCGAGGTCGGAGATGTCCTGTACACAGTGGTTGCCAGCTATGGAGATGCAGTTCTAATTGATTGGGATCATCCTTTTTCTTTCCAAAGGCACATCGCGATAATTAAGCCAAATCATGACCGGCTCGATGGAAAGTTTTTGTGTCATTTCTTGAAATCGGTGCTCGGAAGGAAACAGGCGGAAATATATGCAGAGGGACTGGCTCAAAAAACAATCACTTTGAGATCACTTGGTCAATTCTGTGTTCCGACACCGCCTATTCACGTCCAGAAGGCAATTTGCGCAGAACTTGATTTTATTGATCAATCGATATCAAAATCTCAAGAAGCGTTGGTTTGCTGCAGAGCATTGTCAGAAAAGGCCAGGAATGAATTGATAACGGGAGCACCCCATGTTTAACGAAGAAAACACGGTCGAACAGATGGTTCTCGACACGCTCTGCAGCGGCGTGACTTCGAGCATGGTGGCCGAAGAGCTTGCCAGTTACGGTGGCGAGGTCAAAGGCTGGCGCTTCGCGCCCGCCGTGGAACTGCCGCGCCAGTGCTCGGAGGTGCTGGTGGAGTCGATGGTGCGCGATGCTCTCATCCGCCTGAACCCGGAAATCAAGGCCCAACCCGACCGCGCCGACGAGGTGGTCTACCGCCTGCGGACCATTCCGCTGTCGGTGCAGAACGAAGGGCTGGTGCGGGCCAACGAATTGTTTGCCCAGTGGCTGCGGGGCGAGAAGTCCATGCCCTTCGGCAAGCGTGGTGAGCACACCCAGGTGCGCCTGATCGACTTCGAGAATCTCAGCAACAACGATTACGTGGTGACCAACCAGTGGGTCTACCCGGTCAAGGAAGGCGGCCGCCGCTTCGACATCGTCCTGCTGGTCAACGGCATCCCATTGGTGATTGGTGAAGTCAAAGCCCCGTCGCGTCCGGCGGTGACCTGGGTGGACGGGGTCAGCGACATCCACAACGGCTACGAACTGAGCGTGCCGCAGATGTTCGTGCCCAATGTGTTCTCCTTCGCCACCGAGGGCAAGTGCTACCGCTACGGCTCGGTGCGCATGCCCATCGGCCTGTGGGGGCCGTGGTATGAAGGCGACAACAAGGTCGAGGGCACGTTGACCGATGTTCAACGGTCCGTCCGCTCCATGCTTCGTCCTTATATCGTGCTGGACATCCTGCAGAACTTCACCCTGTTCGCCACCGACAAGAAGCACCGGCTCATCAAGATCATCAGCCGCTATCAGCAGTACGAAGGCGCCAACCTGATTGTGGCCCGCGTGGTCAAGGGCTCCCCCAAGAAGGGCCTGATCTGGCACTTCCAGGGCTCGGGCAAGTCGCTGTTGATGGTGTTTGCGGCGCAGAAGTTGCGCATGCACCGCAAGCTCGGCAATCCTACGGTGATGATCGTGGTGGACCGCATCGACCTGGACACCCAGATCACCGCCACCTTCAACGCCGCCGATATTCCGAACATGATCGGGGCCTCGACCCGGCAGGAGCTGCAAACTCTTCTGGCGGCCGATACCCGCAAGATCATCATCACCACCATTCACAAGTTCGGCGAGGCGGACGGCCGCCTGAACGAGCGCTCGAACATCATCGTGATGGTGGACGAGGCGCACCGCACCCAGGAAGGCG
>JAAYDL010000208.1 GCA_012729265.1 Lentisphaerota bacterium | reverse complement strand
GGTGAATTCGGTCCAGGATAATTCGGGCCGACTCCTCAACCTCGGGCAGCATGACGAAGCTTTCGAAAATCCGCGTCCTGCTGGCCGAATCGTGAGTCGACTCGTTGAAGTTTTCCACCCAGCTACTAACGGGAGTGAAATCAAACATATCCTTCATGAGTGGCATATTAGGCCTCCAGCTCCACAATTGGTTGATCTCCCCGAGTCAGGGTGTACTGCCCGCAGCGGCATAGCTGACCAGCCATTCGTCCTGTCAGCACCAGTAGAACTCTTCTTTTTCCCACGGCATCGTTGTACCAGGTGGTCATGGGGTCCATGCCGAGAGCGAAAACCAGTTCCATGTGATCGAGAATGGTTAAACCGTCAGGCAATAGCTGCTCGGCAATAAGGTCGTGTACCGCCTTCCGGAGTCTATTTCCATAGCGCTTAAGATCAGTCGCGATGTTCGTTGCATTGAAATCAAACACCTCGGCAAACAAGGGGTCTCTATCCAGCAGGTCGAGAATGATGTCATTCACGCTCACATATCGGACCTGCCCAAAATCGCCCAGCGACGCCATGTGCTCCGCAAGCCATGTTTTTCCGGAACCTTGAGCGCCTATCAGGCAGCAAAGTGTCCGGCCTCCAACATGGCTTTCGCCGACCAACCCTATGAGCTCATTGAGCGCCTTGGACTGAGCTGGAGTCGCTTTGTCATCTCCAGGCATCGACATACTCCTCCAGCGATTGATGAATCAGTTGAACTTGGTCCGTGCTTCCGTGCCTGTGATATTCACAGTGCCCCTTGGTTGCGAGCTTGTTGACTCCGGCAATCAGCAAGGCGCGGTTGCACATGAAGATGGGGGCAATGGTTCCTTCGTTGATGACCGTGGCTGTTGATGGTGCCCGCCAACCGTTTCCTGATGCGTCGTGGTAGAGCGCATAGCCCAATACTGCCTCGGTGGGGCAGTAGGTCGTCACTGAGTAATTGGATTTCGAAAGCTTCAGACGTCCTGCTTTAACGAGGATTGACCGCACTCGATCTCGAGTTGACTGAGGCATGCGCTCGTATTTGCGTTCCAGGAGCTGATCGAGGTGGTAGAGAGAGAAAACGGCCTCGCCGGTATTCAGGAAGCTGTCTGTAACCAAAAGCGAAAGGGTTTCAAAAAGAATCGGAGTAGTGATGCATAGCTGGAAAAACACCAGATCCTGAACGGCTTCATCATTGCTGCGAATCTTTCGAAACATTTTCAGAAATGGAGTGTTTTTAATCGAGTTGTTCTCGATTTCCAGGAAGCGATATTTCATGTGTTGCCACAGTTTTTCCTTATTGGACTCAGACTTCTGAGGCCAACGTTGGATACAGGAGCTACGCACAGCTTGCGCGTCATTACTCTCCAGTGCGGCATCGAGCAGCATGAGAGTCTCTTCCAGAAGGAATCCGTATCCGATTGTCGAAAACTGCTTATCCATTGAAAGTGCCGCCGGTCATTTAGTGCTCATTGTTTTTGTTTTTGTCTGCTGCGGCACCGCCAGCTTTCACCCACTCGTCGACCTCGCCTTTCTTGAACTTCCAAAGACGGCCCATCCGATGAGCGGGCATACGGTGTTTGTCGATCCATCGGTACACCGTGTCATTGCTGACACCTAGGTATTTGGATATCTCTTCCACCGACAACCATCGGTCTTCGATCTCGGCCATTTCTCCTGCTCCTGCGGTATGCTACGGTTCGCGGTTCCCCGCTCGCCTCAGCCGTACAAAGAGAGAGGGGCGCATCTCTCCCAGTTTCCAACGAATTAGGATACGCTGATCCTTTCCGATTGTCAACCGCAATTTACCGCAGAAACCTGGATTGGTTGGTATTGGATGCCTCGCTGACAGCGTAAATTTCCAGTTTGTGAAGCATGGTCTACATCCAAGTCATGAACCTGCAATTAGGCAAAAAAATCACACATTCAAAGGGTGCAAAGAAACGGCATTGCAACCAAGAACGCCCGGTTGGAATTCTTCCAGCCGGGCAATGATCGAAAGACTTTTTTAGGTCCGTCAAAATATGTAGTACTGGATTTTAATTCAGAAGAGGGAACGACTTTTTTTGAAAGCCCGTCAGAAACGGGCTCGAAATTTATGACATATTGAAGGCACTATTCAACACCTTATGCGAAATTCTGTGTAATGTTGCCGTACCAAACGGAATTGACAAACGTAAAGGTCAGGATGTCCACCGCGTTGCCCGCAGCCGTGAGTGTGGGAGTGGATCCCCCGCGCCACTTTATGGTTGTGCTCCATGTAATGGAGTCTGATCCGCCCGATGATTGTTGGAGGAGGAGCCGGTAGACACCGCCTGGGGTCGGGTTGGAGAAGGTCATGGCAACAGTGTCGCGGTCGAAGATCATATATTGGGTTCCTCCGGCGCTCCAGTCGACCGTAACGGTGTCTGCACAGGTAATCGAGTGTTGGCGGCCGTCGAGGGCCTGGGTGATGCCGATTACCTCCGCTCCTGTCAAAGCGGCGATATTTCCGCCTGCTTTCCGCCCTATGATCCGCTGTTCGTCAACCGCCAGCCGCGGCAGGGGTACTGTCCGACACCGCATAGAGGATCGTATGGGCGTTGAAGGCGGCCTTCTCCACAAAGGCCGACCCGGCGATCATCTGGGCGAAAACGCCGGCAAGTTCCTCGGGATAGAAGTTGTCATCCACCGCATTGCGATAGCCGAGCACAAGGATATTATAGGCCATGAAGCCCGAAGCCGATCCCGCACCGATGGTTGCCTTGGAGACGGTTATGACGGCATTGTTTGTTTCCGATAAAGACACATAGGCGAATTCAGAATCGGCCAGGACGATGCTTCCGGCCGTCACCGAATTGTGAACCGCGTTTCCGGCCGCACTGGTAAAATAAATGTGCAGTGTCCCTGACCAGGTTAACGTCCCCGCTGCCCAGGACAGCGTGCCGTCGCATCCGACAAGGGCGCCTTTATGGTAGGTGATCGCCCTGTCGAGTGAGGCCAGGGCCGGATTCATGGACGCCGTCGTAAAACTCGTCATTCCGGCCGCCCAGGCTGTATGATGATTAGTCCCCACCTTTAAGCCCTCCTTCCAAGACTTTTTTCGTCGCCGAAAATATCTCCATAAATTGCTGGGGGAGATGATCTTTAACCTGATCGGCTTGTTGGATCATTTTTTCTTGTTCTTCCCTCATATGCTTCATATCCATCGCGATGCGCTCGAGGCTTGCGGCGATAGATTCCAGTGCTTCTGTTATTCGTTTAAACATTTTATCTCCTTACATGGGCTGGCCCAGTGAATCCAGCAACACGATCGACGCATAAGACGACAACCCCGTAAGGCTTTCCGTTATGACCAGCGTTACGGACCGGTCCGTCACCTCGCCGTCTCTCGTATATGTGACGGCCGCGTTTGTGGAACTGGAATAATAGAAGCTGAATGACGCCGTTTCATCCTGCGACTCACCGCCATATGAAAGAGTGCCGTTTCCCATGAGCCAGGTAAAAGTAAAACAGTGTCCGGGATTGGCGTTGCGATAATAATTGCCGTATTGATCTTTGATAGATAAATGGATAACCGTCGACGTGTCTGTCCACTCCAGTTCATCATCGTCGACCACCGAGGACAAACTCGATGGGATCGGCGTCGTGAATGACTTGTTGACGTTAAACTCCGTTATCGCCACACAGTTGGGAGGAATCAGCACAAAGCCGATGGCCAGGTGATCGGCTGTGGCTCCCGGAGGACCGGGAATTGTGCCGCCGGCCGAGAAATTTGAGCCCTTGACGACTTCCACGATCCCGTCGGTCCCCACTTGGATGGTGTCGTAACGGAAATAAGTCGT
>JAAYDL010000207.1 GCA_012729265.1 Lentisphaerota bacterium | reverse complement strand
GACGTCGCGACGGCCCAGAAGGTCTGGTCTGTTCTCATCCTGATATACTGTCTTATCGCGTCGGTGGTACCCGTTTTGGCGCTGCTTTCAGGCGCACGGAGCTCTCGGCGGGTACTTCCTCTACGCCTCGCCCTAATCGGCGTAACGGTGGTGGCTGCTCAACAGTTCAAAGATCAAGAAGATATGGCTCGTCTCGTTTATTCCGTCCGTATTCATGTTTTTCATGTCGAACTGGTCGCTGCTCGCCTCGATCATTAACAAGTGGGTCAAGCACAGCCCTGCCATTCATCCCTCGGTTCCCTTTGTCCATCTGCTGCTGGTTGTACTCTCGATTCTTGTTGCGGTAGAAACCGTCATCGCCTTGACGAAAAAACGCCCGGCCTACAGCACCGATTAAAACCGGAAGCTGGGAGGAGTGTGTTCTGCGGCGCAACGACTCATTGGTCACTCCATTTCGTCGAGGAGCAGATTGCGGGCGCTGATGCATGGGCCGGGGAACATATCGATAAACTCGTCGGGATTTTCTGCATAGAGTTCGCACATGGAATCGTAGGCGGGGCGGCCGTAGCTCAGTGTAGAGCTCAGCTCCTGCGTCTGCGTATTCTGTAGAACAAAGCAAAGTTCTTCTGCGTTGGAGTTTTCGACATTGAGCAGCAGGCGGAACTCTTTGGGATCGACCTTTTCGAGATTGCGCGAGTAGATGCTGTATTTCACATACTCCACTACACGCGGATTAAAGCCCGCCTCAATCATAAAGAGCAGCTCCAGCAGTTCGACGCGCGAAAGCACCAGACGAACCTGCGGAATTGAAACATCGTCGGGCACGATTTCATTGATCTGATCCAGTGTCTGATCAAAATCCTCTAAGATTTTTTTGCGCGGCATGGCTTCGGTTTCGGGCATCCAGTGGATCAAAATATGGTGCGTCGGATCGCTGTAGAGCAGCGGCATATCGACGCGGAACGAGGTCTTGCAGTCAGCGCAGGCGACGCGGTTGAGCGTATTTTTCATCAGCGCATCCTTCAGTTGTGGATCATCTGCGGCGTTGATTGATTCGTACAGTTCAACCGTCTTCTGCGCTCCGCAGGATGGACAGGTAATATGATAGGTGTTGCTTCTGCTCATGGGGGCTCCTCTGCGTGATGATTGAGTCGTGAGTCGTGATTCTCCGTACGCAATATAATGATCCTTCTTAATTGAGTTAAAATCCGCGCGACAGCCGCTCATCTTTCAGGATGGCGTGATACTGATGCTCCAAATCAGCAATTTCCCGTTGCCAAAACAGTTCGCTGCCCCAATCGGGGAAATTGGTCTTAAACGTATAATCGTCGACCTGTGTACTGCACCACGCCAGAAAATAAATGATGCGCATAGCGCGCAGGATTTCCACCAACCGAAGCTGCCGATCATCAAACTCCATAAACTGCTCATAGCCCTCCAGAATCAGATTGATTTCATGGCGGCAGCTGTTGGCGTTTCCGGGCAGCAGCAGCCAAATATCCTGCACGACTGGTCCCATGACCATGTCATCAAAATCGATCGCCATCAATCCTTCGCCCGGGCGCTCCAGAATATTGGCGCGGTGACAGTCGCCGTGAATGCGCTGCAGCTCGACATCCTCAAATTCGTTCAGAGCAATCTCGATGATCTTATCCGTAATCTCGCCGAACCGTCGCGCCTGATGCGGCGACATAAACGCGCCGTCGAGCAGCAGTTGAACCTCCGGAATCGTTGTGGTTTCCGGGTGCATGCGAAGTCGTGAAGGAGCTGCCCTCCGCGATCCCGCCAAGTGAATGCGCCCTACCAGGCTGCCGAGCCGCCGCCAGCCCTCATCGGTATGCAGATCCATTTCGCGGCCCGATTTTTTGGGAAATACAGCAAACAAGAGCCCTTCAAACTCCCCGATCGTTCCGCCGTTTTTCAGCGAAAGCGGTGCAACTACAGGCACCTCCTCAGCCGCGCAATCGAGCACAAAATGGTGTTCATCCTGCAGCGCGGAACGGCTCCAGCGCCCCGGACGGTAAAACTTTGTAATCAGCCGCTCGCCACTCACGCTCTGGAGTTCATACACGCGGTTGATATAACTCGGCAGCGGCGATGTGAGCCCGGTCAGCTGAATTCCCATCTCCGTTTCGACCGCATCCAGAATACGATCGGGCGTCAGCGTTTCAAAACAGGCACTCATACGCCCAAGGCCTCG
Source organism: Lentisphaerota bacterium (assembly GCA_012729265.1). Classification (GTDB taxonomy): domain Bacteria; phylum Verrucomicrobiota; class Kiritimatiellia; order Kiritimatiellales; family Pontiellaceae; genus Pontiella. The sequence continues at coordinate 15,314 of JAAYDL010000207.1, read as the reverse complement.
AACAGGTGCGCCGCATTTTCAAATGAATCCACCACCATATCGGGCTGCTCGGCCTCCAGCGCGGCCCGACTGAAGGAGCCATTGCAGACCGCTACCGAAATCATCCCGTTCACCTTTGCAGCTTCAATATCCGACGGCGTATCGCCCAGCAAATAAGAACCCTTCGGATTCCCCGCCCGCTCGAGCGCTAATGCCGCCATCCGATTGCGGTCGCCGTCGTCATCGCCGAATCCGCCGATATCACTGAAATAATGATCAATTCCGCCGTGCTTAAGCTTGAGATAAGCACAGGAACGTATGTTTCCTGTCACCAGCCCCAGCGTCCATCCGCGAGACGAAACACGCTCGAGAAACTCCGGAGCGCCCGAAAAAACGGTCGGCGGGTGGAGCGCCATAGAGCGATCCAGATGTTGAGGCAACAGCTCAAAAAACCGCGCCGTTTTGATCGGTTCTTCGGCCAGCCCCTGTTCGCGCAGCAGCTGCTGCATCACGCGGATATCGGTGGCTCCGGCAAAGTTAATGTGCGCCATATCGACGGGCACGCCGTACGCCTCTTCAAACGCAGCCCCGAAGGCCGTGCGCCCGGCTCCGCCTCCGGCATAGAGCAGCGTGCCATCAATATCGCAGAAAACGTAACGTTCGCCCACGATCATGCCTCGGTCTAGTCGACCAAATCAATCAGCTCATTGATGGCGTCTGACTGAGACGGGGTCTTCGGCTTGCGCTCCTGACGCTCTCTACGCGGCTCATCGTCATTATTCTGTTGTTGTGGTTGCTGCTGCGAGCGCTGACGATTGGGGCGCGGCGGACGATTTCCGCGCGGTGCGTTATTGCTACGCGGTGCATTATTACTGTGCTGCTCCTGATCGCCGCACAGATCAAAGGCCTTACGGAAGGTGCTCATGCGCAACTTGCTGACTTTGGGCCCAAGCAGTTTTTCTGCGGCGGCATTGCCTGAAACCAAAATCGCTCCGGAACCTTTTGAGCGCACCGTTTTCGCAAGAAACGCAGGAAGGGCTTTACTGTCTGCGCAATACTGCACTTGGATGCCCTCAAACTTTTTCCCGCCCGGTGCCTTATTGAGCGGCTCACCGGCGGCGACGGCCACAACTTCCAGTTTTTCGCGATGGGCAAAGCGCGAAAGACGGCGCAACGTCTGCAGTTGATTGCGTGGAAGCACATTGCCCTTCATTCCCAGCGACTCATTGAGCGCCTCTACATCAATGACCAGCACAGTAGAAGCTGGTCCGAACAGGTTACTGAATAAACCCATGTTACTATTCCCTTTGTATTTCTCATTGTTCCAAGCACTTACACCGCCGTAAACTACAGCTGCATTGCATCAAAAGATTAAGCGCTGCGTGACGGTGTGTTGCCGTGCGGTTAAAGTGGGAGAAAGCTACCTCATCAAATCCGGTCGCGCAAGTCCTCATTTTCCGGCGATCCAGTTGTGCCGAAAAATCAAATCAGGAAATGCTACAGTCCTTCGACAATGGCACTGTCAGAAGCATCCTGTTCCATTTGATTGATTTTTTTCCACAGCTCTTTGATCCGCTGATCGGTTTCGGGAGTGGTTTCATAATGCGTATGTTGGTGCTCACTTGAAAACGGACGGATACCGCCCATGCAGCCGGTGCTCAAACCAATCAAAACCAATACTCCAGCAATCGAAATAAACTTAACTCCCTTTTTCATAACACACCTCTGTTTCGTGCTGCGGTCAAACCTATACACAGAATTTTCCATTTCAACCCAAAAAAATCTTTTCCCCAGTTAATTTGAGATCCTTCCGCCCCGCTACGTTTCCCTTATTGGGCAACGCGACATTGACATTTGATCGCGTTCTGTGATGTAACTTCCATCGTTCCGTCGCAATTGCAACGAAATCAAGGGCTTTGTAGGTGTCGAATAAACTAGGGAATAAAAATTGAAAGGGGAGACTCTATGGCTACATCAAAGACATGCATGAGTGCACTATGCAGTTTAATGCTGATCTCGGCGGGCATCGTTCAGACCGCCAATGCACAAACCAAAGAAACCGCATCTCGAACCGTAGAAGACGGCGGAACCGGAGCACTTAAGGCGCTCATGGTTTCCGACAGCAGCCTGTCGGCATTTACCGTGTTCCGTCCAAAAGAGATGGACAAAGTCGATGAAAACAAAAAGCTGCCGATCATCGTCTGGGGCAACGGCGGCTGCGCAAATTCGCCCAGCGGTCATCTGAACTTTCTTTCTGAAGTGGCGTCGCACGGATACCTCATCGTGGCGATCGGCCCGATGCCGCAGGAAGGTGCCCGCGGCGGTGGAATGGGTGGCGGAATGGGCGGCGGCGGGGCGGCCGCTTCCGATAAACCGCAGTTGATCCAAGCCATCGACTGGGCCATTGCTCAGAACAGCGATGAAAAGAGCATTTATTACAACAAGCTCGACACCAAAAAGATTGCGGTGAGCGGGATGTCCTGCGGCGGAATTCAGGCGCTTGAAGCGGCTCCGGATCCTCGTGTCACCACGGCTATGATCTGCAACAGCGGTATCTTTAATTCTTCCGGCGGCCCCGGTGGCGGCGGCGGAATGGGCGGTATGCCTTCGCTGAGCAAAGATCATCTCAAGAAACTCCACAGCTCCATTATCTACATCCTCGGCGGACCCAGCGATATCGCTTACGCCAACGGCATGGACGACTATGAGCAGATCGAAAAACTGCCGGCCGTTACGGCCAATCTGGCCGACATCGGCCACGGCGGAACCTACATGCAGCCGCACGGCGGTACGTTCGCGGTGGTTGCAACGGCGTGGCTCAACTGGCAGCTCAAAGGCGATCAGGAAGCCGCAAAAATGTTTGTAGGCGAAGACTGCGGGCTGGAAAAGATGGAAGGCTGGTCGATTCAGAAAAAGAACCTCGACGCCGTTGCTGCGAAACCTGAAGCAGGCAAAACGAATGAAACCGCTTCCCGTACGGTGGAAGACGGCGGAACCGGACCCTTTAAAGCGGTGATGGTTTCGGACAGCAGCCTGTCGGAATTTACCGTTTTCCGCCCGAAAGATATGGATGCGGTCACAAAAGACAAAAAGCTTCCGATCATTGCATGGGGCAACGGCGGATGTGCTAACTCACCCAGCGGACACCTGAACTTCCTCTCAGAAGTGGCATCGCAGGGATATCTTATTGTCGCGATCGGCCCCATCCCGCAAGAAGGTGCTGGTGGCGGACGTCCGGGCGGCGGAATGGGTGGTGGAATGGGCGGCGGAATGCCTCCGATGGGTGGCGGTATGCCTTCCGGAATGCCCGGTGGAATGGGCGGCGGACGTCCGGGCGGTGGCGGCGGTATGCCTCCGATGGGCGGCGGAATGCCTGCCGGAATGCCCCAAATGGGTGGCGGTATGGGCGGTGGAATGCCTCCGATGGGTGGTGGAGCTGCTCCAGCCGGAAACAGCGGAGCTTCTCAAAAATCACAGCTGATTCAGGCCATCGATTGGGCCATTGCTCAAAACAGCAACCCGGAGAGCATTTATTACCAGAAGCTTGACGTCGAAAAGATTGCGGTCAGCGGCATGTCCTGCGGCGGTCTTCAGGCCCTCGAAGCAGCGCCCGATCCGCGGGTTACCACGGCCATGATCTGCAACAGCGGGATCATTAATTCCTCTGGCGGCGGTGGTGGCGGAATGGGCGGCATGCCGGCCTTGAACAAAGATCACCTCAAGAAGCTCCACAGCTCTATCATTTACATCCTCGGCGGCCCTGACGACATCGCCTATGTAAACGGCATGGACGATTTCGAGCAGATCGAAAAACTGCCGGCCGTTACAGCCAATCTGGCCGACATCGGCCACGGCGGAACCTACATGCAGCCGCACGGCGGATCATTTGCTGTTGTTGCAACCGCATGGCTTGACTGGCAGCTCAAGGGCGACAAGGAAGCCGCCAAAATGTTCCAAGGCGAAGACTGCGGACTGGAAAAGATGGAAGGCTGGTCGATTCAGAAAAAGAATATCGATTAATTTTAACCCCTGCGCACTCATGCTGAACGAAACAGCGCGCGGCGTGAGTCGTCGGATTGATTAGAAGTGGACCACCCATTGCGTCTACAGAAAAGAACCGCCAATTCGGCGGTTCTTTTTATTGGGTCTCACATGTTGTCTTCAGAGCATTTCCGACGCGCTATTTGCTCTGCACATCATTCTATACGAATTGACCGTCCTGCATGTGAAGGAGCCGATCAGCAAGGTCGAAGTAGCGGTCGTCGTGCGAGATAACGACAATGGTTTTGCCCTGTTTTTTCAGCTCGGGGAGGATGGTTCGGTAGAAGTGTTCCCGGTATTCGGGATCAAAGTCTGCGGCCACTTCGTCGAAGAGCATAATCGGTCGGTCTTCGAGCAGGGCATTGGCCAGAGCAAGGCGTTTGCGCTGACCGGCGGAGAGGGCGGTGGTGGAGTAGCGCCCGCGCTGATCAATCCGAACCTTGGAAAGCTGCACCTCGGCCAGCAGTTGATTACCGCGATCGATGTCACCGTCTTTGCGGGCAAGCAGCACGGGGAACAGATAGGGCTCCGGCGCAATCAGCGAGAAGAGATTTCGATACGCTTCGTTCCCAACGTCATCGATCGATCGTCCGTTGACAGTCACCGTGCCTTCCGATGAGGAATAGAGGCCGGAGAGCAGGGTCATAAAGGTGGTTTTTCCGGAACCGTTGCCGCCGCAAAGGAAGACCAGCTCACCCTTTTTCAGACTGAACTCTTTGATGTGAATCGAGAAATTGGACTGCGGATCGATTTCGGCATAACAGAATGAGGCGTTGGCGATGGAGAGTTGCTCAAACTCGATCTCGGGGCTGCTGCGTTCGGGCCAGACCATTTCCGCGTCATCCGCTTCAAACTCTTCCTCAACTTCCTGAAGCATCTGTTCGACGGCGATGAGTTCCGAGAGCGCGCCTTCGGATTTTGCAAAGCTCGGGATAAAGGTCACGAAGCTGGTCATGGGCGTCACGATGGCCATGGCGAGCATGACCAGTGGCGTGATTTTTTCGGCCGGCAGATCCGGAACAATGATTGGAAGGGTGAAAAGAATAATTCCGACGGCAATGAACGCGAGCGCAGCAAAGAAGGCGAGGCCGTTGGCATAGCGGTCTTCCATGAGATTGCGGGTGCGGATGGCCTCGCGGTGCTTGTTTTCGATGTGGTTTTGGAATAGGTCGGAGGTTTTATTTCGGCTCAGTTTCAGCTCGTGATAACCGCCCATAAGATCACTGAGACTCGCACAAAAGCCTTGGTCGGCCGCAGTCGACTCCTGCATTTCGCTGAGGATGGATTTGTGAAGATAGAGCAGCGTCGAAACGCAGGAGGCCAAAACGACAAGAATGTAGACCGCGCCCATGGGAGAGATGATCAGTGCCTGAATCAGCGAAACGGCGATCATTACCGAGGAGTATAGAACCACCACTAAAAGGCGCGCGGCCTCGAGCACCAGCGACTGTTCATCGAGCAGGGCCGATTGGACGCGGGTCATGGGGAGCGCCTCATGGGCGGCCAGATTGACGGCCCGCAGGCGGGAGGCAATGCGCATTCGAATGCTCAGAATGCTTTCGAGTGTCAGTTGAGTGACCCGAACCAGCACGGAGCGCGAGACGATAAAAAAGGCGGAGACTGAAATAACAAAAATCAAAAGATGCCGAACGGGGGCCTGCTCTTCGGTGAGTTTCTGCAGTCCCTGTACAATAGCATAGAGCGTTGCCGCCTGAAGCAGACCGGCCAGCAGGCTTCGGAGCCCCAACCGTTTCAGGCTTCCGGGTTCTTCCTGTTCAATCAGTTTGAGCAGGCGTGATTGTTTCAGAAAATGGAGCATAACTATTTCTCAGTGTTCTCGTTGGTTGTGCCGGGCGTTTCAGCCTCATTTTCATCAAAAACTTCGACGACATCGGTTGCGGGCTTCGGCTGACCAGACTTCTTATTCCGGTATTGCTCGGTCGCCTTTTTAACCGCTTTAGCTTTGCTCTTGGTCTCCGCAGCAATCTTTGCAGCAACCACTTTCCCTTCTGCAACTACTTCATCAAAGGCTTCTTTTGCTTCATCGGTGTTGAAATTGTCCAGCGATCCTCCTTTATCATAATGGCGGATGATGAGGCGTCCGGTAGCATACGTAACAGCTCCGCCGATAATGGTGGCAGAGAGTGCTCCGGTGGTGGTGCCGATCAGCGGGATAAATTTCACGAGGGAGGCCAGCAGCGTACTCCCGGCAACACCGGCTCCGCCGCCGATGAGCGCGCAGATGATCTCTTTGGCCTCGGTGGCTTTGAAGGGAACGTTGTATTCCTTGGAAAGCGCACGGATAAGATCAAGCTGGATGGCGGAAAAGCCGACAAAATCGACGATTGGAATGGGGACGAGTCCGACGCCCATGGCCCCGTAAATATGGTTGCGCAGGATGGCTTCAACCTGTTCAGCATCGGGAGCGGTTTTTTGATCGGTCTGTTCTTTAGTCATCATAAGTTCCTCGGGTTGAGTCAGTCGGCGATTTCATCCGCTTCATCGGTTTCACCATATCCTCCATGGGTAAGGACGACAATCACGAGTCCGATAAGCGGGGTAAACAACAGGCTGATGGCAAAAATGCCCCAGAAGCCCAGCCAACGATGGCGATGCCCAAGCAAGCCGACCAATGCGCAGAAAATCAGATAAACGAGTATGAACATATTATTTCTCCTGTTTTTCGGGGACCTTCACCAACTGCCCGTTTTCATATTTTTTTAGGAACATCGGGAGATTGTTATCAAAATTCTGGTTCGGTGAGACCGTGAGCGTTTGGTTGAGAACGGACCAGCCTTCTGGGAGGGCATAGCGAAGGGTGGGGGCGATCGCTTGGGGATAGTACTCGGGATAGATTCGACAGGCTTGAATGAGCAGTTCAACCGCCTGATACGCCTCCGTTTTAATGTGGTCGGGTTCAAAGTTGCCGTATTTGGCAGGATCAATTTTTGCCGCTTGTTCTGCAACTTCCTTAAGGGCTTTTCCCTGGATGTCGTCGTCATAGCTGGAAATGACATAAAAATTATTTAGATAATCACTATAGGGTTCCAGTTCTTTCGGATTATCAAAGGCCGCCGCAGCCAATATTGGAATATTTTCGTTTAATTTTCGCAGTTGAGCAATCAGGGGCAGTGTGGTGGTTGCTGTTGCGAAGAAAATGACGTCAGGCTTAGTGGCTGCGAGCTGGTTTGCAACAGCGAAGGGCGGGGCGTGTTCTGTGGTGTATGTGATATCGAGAACAGCATCCACTTGAATAATGCTGTCCTGTACTTGTGCGGCAATTTCAGCGGCTGAACGGGGAATCGTTGTTCCGGTTTCTTCCGCATTCTTGTTTAAATGATCGGTAATCGTGGAGAATTGCCGATGCGATATTTTTTCATCTTGCAGCAGCTGCTTCAGGGTTGAGGTCGGATATTGTTTACAGATATTCAGGAAGTTGAAAATGTCGTTGTTGTGGGAAATATCGGAGTAGAGGGAGATAGCTACGTCTTCCGAATAGATGGAGTGTTCCTGGATAATGGCCAAACGAATCGGCCGTTGGTTGTCTGCAAACCGTTCCGGTGACAAGATGCGCGAGAGTGAGGGCAACACATGTTTTCCTGTTTTTTCAGAGGAATGTGAAGAGGAAAAAACATACTCAAAATCGAGTGCCATTACACGGCTGCTGTTGGAAGAAGAAATCATGGTGATGACACAGTTTTGTTGAAAAACAGTACTGGCCTCCATTGCGTTTTGTGAATAGTAATATCCGGCGGCCCCGAAAAAAGAGGGATTTTTACTGATTTTGATCGCCACGTCCATGGCACTTTTTGGGGGGGCGGGTTCCGGGAAATATTCCCAAGTGATTTTTCGGTATTGCGGATTTGTCTCGGCTTCGGCGTTGGCAAGATCCACGGCCAGTTCGGCACCTGCCAGAAACTGCTCCTTGTATTGTTCAGGAAAAACAAAGGCGAGTTTAATGGGGGCCCCCTCTTTTTCGCAGGTCGAAAACCGCTGGTCTTCGATATTCTCCAGAAAACACCGAATGATAGCCTGCTGAATGAGGTAAACAAGAAACAAGAGAACAATCAGTCCTACGGTTCCATGAAACCCAAGTCTTCGTTTTTTGCGTTTGGGTTTAGTTTGGGGTTGCTGATCCATAGAGATTAATTTTCATCGGTTGCGGGTTGAGAAAGGCGGTTGACAGAATCATCGCTGACGGGCATATCGCCCGCGTTGAGAATGACTGGTAGTCCCTGATTCCCATTGCCCATAATGACCATTTTTGCATTTTGCGACGTAGCGAGTTCGCGTGTTGCTTCGATGCCCTTCCATTGCAGGATTCCGGGGGACAGGGAAGCGTTTACGGTAAAGTTGTAGTTACTGATGGCACTGGATTGAATGGCAAGGCGTTCGGCTTCCCTCTGGGCCTGTTCAATAAGGTAGAGGTAGGATTCGAGTTTTTCCTTTTCGATCATTTTCTCACGGATGGCCTGGGAAATTTCTTCCGGAAGTTGGAGTCGGGTAAGGCGAATAGCGTCCAGATGAAGGAATTTTTTCTGGGCATCCCAGCCGACCTGGTCACTAACCGTGTTGGAGGAAATCAGGCGGTTTGCATAAATTTCTTCTTCATTGAGTACGCCCATTTGAGCGCGCAGTGCGGAGCTGACTTCCGGAATGATCACTGTATGGAGGTAGTCCGGCCCGATCTCTTTGTGCAGATAGGGAAGTACATTGCGTTCCGGGCGATAACGGATGGCCACCTCGAGTTCCACCGGCAGACCGTGCAGCGAGAGCGCATGCAGCGTATACGTATAGGTCTGAAGGCGGGTGTTGTAGACGGTCATTCGGTCCCATGGGAAAATAAAGTGAACTCCCTCTCCGTAGACATGATTGAGTCGAATACCCCCACCAAAACGCCGCCAAAGCACAGCGGCTTCGCCCGCATGTACATTCACCGTAATGAGCGGCCAGAAAAACAGAATCACCAGCACCAGAATCAGTGTCGTATAGAGAAATTTAATATAGCCGGCCTTGAATTTCTTTAAAAACTTTCTATTTTTAGCCATGTCAGCCTGCTCCGGATGGGTGTTTTCTCTTCGTATAACCAGAGGTAAACCCTCCGGTTCAATTCGTGAGGATTTGTAGCGGGTTTTAGGATCATAGTCAAGAGCTGAAGGAAGACATGAATTTAAAAGTGTAATTATAAGATTAAGACCGACCTTTGGATCATCCATGATACCGGAGGAATGACGGTTCAAGCCTGATTAGCTGCTAACTGATATGCCACAAACTGATAAGGAGTATTTTTTACTTTTAAGATGGACTTTGGTCTGAATTGCCTCTTTATATGACCCTGTTTTAGGAAGGATTTACAGAGATCAGTAGAGTTCATATCCGAAAAAGGAGGCTGAGATGGCAGATAAAAAAGAGGTTGTTGAGGTTGAGCTGACGCGCACGGAGCGCCTTGAAAAATCAGCCAGCGTTGTACACAAGAGTATGTATTGGTCCGCCGGGCTGGGTTTGGTTCCAGTTGCCCTGTTGAATCTGGGTTCGTTGCTGGTAATTCAGGTCAATATGCTGCGTGTACTCTCCAAGATTTACGGAGTTCCCTTCCGCAAGGAACCGGTTAAGAAAATTGTTTCCGTGCTGCTTGGCAGCACCGCCGCACTGCCCGCCGCAGGCGCAGGCGTTTTGCTGAGTCGTGTTCCGTTGATCGGCATTCCGCTGTCGGTCGCTTCGCTTCCGGTTTTCTCGGGGGCGTTCACCTATGCCGTGGGCAAAGTTTTTGTTCAACACTTTGAATCGGGCGGAACCTTCCTGACCTTTAACCCCGACAAAGTCCGCGATCATTTCATGGCGGAACTCGAAAACGGGAAAAAAGTGGCCGCTTCCGCTTAACTCGGAGCAGCTGCATGAACGAGAGCGGTGTTTCTCTGCCGAGGAATGCCGCTTTCTTTTAACTCTATTTTATGGCGGAGAAGAGCATGGACGAAAAAATGAGCGAGAAGGAGCTTGAAAAAATGGTGACCCCGAAGGCATCCGGAACCGAGCGGACGGAGAAGGCAAACTCCATTGTGAAACGTCATATTGTCGGCTCCATGGCGGCCGGCGTTATTCTGATTCCCGGAGTAGATGCACTGGCTGTGGTCGGGTTTCAGGTAAAAATGCTGCACTCACTGTGCTCGCTGTACGGCATTCCTTTCAGCGAAAAGGCCGGGCGCTCGATCATTTCCAGTCTGGTCGGCGGTCTGGGTGCTTCAGCAATGGCGCGCGCCTCGTTCGGTTCACTGGTCAAATTTGTGCCGCTGGTCGGTCCGCTGGCCGGCGCAGTCGCCATGCCGATTTTTGCCGGAGCGACAACGTACGCGGTCGGCAAAATATTTATTCGTCACTTCGAAGGCGGGGGTTCCATTTTCGATTTCAGCGCGGAACGCGTGCGGAAGGACTTTCTGGACCTGTATAAGGACGGCCGTGACGTCGCATCTTCACTACGGAAGGAAAAACCCGATGCTGAAGAAAAGGCTCCGGAGCAATAATCAATTCTTCACTTGCAGGACAAAGATTTCTTTAACCGGCGCTGTAACGGCCACGCTGCAGAAACAGCCTTCCCCGACCGCAAGGTCCTGCGTGAACCAACCCTTCATTTCCGGTGTCGCGTCGGTGTTGATCCAGTCGTTCCGGCGCTCGTCGGTGTATACACAAAAGCTGTCCAATGGTTTGGATAAACCTTCTCCATTCGCTTTGAGGAGCGCTTCTTTACGTACCCAACAGCGATAAAAATATGCGGGACGCTCATTCTCCGGCACGGCCTGTATTTCAGCAATCTCCTGCGGATGGAACATTTTTGCCATACCGAGGAGATCTCGTAGTTTTCTAACCTTTTCGATGTCGATTCCAATCTGCCCCTTTCGGGAAAACGCCGCCCAGACCCAGGCTCCTGAATGGCTTATGGAAAAATCGATGTCCGTCTGGTCCGAGTAAGGCCGTCCGTATTGCGTCGATAAAAAATCGCCGACCTCATATGGACGCACGACCGTTTTGAGTGTTTTACGGACCAGCGCTCGACCCACCAGATGGCGCACTCCGTCGATCAAGTGCACAAAGCGCTCGGCGTGCGCTCGTTCCTGATCGGTGACATATGGAAGCGCCGCCTCCATCCATCCGTCGAGATCTTCGTCCAGCGCGACCCCGATGCAGACGGGCGTTTCGGCGCTTATTTCCAGAGGAGTAAATGACAGTTTGGCGCACATGGGATCACAGTGTTACCCAACCGGCCTGATCATCGATCTCCTGCAGAATCAACCGCGCGGAATCTTCTTTATGACCCGATCGAGCGTGGATCTGTTTGAGGAGAATACGGCCGTCAAGCATCCCGCAGATTTCGAGCTTTCCGACGTCATGGCCGATAATAAATTTAAACCGCTTGGCGTAGCCGTCCAGATACTGCCGGGCCTCATCGACAATCTCGATGCCCCGTTTAAGCGGAACCTGAAAATGGTGTCGCACGCGTGACACCGGCATGCACTGATAGAGATAATACGGATTCACGCCGACGCGCAGCAGGTTTCGCATTAATGCCGTAATGTCTTCAGCGGAGTCGTTCACGCCCTTCAGGAGCACGGCCTGATTATTTACCGTAATGCCAACATTCCGTAGCCGACGAATGCCCTCCGTAGCCGTGGGGGTAATTTCGTTTACATGATTAAAGTGCGTCGGAACGTAGAGCGCCTTTTTTCGATTAAACTCGTCGAGCAGATCAATCAGCTCATCATCAAAAAGACGGAGCGGATAAGACGCCGGCGTTCTGGAACCAATTCGCACAAAGTCGAGATGATCAATCTCTGCAAGCGGCATAATCATTTTCCGCAAAACCGGCGTGGACAGGATCAGCGGATCACCGCCTGAAAGAATCACGTTGGTAATATCGGGATGCGTCTCGATATATTCGATGGCCTTCTCAAAATCCTTCAGAATATGATCCGTTTTGCGGCTGACAATCCTGCGGCGGAAGCAGTGCCTGCAATGCATGGCGCAGCACTCTGTGGCCACGACAAGCGTTGAATAATCATATTTGTGCAGAACGCCGTTGCCCTTATCGTGTTTATCGTCGCCGTAGGGATCCTGCGTGGTTTTGCCCAGCGCATCTTCAACAATCAGCTCCTCGGCATCGGGAAAACACATTTTACGAATTGGGTCGGCGGGATTTGATCGATCAATCAGGCTCAGATAATAGCGCGGAATATTGATCGGCAGTACCTGTGTCACCGCCGAGAGTTTCTGTTCCTCCTCCTCACTGAAATCGGCATACGCTTTTAATTGATCCAACGTCGTAACATTGTTCTTCAGCTCTTCCTGCCAATCGAGCTCGGCCCAGTCGATATTCGTATTAATCATAAGATATTCCCCGCTGCAGACCACCACCGCTCCGTAGAGAAAATTACAAAACTCAAAGCCTTGCAAGAAAGAACCGTGTGAATCATCAGGTTTGCAACGAAAATAATGCTCATATAGATCTGTCTGGCCGAGCACGGCCAGTTGCGCCGCCGCTACGCCGGTGGCGTTTTGAGGGAACAGGCAGAATAACGCTCATACGCATAATCGTAATCTGATTCGGTTCACTTGTTCACCGTGTACGAGAGCATAAGTTCATCTCCCGGCATCCCTCTGATTCCCCAATTTTCCTGAGGACTCTCATATATCGTAATTTCGACATCTTTCGGTGTAATGCCGAGTTTGTCGTTGAACCGTTTAAAGATCATTTTGATCAGTTCTTTTTTGGTTTCAGTGCTGCGACCGGAGAACATACTGATCTCGATGATGGTGTAGCGGTTGCTTCGATCCTCCGGATGAATAAAGTCATCCTCTTCGAGACCGATAAATCGATGGAATCGTTTGTCAGCGGGAAGCGCCAAGCACTCGAAAACGCATTCATGCAGGGTGTCGGAGATGCTTTTCTTGTTTCCATCAAGATGTGATTTCCGACTGTAGATTATGATTTGTGCCATATTTTTATCCTTCAACTTCAGCAAATGACGTCTTCGGCCGGTAGCGCCGCCGCTACGCCAACGGCGTTGTCTGGAGGGATGCACGCTGTACGTCCTTTCATGACCTCACGAAAAGCCGCAGAGTGCGCAAAGAAAACCAGTATAAATTGCTCCATGTGGAATATTTCGACCTGATCCTAACGCCCGCTTAGGCTGAAGAATAGAGGAACGAACAACGTGAGTGTCAATTTCATACCCACTCTTATTCTCCAGGGATTTCCCAGCAGCCGTCTTTATTTGCCCCTTGACGCTCCAACCGTCCTGCATCTTGAAGCTTTTTAATTGCCCGCGCAATTGTCCTGACATCTTTACCAATCCGCCGAGCCATTTCCTGTCGGGTAACTCCACTGTTTTCCCTGACACATGCCAAAACAGCTTCCGGAGTCTTCAGCTCTCCCAAATTTACAGGGGCGTTTGCAGGGGCGTTTGTGGGGGCGTTTTTAGTCAATGCTCCCTCGATCACCCGCAGCATAAATTCGATAAACGGAGTCGACTCCGCGGTCTTCGTACTTTCAGCGATAGCGGCGTAGTAATCCTGCTGAGAGGCATACACCATATTCTCAACCGGAATCCGGGCAAACAGCGGATTCCAGCGGGAAAGAATTAACGTCTGCCACAGCCGCCCCATGCGGCCATTGCCATCTTCAAACGGATGGATAAACTCAAACTCATAATGAAACACACAACTCTTGATTAAGGCGTGCTCCGGAGTGTTCTCAAGCCAGTCAAACAGATTGCCCATCAGTTCCGGAACCCGCCCCGGAGGCGGTGCAACATGAACAAGTCCGCCGGGGCCGCCCACACCGACACCGCCGGAGCGGTAATGCCCCGGTGCATCCAGCAAACCAACCATCAGTGTTTCATGCGCCTTCAACAGATCAAGTTGAAGAGCCGGATTCCAGCTTTGAAACTCATCATAGGCCTTGATCGCATTCCGCACCTCCTGCACCTCCCGCGGGGGCGCGATCACCGGCTTCCCATCCAGAATCGTCGAAATCTGTTCCTCGCTCAGCGTATTGCCCTCAATCGCTAACGACCCGCGAATCGTCTGAATGCGATGAATCCGCCGCAGGCGCAAATCGTCCGCATCGGCGGAAAGCGCAAAAACACCCAGCGCTTCACCGATCTGCTCAATCAAGCCGATCATCGTCGGAGTAATTGTATAGGGTGGTTTATAGTCGCTCATAACCCATTTTCCTCACTCATTTCAACATCCTGCCAACTTCATTTTCTTCGCCATAAATAAACCCAACCATTCTCTCAATGATGATTTAGGCGGACTGACCCCGGATTCCTGTTATTATTCTTTGATTTGTAAATTACTGCGTTCTCGATTTCCTATCATCCAAGTCAGGAGATTGTTCAGGTATTCATCAATGTCGTCGATTAGGCTATCAAGAGGTTGGGACTCATACGGTTGGTCGCTGGGTTTTGGGTAGAAATGACCAGCACTAATGAATGCACCTTGCTTCTCAGGGAATGCTGTGCCGAGAGATACCCGCGAATTGTTTTGGTGGGTTAGTTTTTTATCTCTGAAGTGAACAATATCGCACTGGAGTTGAGTCATCAGACTCACAATTTTGTCTGTATCCTTAAGCTTCTTTATTTTGAAATAGGTTTGGGAGCAGGTGAGGAACTTGTGGTGTGAGTTGAGGCTACAGTTTTGCGCATCGCCAAAGTACAATTCGACAAGATGCGCCGTCTTGTCCAATAGTGTTTTAGCAAAGACATAGAAGCTTTCGATCTCGAGATGAAGCTCGCATTTAAGTTGAACGGAACGGTTCAGTTCTTCAGGAGGAAAACCGTTAGGTTGCGATTCGCTAAGGTTATGAATCCTTCGGCGTTCCTCGCGGTAGGCGTTGTCTGCAATGGCGTAACGTTCGAGTATAATAGAGACATAGTTATAGTACCGAGAGGCATGGCTTGCCGAAAACGTTAGACGGTTGTTGTCACGTTCTTTGTAGCGATGACGCTCTGTCCGAATAAAATTATGAAATGGATTCTTGCGCATTGATTAAGCCAACCTCATTACTCCTGAGTCACTTCTTTGAAATATCGCTCAGCAATTTTGTATGCAGCAACGAATGCTTTTGTTCTCTCTTCTGCCAAACGGCGTAAGTCCTCTCCAAGTCCAGAAACCTTATCGGGGTGATATTCGTGCATTCGTGTCCGAAATTGTTTCTTCAGAGTCGGGAAGTCGATGTCATCTCCTTTAAGACCAAGAACCTCAAGTGCGTTTCTGACTTCAACTGGGATTTTTGGTTTCCG
>JAAYDL010000206.1 GCA_012729265.1 Lentisphaerota bacterium | reverse complement strand
GGCAGTGGAACCTGTCCCTTTGCGCTGAATAATTTCGCGCTATGTCGTCAATAATGAGGCAGAACGAACGAAGAAAATGAGAGTGACTCGGAGGCGTGGTATGAGTTTTTGTAAACCAGTTGGAGTGCTGCTTTTTCTTACGATGCTTTTCCTGTCAGGAATGGCCCCTGCACTGGAAGTGAAGGTGATGAATTATAACATTCGCTACGGATCGGCGGATGACGGCGCCAACAGCTGGACGAACCGAAGCGCATTGCTTATTGCACAGCTCAAAGAGCAGGCGCCTCAGGTGATCGGTATGCAGGAGGCGTTGCGGTTCCAGATCAATGAAATTCGTAAGGCGCTGCCCTATTACGGCGAAGTCGGGATCGGGCGCGACGGCGGTGAAGAGGGAGAATATTCCTGTATTCTCTACGATACTCGACGCTTTACGCTGACCGATTCCGGGACGTTCTGGCTTTCGGAAACGCCGGAAAAACGGTCGCAGGATTGGGACAGCGCGTGCGTACGTATCTGCACGTGGGCGCTGCTGAAAGATAAAGAGACGGGCGAGGCCTTTTATCACTTTAACACGCATCTGGATTATCGGTCGGCAAAGGCGCGACTGAACGGCGTCCACCTAATTGCGAAGCGCATTGCTGAGCGGAAGACGAATGCGCCGTTTGTGCTTACGGGCGATTTTAATGCAGCGGAGAATAGTCCGCCGGTCAAGTGGTTGAAAGGGGAAGCGGAGGAACAGCCGCCGGTGGTCATGGTGGATACGTTTCGCGTTCTGCATCCGGATGAAAAGACGGTGGGGACATTCAACCGTTTTAAAGGCGATAAAAGCGGGGCCAAAATAGACTACATCCTGACCTCTGAAGAAACCACGGTGTTGGATGCCGGGATCGATTTTTCGATGCCGGATGGTCGCTGCATTTCCGACCATTATCCGGTTACGGCCACGATTCGTTTCAAGACGGTTGCACCGCCCTTTACTTCAACCAAACGATGCTCTTCAATATCCCTTCCAGCGGCTTGAATTCGGCATCGCCGGTCACCGGTTCTGCATTCTTGATCTTGGAATTTCACCACCCGCTGCGCTGAAGGCACGAAGCACACCAAGCTTCAAAATCTCTGTGGCTCCGTGGTCCAAATCTGGAATGCGGCGGCGGCTATGGTTTGATGCGATAGTAGCCGGACTTGCGGGTGCCTTCGCGGACAATGAGCCCGGCATCCAGCAGTGGGTTCATCAGCTTCAACGCTCCCTGCCGGGAAACCCCCAATGCATCCCAGATGTCTGAAGGCGCCATGCGGCCGCGCTCTTTCAACAGGATAAGCAATTGCTCCTGCCGCGGGCTTATCACCAGCCTTGGAGAAACAGCCATGGCACTAAACTTTTGTACTCGCGCCCATGTGCGCTCCAAGGTCTGCAACAACCCTTCAGCACAGTATTCAATCCATGCGGAGAGGTCGCCGTCACCGGACTGCACGGCTTTCAGCTCCCGATAGTAGCGGGGACGATCATTCCAATAAAATTCATCCACCGAGAAGATATGCTGCGTGTCGAATCCGCGACGATACAACTCCCACAAGGCCAATGCCCGGCCAACCCGCCCGTTGCCGTCGGCAAACGGATGGATCTCCTCGAACCGGTAATGCAGGATGGCCGAGGAAATAACCGGAGACAGCCTTGGGGCTTCCTTGTTCCACCAGTCGAGCAGCTCGAACATCAGGGCCGAAACATCCTGATGCGTCGGAGGGAAATGGTTTCCTACCCGCACATTGAATGTACGGTATTTGCCAGCGTCTCCCTGATCCATCACGCCGCCACCGGCAACGATACCGTGCAGTTCAAAAAGATCTTCATGGCGCACCGCATCGATACCGCTGTGTTTTACAATGTGGCGCAAGCCGGCAAAGTAGTTGTCCACTTCGCGCCTTGAACGTTCGGCGACAGGAACATCCCGCCCCTCTTCAATGGCCCGGACCTGTTCGAGCGTTAGGGGATTCCCTTCTATGGCGGTCGAACTATGGGCATTGCGCACCATGGCATCGATCTGCAAGGCAGGAATCCACGACACGTTTATCGTTGCCCCAAGAATTCTCTCCCGCAGGGTTGCGATTTTCTCGATTGAGCCAACCAACATGGGCGAAACGGAATAGCCAGGTTCATAGTTCATGAGAGGCAGCCTATCGATAAGACAACTCCTCGTCAACCCATATGTAAACCATATGACAACACCGGGGCTATAGAATTGTATAGGAGCCGAAACATCTCCGGACCAGACAACCATGTGTCAACTTATTAGACAACCCCCCTCCCCCGGTCTGGCTTCGGGGTTCCATTTCACCACCCGCTACGCTCAAGGCACCACGCTTCAAATTCTTCGTGGCTTGTATGTCTTCCCAATCAATTCAATGCATGTAGGGAAAAAGGATTTTGAGAATGAATATCTATTACGTCGGAGAAATCCTTTTTCCTGTGAAATGGATTGTGCAATCCTCGAAGAGGAGTGCCGC
>JAAYDL010000205.1 GCA_012729265.1 Lentisphaerota bacterium | reverse complement strand
GGACTATAACAGCTTCTATAATGAATACATACTCAACGCCTGCATCCATACCTGCCGGATCGCCCGATTCTACGAGGACGTGAATCCCTTTGGAAAAGACAAGACCGGAGCAAGATGGAAAAAGATTGTCAACATTACCAATCTGCCGTTGGTTTCGCCCGGAGCCCATTACTTTGCAACCCAATACCGCCACTATATATTTGGGGCAAAGCCGGACGAGAAGGGAGCGGCATCCAGGTTTTACTTCGGCATTCCCGGCAGATTTCTGGATGAGGAGCAGCCGGACGGGGGTAAATCAGGCTTTACATACTGGCAGCCGATACGCAGTGAGGAGCCGGTCCTTGAAACCGGCGAAACCGAAGGCCGGGTGAACCGAAAGGCCTACGGTTACTGGATCGTGGCGGTGGATGCAAAATCCGGCAATATTGAAGAGGTTTGATTAAAAAACAAAAAATCCATCGAGGCGAGGTCCGGTTGATGGATTTTTCTTTTTCGTGTCAATAACTTTTGATTATGTCCCTTTTTGAGTGCAGTATTAATTTGTGAAAATGTCACATTTGAGAACCACGCAGAAGAATTTATCTTAATCGGTTGACATGGAGCCTCTATGCTGTGGCTCCAGGCGATAGGGCGGTAGGAGTACCGCCCGGCCAGGGGCCTATCACAGCATATCTCCATGTAAACCGCGATAAATTTTTCTGCTAACAAGCATCTTTATCAAAGAAGAGCTCATACAGAAATTTCAGTGACAAGTCATATGGTTCACTGTGCCAGATTAGCTTCCATTTTTCCGTACTGTGAATAATGTGTGGCTTAACGGCCTTCTTCACCTTTGGACGAACCAACAGATTTGCATCTTTGCGGTCAGGTTTCAAATATTGGATTGCTTCAAAAACATGATTTTGATAACGCACTTTGATCCCAATCCGAGGGCCAATCAATACTTCAACTTCTTTTCTTGCAGGAACAAGAGGATAGCCCTCGGTGTTGATTTTAAAGGTTCTTCCCTTAAAGGAAAAACAACTTGCTGCATCTGTTTTGCGCTTCTTCTTTATGCAAAGAATGGTATCAATATCGATATCCGACCGGAGTGGAACAAAGATGGATTCCCCTTCGGGCTTCACGGCAAACTTCTGGTTGTATTTACTGATGTATTCTTCTAAGAGAAACTGATTGGCAGCCTCAATGGTTTTGATCCTTCGGCGTGCAAGTTCCACAGGAAGTCGGCTCTGCAGTGTATCCCACAGGCGCTCTATACGCCCTTTGGCCCAAGAGGTTTTTGCATAGATAATATCTGTTCCCATTTCGTGCATAGCACGACCGAATTGAGTCAAGTTTACGGTTTTGCCGGCAATTACCTCCTCAACGGTCAGCTTTCCTGCTTTGGGAGAACGGAAAATCGTATGATTATCTGAATAAATTGATTGAGGAACTCCGTGAGAGAGAACGCATTGCCGCATCGTTTCAAAGTATCCGCTCAGGCATTCATTCTCACAAAGATAGAGCCCAATAACGACGCCCGAGGCATCATCGATTGCGCCATGAAGTGAAAGCATCCTGCCATCACGAAACCAATCAAAAGGCGTGGCATCAATCTGGATCAGCTCGCCTGGGCAGTCGCGTCGTTTCCGACGATTTCTGCGTCGTTTGACTTTTTTGGATTTAGGACTTTTCTTTCCTTCAGATTTCAGTATACTGGAAAGTGCAGTGTATGATATTTGAATATCATACTGTTCAGCGAGGATCTCATTGAAGTGAAGGAAATTGATGCTTTCAAATTCTTGTAGTGAGTGGGTTTGAAGTATCTTTTCCTTTAACTCGCTGGAAATGGCATGAGCAGGCCTCCTGTTAGAATTTTTGTGGATCAGGAACGTCTCGCCTTGTGTCATCAGTCCTTTCTTTAAGCGGGAAATCTGACGTTCCGAGAGGGAAAGCAGCTCAGATGCTCTTTTGCGGTCGATTGTGCCATCCATGTAGGCATTCATGACCTTTAATCGTTTCAGTTGTTTTTGAGACAATGTAATATATCCTTCTTTCATTCCTAGATTGTATTTCAAAAAGGGACATTATCTCAAGTGAATTACATAGTGACATT
>JAAYDL010000204.1 GCA_012729265.1 Lentisphaerota bacterium | reverse complement strand
TCCTCGATCTTGGCCGTGGCCTTGGGGTCCAGCGCGGACGTGGGCTCGTCCATCAGGAGGATTTCGGGCTTGATCGCCAGGGCGCGGGCGATGCAGAGGCGCTGCTGCTGGCCGCCGGACATGCCGAGCGCGTTGGCGTTGAGCCGGTCCTTGACCTCGTCCCAGATGGCGGCCTGACGCAGGCTGGTTTCCACGATTTCGTTGAGCTGTGCACGGTTCTTTACTCCCTGCAGGCGCGGGCCGTAGGCTACGTTGTCGAAGATCGACTTCGGGAAGACATTAGGCTTCTGGAACACCATGCCGACCCGCGCCCGCAGCGTGACTACATCGATGTTGCGGTCATAGATGTTGCAGCCGTCGAAAATCATTTGTCCGGATGCATGCGTGGATGGGATGAGGTCGTTCATGCGGTTGATCGAGCGCAACAGGGTGCTTTTCCCGCATCCGCTCGGACCGATCATGGCGGTGACCATCCGTTTCGGGATTTGGAGGCTGACCTTCCGGACCGCTTCGAAGTCGCCGTAGAACAGGGAAAAGTCCCTGGCCTCGATATGGGTTTCCATCGTGGCGTTCTCCTCGTGGTCCGCGAACTGGTCGAATTTTCTCAGGGTAATGTTTTTGTTCATAATCTTCCTCGCCGCCGGCTATCCCCGGAGTTTTTTCGAGATTCTCGCCCGCATCAGGATGGCGAACAGGTTCAGGAGCAGCACCAGAGCCACCAACGTCAACACCATGCCGTATTGCACATGGCGGATTTCGTCGACCGCCTCGTGCTCGGTGCAAAGGTTATAGATGTTCCAGGGCAAGGCGGGCGTCGGCTGGTTGAGGGTTTCCCAGATCTTCAACGGGGCACCGACGCTGACGGCCGCCGTAAAGATGATCGGAGCCGTTTCGCCCGCCGCGCGGCCCATGCTGATCACAATGCCGGTCAGGATGCCCGGCAACGCGGCGGGCAGGATGACGGTGAGCACGGTCCGCCAGCGCCCGGCACCGAGGCCGAATGCGGCCTCCTTGTAGCTTCGCGGAACGGCAAGAATGGCCTCCTCCGACGAGCGGATGATGGTCGGAAGAATGAGGAGCGACAGCGTCATCGAACCGGCAAGCACGCTTCTTGAATCCGAGACGTGCATCGTATTCAGGAAAAAGGCGAGGCCGAACAGGCCGAAGACGATGCTTGGAACGCCGGCCAGCGTACTGATGCAGATGCGCAGGAAGCTGACGATGCGGCCTTCTTTGGCATATTCGCAAAGGTAAATCGCAGCAATGACACCCATCGGAATCGCAAAGATCATCGCGCCCAGTGTCAGGTAGATGGTCCCCAGCACTTCCGGCCAGATTCCGCCGAAGATGTGCGAATCCTTGGAGGTATCGGTGATGAATTGCCAGTAGAAGGTGGTTTTGGGCCGCATTATTTCATCGATGTGCTCCTCGACGTAGGCGAAGAACGGCTCCAGTTTGGTTCCCATGAACTGTTCGAGGCGTGGCTTTTCAACCAGAATCCCCATGGCATCGGGATTTGAATAGTCCCACTCCTCGGAATACAGCACTTCATGCAGCTTGATCTGAGTCCGGTCCCAGCGGGTCTGGCCATACCTCTTTCGTATCAGGACCGGAATGTCTTCTCCGGGTGCCGGTCCCAGTAATATTTCGACGGCCTCCTGAAGTTCCTTGAACGCAGATCGGTATTCCCTTCGCTCCGAACTCGGCATTTCACGCATTTCCGCCTCGAAGTCGGCCAGCATGCGGTAGACCGGTTCACGGGCTTTCGCGACCTGCACCCACTCCTGGTTGAACCTGTCCGGGTTGCCCCGGTTGAACTGCTCCAGCATGACGCGCCGGTGCTCGATCGTCCCCTTGAAGACAAACGCCTTCGACCCGCGCCAGATGATGGGCGATAGAATCAGGACCAGGGCGGTGGCCATGACCGCGATCGCGATCAGTCCGAGTCCGGAGAACGCCTTATCGAGCAATTTTCTAGTTTCGAGTCGCATGGTTTATTTACCGAGTTTTTTGCGCGAGCGCTTGACGATGAGTTCGCTGGCAAGGTTCATCAGAAACGAAAAAGCGAGCAAGCAGAAGGCCATGGCGAAGAGGACGTGGTAGCGGGCCGAGCCGGTAACGTGGTCCGCTTCACCCATGTCGCCCGCGATGGTGGCCGTCAGGGTCCGGATCGGCTGCAGGACATTGTACCACGGGTCCGGAATCCGCGCGGCATTGCCCGACGCCATCCACACCACCATGGTTTCGCCGATGGCCCGCATGACGCCCAGGATCACGGCGGCGAGGATGCCGCTGACCGATGCTGGAATCACGGCCTTCAGAATGGTTTCCGCGCGGGTTGATCCGAGGGCGTAGGAGCCTTCCCGCAGCTCCCTCCCGGCGGCCTGGAGGGCGTCTTCCGATACGCTGACGATCGTGGGAAGTGCCATGATGCCGAGGATGATGGAGACGTTGAGGGCGTTGGTTCCGCTATTGATTTCGATCCCGCCCAAGCGCCGGGAAAGGAAGACGAGGAAAAGGATCGAACCTAGGCCGAGTACGCCGAACACGGAGACGGATGCCAGATAACGTTTTTTGCCCTGGATGCGGTTTCGCATTTTTTCAAGCAGCAGATCGCCGCCAACGACGACCAGCAGGGCAAGAATGGGTCCGAGCACCAGCCATGCGCCTGTCGCAAGGATGGCGCCCCCGCTCCGTTGAAGCAATGGCGCAAAGACCACCAGCGCAAAAAAGCCAAAGGCGACCGATGGAATGGCGGCAAGGATTTCGATCACGGGTTTGACGATCTGGCGTATACCGAAGGGCAGCAGATCGCTCAGGCATACCGCCGCCGAAATTCCGAGGGGAACCGCGACCACGATGGCACCCAGCGTCACGAGCCCGGTTCCGACAAAGATGGACAATGCCCCGAACTCGGCTGGATGGCCCGACGGATACCAGCGCTTGCTTGCGAAAAATTCCTTAAACCCCTCTAACTGGAAAAACGGAATGGCATCCTTGAGGATGAAGTAGAAGATGAAAAAGACGGCGAAGGCGGAGAGCGATGTGGCCAGCAGAAGGAACCCCTGGCCAATCCAGCTTCCGATCCGCTGACGTATGCTGGCGGCGTCGCTCATGACGAGGCTTTTCGAGGTGTTTCCGGTCATTGGCACAGGGTTCCTTTCATTGAGGTGAGAATGGGGCCGGTTTGTTAGCGGAGCATTAGTGGAAAATGAATATTCGATGAGGCGACGGGCTTCGATCGGCGTTTCCCCCCGGGGAAAAAGAGGCGCAATTGGGAGATTGCGCCTCGACCTTCGATCGGCGTTTCCGAATTAGTAGGCGGTTACGGGAACAAACCCGATATCCTCGACCATTTCCTGCCCGTCTTCGGACAGATGGATCGTGACGAACTGATAGAGCGGGGAGCCCAGGGCCGGATAGCCGTTGGTGTACATGAAGAGCGGCCGGGCGATCGGGTATTGGCCGCTTTGCACGGTTTCGGCGGAAGGAGAGATTCCATTGACCTTGAGGGCCTTGACCGTCTTGTCCACGAAGCCGAGACCAGCATAGCCGATCGCCGCAGGCGTGGTTTGTACGCGGGAACGAATGGCGCCGTTGGAGCCGACGTATTCGCAGTCCTCGCGAATCTTTCCCTTTTCCATCACCTTTTCTTCAAATGTTTCGTAGGTGCCGCTGCTGGTGTCGCGCGAGATGGTGACGATTTTCTGGTCCGGACCTCCGACTTCCTTCCAGTTCGTGATTTCGCCAAGGTAAATCTTGCGAACCTGCTCGACGGTAAGATCCTTCACGGGATTGGATGGGTGGACAAGGATCGGCAGGCCATCGAGGGCAACCACGTGGGCGACCGGTTGGATTCCCTTGTCCGCGCACGCCTTGAATTCGGTGTCCTTCATTGAGCGCGACATATCGGCAATGTCACAGGTTCCGTTCAGCAATCCCTTCGCGCCGTTGCCGCTTCCGGACTCGGATACGCTGATGTTCACTTCGGGATGGGCCGCCATGGTGTATTCGGCAAAGGCTTTGGCGATGGGGCCGACGGTGGTCGATCCATCGATTACGATCTTGGTTTGGGCTGAGGCAACGCCGACCAATGCGGTCGTGGCTACGAGTGCGATAATTCTTTTCATGCATTTCTCCTTGTTGGTTGGATCCCCTATCTAAGGGGCTCTTAAGATGCGGATAAACTGCTGGGCTATGGTTAGTCCATTGTGAAGGCCATGTTTGGAACGTGTTAATTTTAACCGTTCGCGAACATCGAGAAAAACGGCTTCGGAACCCCGCTGGCAGGAGAAGAGGGTTTGGAAAAAGAAAAACCCCACCGCAGGGATGGGGTTTTCTCTCTTCCGGTCATGGACCGGATCTAGAATTTCACATTGACGTCGAAATGGACGAGGTTAACGTCGTCATCGCTCGCGGTGTCGATGCGGAAGTAAGCGGCCCCGATGGACAGGTTTTCCGCCACGGGATAGGAGGCTTTAATCTTGTGTCCTTTACCGCCGGGGCCGCCAAAGTCGCCGTCGGCCAATGCGCCGAGCACGGAATCCCGCTCCATATCGCGGTAGTTGTAGTCTAGGGACAACTTCTTGATCTGCGTCCCAAGGCCGAGGATCCAGGCCGTGTCATCTTTAACGTTATCGGCCATATTGTTCGCCACTTCGGCATAGGCCGTGATGGAGTGGAAATCCAGCATGAGTGAGCCATCGATGATGTCGTAATCGAACAGGTATGCGCCTGTGCCATTGTTGCTGTTGCCGTTCTCGGCTGTTTTCCCATTGAAGTTTGCGAAGGCCTCGCCTTTGAGTCCGCCGTAGAAGAAACCTCCAAGCGTGGCCGTCAGTGTAATGTCTTCGGCCATGTCGGCGGATGCCGACATTTGGGCCGTGGCCATCTGGATGTCGTCGGTCTTGTTTTCCATCAGCGTGAAGTAGCCCACCTGCGTCTTGAGCGAAATGCTGCCGAGATCGGTTCCATAGGTCAAGCCGACCCCTTCGGGATTAAAGTCGCTGTCAAAAAGAAGATCGGACGCGAATACCCACGGCTGGTTCATCTTACCGACGGTAAGGGTCGCTCCATCGATGTATTTCGGCGCGTAGGCGAGGTAAGCGAGGTCCAGCCAGATCGTCTTTTTGCTGCCGAAGTTGTCGATGTCCTGGTTGGTCGACGTGGGGCTTTCGTCGCTGCCGGTAGCCAGGCGGATGCCGGCCGTTGTTTCATCGTTCACCTGGGCGTAGACACCGACACGCGCACGGAGCCGATTGCGGCTCTTGTCGGTGTCGTCCTCCTTATCCTTGTATTCGTAGCGATAGCGAATGTCGCCCTTGATGGTTATCTTATCGCTCCATGACGCAGACTGCTCCGGGCCCTTTTCCAGCTTGGCCAGGCGGGCGGCCACGTCGTCCAATTCGCTGCGAAACGAGGTTGTTTCCTGGGCTATCCCCGCCATGGTCGACGCCATCAGACCTGCCGCCGCGATACCAAATACCAACTGCCTATTCATATACTCATCCTCCTGTTTGTTTTTGAGTACGAAACTTATCCGTTCGTAGGAAAACCATCGAGGTAATTGGTTAGGAAAAAATTAGGTGCGGGTTAGGTGTTTGTTCCATATCAGTGGAGTATTTGGCTTGTGCGTGTAATAAAAAAGGCTTGCATGGGTCCATGCAAGCCTTTGAGCAGTTCCGGTCGTTAATGGAACGATTATTTTTCGCCGGCAACGACCTCGGCAATGTTGAGCGCATGGTCCTTGATGCGGCGGTAATAGTTCAGCATGTCGGTGAACGCCAAACTGAAGAAAGGCGACACCTCTTCCTTTTGGAGGCGCTCCAGATGTTGGCGGCGGAACTCCTTCATCAGCTCGCTGATGGCGGCGCCTTCCGACGCAGCCCAGGCGAGGTTCCCCGTGCTTTCAGCCTTCATGCTCTGGTTGATTTGCGTAATGTACGCGGCGGCGCGATCATGGAGTCGAAGCAGCTTGTCACGCGCCGGCTCATCCAGGCTGAGGTTGTTCTGCTCCATCTTGCGCAGCCCCTTGAGGACATTGACAACATAGTCGCTCAGCGACTCGTATTCGTCGGCAATGCGCATTTGACGGTGGGCCTTGCGGGTGATTTCGTGCGGGACTTGGCCGGACACCATGTTGCTCAAGTAGAGGAAGATTTCCTTCTGAACATTGTCCAGGATCTCTTCGCGATGGAATATTTTGTTGACGAGCTCGGGATTGCCCACCCCTTCGGTCAAGCATGTTTTCAGTTGGTTCATCATGCCTTCGACACTTTCCGCCATGAAGTTGAGCTGCTTCTGCGACTGCACGATGCCGAGCGACGGAGTATCGAGCATCCGTACGTCCAAATAGGTAAGATGATTCGGCGTCTCCTGAGTTGTTTTTTCAGGGACCAGCTTGGTTACGATCTTGGCGACTGGTTTGAACAGCGGTATGAAAATAATCGTATTGATTACGTTGAAGACGGTGTGAACGGTCGCAATCTGGATCCCGACATTCGTGGCAGGCTCTTTTCCTTCGTGAAGTCTGGACATCAGGTCGGGGAACATTTCAACCAATCGTTCAATGAGAGGGAGATACCACTGGAATATGAGGGTGATCCAGAAGACGCCAATCAGGTTGAACAACACATGAGCACTGGCGGTCCTGCGGGCATTGACCCCGGTGCCGATCGATGCAAGTACGGCGGTGATGGTCGTGCCGATGTTTTCACCAAGGACCAAGGCGGCCGCAGTTGGAAACTCAATGGTGCCTTGGTTGGCCAGTGTAATGGTGATCGCCAGCATGGCCGAGGACGATTGAACGATTATAGTCAGGACACAACCGATCAGTGCGCATTTTAAAACGCCGAAATAGGTGCCGGCATCAAAGGCATGAAGCCACTCTTTGAAGGCCGGCATATCCCGAAGAGGCGCGAAGCCGTTGCTCATCAGAGAGAGTCCGAAAAAACCATGCCAAGGCCCATGATCGACATGCCGGTATAGCGAAGTCGCTCATTCTTCGAGAAGAGGAAGAAAAATGCCGCGATGCCGAGAATGGGAAGTCCCCATTTTCCTATTGGAAAGCCTGCAACCAGCCATCCGGTAATCGTTGTGCCGATATTGGCTCCGAAAATCACACCAATCGCCTGCATCAGACTCATGATGCCCGAGTTGACGAACCCCACGACCATGACCGTGGTCACCGAACTCGATTGGATCAGCGAGGTAACAACAACGCCCACCAGAATCGCCATAAAGCGGTTGTCGGTAACTGCGGCAATCATTTTTCGGAGACTATCCCCGGCAATAGCCTGGATGCCTTCCGACATATTTTTCATACCGAGGAGGAAGAGTCCCAATCCTCCTGCAACATCGAGTGCCATTCCTAATCCAATTCCCATAGTGCCTTCCAATAAACTGATTGTGGTGCGGGCGGAAGCTAACAAAACACCATTGGTAGTCTAACTTTTTAATGTTAGCAGTTTGTTAGGACGTTCGTCGGGATGGCTGGAGGCGCCTGCTTTCGGGAAGAAAGAACGCCGGTATTGCTGCGGGGGATGTGCGCGGCGGATCAAATCGGCAGGACGATGGTGAAGGTGCTTCCATGTCCGGGCTTGCTTTCGACCCGAATGGTAGCGTTGTGCCCCTGGACAATGTGCTTGACGATCGAAAGCCCGAGGCCCGTTCCGCCGAGCTTCCGGCTGCGCGCGGTGTCGACCCGGTAGAAGCGTTCGAAGAGGCGGTCGAGGTGCTTGTGCTCGATGCCGAACCCTTCGTCCCTGACCGTGATCGCCACTGTGTCCGCCTGCTGTGCCGCCCGGATGCGGATGGTTTTTTCGGGGTCGGAATATTTCACGGCGTTGATGATCAGGTTCACCAGGGCTTGTTCGATGAGGGGGCCGTTGATCTGGAGGTTCAGCTCCGCCGGGCAATCCGTTTCGATGCGGATGTTTTTTTTCGCAGCTTGGAGCCGGCAGAGGTGGATGGCCGATTCGATCGTTGCGGGAAGATTGCAGGGCTCCTTCATGACATGGCCATCTTTCTGTTCGAGACGTGAGAGCGTGAGCAGGTCGTCGATGATGGCGTTCAGCCGTCCGGCTTGCTGGCTGATGATTTCCAGGAAGCGGTGGGTCTCTTCGTCGTGCTCCCACTCTTCGGACAGCAGGGTTTCGACAAAGCCCTTAATCGACGTTATCGGGGTTTTCAGTTCGTGCGATACATTGGCCACAAAGTCGGAACGGACCGTTTCAAGATGGCGCAGGTGGGTGACATCGCGCAGGACGAACAGCGCCCCGATAGATTGCTCCGAAGCGTTGCGCAAAACCGTTCCACTGGCTTGGATCTGCTTTTCCGGCTGGCCGGTCAGCGTCAGATCCCGTGCGTCAGGTTGTTGCGACCCCAGCACCGCTTTGATGAACTCCTGGAGGTTGGCATGGCGAACGGCCTGTTGGACAAGGAGATGCTTGATCTCTTCCGATGGAACGCCGAGGATCTCGGCGGCCACGCGGTTCATGTGGATGATGCGTTCGTGGAGATCGACCGCCAGCACGCCCTCGGTCATGCTGGAAAGGACGGCCTGCTGCTCGTTCCGCTGCTCGCTGAGGGCGGAAAGGGTTTTGTTCAACTGGTCGGACATTGAGTTGAGCGCTTCCGCCAGCTGGTTGAACTCGTAGGTTTGCTGGGCGGGAATCCGGAGATGGAAATCGCCTTCCGCAAACCGGAGGGCGGCGCTCCCCATGTCGCGGAGCGGAGAGGTGATGCGCCGCACCACGGCGATGCATACGCCCATGGCCAGTATGCCGGTGAGGAGGGATGCGGCGATAACCCGCCTAGTCATGGTGTTCAGTTCCCCTTGGATCGCCACCATGGGCAGGGCGGCGCGGACCGCGCACAGCACCTGGTGGTTTTCATCCAACAGGGGTAGAGCGATATACATCATTTCCTCGCGTACCGTCCGGCTGTAGCGCCGATCCATACCCGTCGATCCCCCTAGGGCCTGCCGGATTTCGGGACGATTCCTGTGGTCTTCCATCTCGTCCGGTTTTTCGTGGGAATCTCCGGCCACCGCGCCATCGGGCAGAATAACCGTGAATCGCGTCTCGACTGACTGGCCCAGTCGCTTGCAGAGAGCGTCGATGGCGGAAAGATCCGATTGCTCCATCAGGGGAAACACCTGCTCGGCCAAAAGGGAGGCCCGGGTGGTGATGTCGGTCTTGAGCGTTCCAAAATAGAGGGTTTTCATGGAGTGGAACGCATAGAGCGCCACAGCCAGGATGGCGATCGCGGTCAGAATCCAGTAGGAAGGCAGCAGCAGCCAGAATAAATGTTTCTTTTTCACGCCATCGCGCTCCATCGGCTATTCGTCTTCCTTGAACCGATAACCGATCCCGCGAACGGTCTCGATATATTGTCCGGCCTCGCCCAGCTTTTTGCGCAACCCCACAATCTGGACATCGACGGAGCGGTCGGTGACGGGATAGTCGTCGCCATGCACCGCATCGACGATCTGGTAGCGGGTGAATACCCTGCCGGGCTGGCCGGCGAGCAGCTGCAAAACCCTGAATTCGGTAAACGTGAGCACGACATCTTCGCCCGTAACCTCGACCTTGTGGCGGCTTGGATCGATCACGATATCGCGGATGCGGACGATTTCGTCGGCGGCGCTCGCCCGCTTGGATGCGGAAATGCGCCGCAGCGCCGCCTTGACGCGCGCCAGCAGCACCCGGGGACTGAACGGCTTCGTAATGTAGTCGTCGGCTCCCAGCTCCAGCCCCGTGACAATGTCGGCCTCCTCGCACAGGGCGGTCAGCATGATGATGGGAATGCGTTCTGTTTTCGGGTTGGCCTTCAGCTGCTTGCAGACTTCGAGCCCGTCGGCCCCGGGCAGCATGATGTCCAGCAGGATGAGGTCAGGCAGGAACTGGACGGCCTCGGAAATCGCCTCCTCGCCGGAATCGACCACCTTGACCCGGTACTTGTTCCGCTCGAGATTGAATTGAAGCAGCTCCTGAATCGGCGCCTCGTCCTCGACAACCATGATCTTTATCTTTTCCATGCCGGCAATCTCCAATATTTACCGAACGCTAACAATCCCTAAAATGTTAGAAAATGGTTTGGTCCCTGTTATGGAACGAACGGCGAGCGACAACTACATTTAAAGCGCAGAGCTGACTACTTCCGTTTTTAGAGCATGAGTGCAAAGGCGGAAACCATCGCCAGAATAATTCCATTCAAAAAAAAACCGCCTCGAAGAAACGGGGCGGTTTGGACGGATTAAAGCGGGTGCTTAGTCTTCGAGGACCGAGAAATCCTCTTTGCCTACCCCACACTCCGGGCATTCCCAATCATCAGGAATATCTTCAAATGCTGTTCCAGGAGCAATGCCGCCGTCGGGATCGCCCATTGCTGGATCATAAATCCAGCCGCATACGTCACAGATGTATTTTGTCATGTTATTCTCCTTTTCCAAAACGAAGCCGATGATTCCTGTATTTGCACCCATTCATCAAGGGGATTCTGACTAAATTTTACTTTGAAAACTGCACTGCATATTTACCGAGCATACGCCCCGCCTCGCGGCACTCTTCGAGCAGTTCCGCCGAAGGAACATCGAGCGAACGGATCGGTTCGCGCAGGGCTTCCATCTTCATTTCGTCCATCATTTCAGCCACTTCAGCCGGGCCGCCACTTTTACTCCATCCATACGAACCAAAAACTGAAAACCAATGTATCAGGTCCCGTCCGTTCTATCTCTTCAGCGCTTCTGCGATCGAATCGCAAACATAGTCGATATTGGATGGCGTTAATCCCGCCAGGTTAATGCGCCCGCCTTTGACGATGTAGATCGCGCGATTTTC
>JAAYDL010000203.1 GCA_012729265.1 Lentisphaerota bacterium | reverse complement strand
GAGGCCGCCCAACGCGCCATGGACGACGCCAAGGCCCGGATGGAAACGGAGAAACAGAACAACAAGGAAACGATAGCCCAGGTTGACGAGCTGCGCTCCTGGGCCGCGTGCTTTGACGTCGCAAACAACGAAACCAAGCACATGATCGTCGCGCGGCTGATCGACCGGGTGGAGGTGAGCCGGGATTACAGGATTCACATTCAGCTCAAAATCTCCGTTGAGCAGTTCCTCGAGCAGAGCGCGTGAGGCAAGAGATCGTTCCCCATGGGGCGCTCGGTAGGGTCGAAGCAGGCCCGAGTTCAGTCTCTAGCAAATAGATGGATACTTCCATAGATTTTGGTGCTTCGTCAGGAACTGTCTGAAAAATCCCCCCATTATTCTGCCAATTAGCCTGGATCACGATTGACGAGGCGTCGCGGGAAGGATAGAATAAAAAGCAAGGTTTGCACACTTTGACAGCGCGATTCGCGAGCGATTCAATGCGGGCGCGGATGAACTGATGAGCGTGCCGGTGAGCGAGTAAAGCCAGATACGGGAAAGGTGAGGGGTGCGCCCCGCGAGGGCCGCAGGTGGTAATTCCTGGCCGGGCGAAGCAGCCCTTCAGCCAATGCGGGATGTGCATGGGCGTATGTGCAGATGAAGAATCTCTATATCGTTGGCGGTACGATGGGCGTTGGAAAAACGACGGTTTGTCAGATCATGAAAAGCAGGCTGTGCCATTCCGTTTTCCTCGACGGAGACTGGTGCTGGGGCATGCATCCGTTTCAAGTAACGGAGGAGACGAAGCGGATGGTGGTGGAGAACATATGCTTTCTCCTGAACAACTTTCTCAGGTGCTCGGCCTATGAGAACATCATTTTTTGCTGGGTCTTGCATGAACAGGCGATTTGGGACGACATTCTGGCAAGGCTGTCACTGGGCGGCGTAAAGCTCCATGCTGTTTCCTTAACGTGCACGGAGGAGGCGCTGACGGCACGGCTGCAAAAGGATGTGGAGGCCGGGATCCGCACGGAAGACGTCATTGAACGGAGCGTCCGGCGGCTGCCGATGTATGGACGGCTGAACGCGCGCAAGGTAGATGTATCGGCGCTCTCCCCGGAACAGGTTGCGGAACGCATTTTGGACAGCCGGGGGTGCGCAGAGCTGCGGGGTTCCAATTAAACGGGTAGAGGAGGATTCCAAATGGCGTATCGGGCAATTGTGATCGAGTATTCGCCCAAGGCGGAGGACATGGCCGCCAGGATCGAAAAAACGGCCAATGAAATGGAGAAGGAAGGATACGAGCTGGTCACCTTCTCCGTTACGGGATCCGCCAAGGCGGTCGCCGTATTCAAAAAGGTGTCCAAGGCATAACGCCTGTTCCGGATTCCTTTTATCATAAAAACTTTCCGCAGCCCCCTTGACTGCCCCCTTGGGGGTGGGCTTATGCTACCGATGAGGTGATAAGAATGTTGATTGCGGAAGTTTGCAAGGCGACGGGGCTGACCAAAAAGGCTGTCGAATACTATACGGAGCAGGGGCTTATCGCGCCCGCCCTCCTTTCAAACGGATACCGGGATTTTTCTGAGAGCGATGCGGAAAAACTCCGGAAGATCCGCGTGCTGCGCCTATTGGATATGAATCTCCCCGAGATTCAGGAGGCGCTTTCGGATTCTTCTGGAGAAGTGTTTCATAAGATGGCGCTCAAGCGCAGCATGGAGATCCGGAGGGATGCAGCCAAGAGCAGGCTGCTTCAGCGGCTCGCCTCAGGTGAAGACGTGGAAGCCGTCGCCGGGGAAGCCCAGGCGCTGGAGGCGCAGGAAGTCGTTGCCGAGCGGCTGCTCAATCGGTTCCCCGGGTATTACGGCCGATTCCTTTGCTTGCACTTCGCCCGGTTTTTAACCGATCCGGTGAGCACACAGGCGCAACGCGCCGCCTTTGACCGGGTTGTGCGCTTCTTGGACGGGATGCCTGCCCTTACGTTTCCCGAGGATGTACAGGCGCTGCTTGCGGAGAGCACGGCCAAGATGGACAATCAACTGGCTGAATCGCAGCTGACACAGATGGGAGAGGCCTTCCGCGACATGGACGCCTTCTATGCCAAGAACAAGGAGGCGCTGGATGCATACGCGCAGTTTCGCGCTTCCGATGCGTATCGGAACTCCCCGGTGTACCGCTTGCGGCAGATAATGAAAGACTTTTTCTCGGGCAGCGGCTACTACGATGAATTCCTCCCCGCGATGGAGGCGCTGAGCCCCGCTTATGCCGCGTACCGCAGGCAGTTGGAGATGGCCAATGAGAAATTCCTGGCCGAGCATCCCGAATACAAAGACCTGGAGGGATGAGCAGGATCTCATGGCGCGGCGCGTCTCGGACGGGGTCGCTGACCACGCTGGGACTGCCCGCGCAGCCGTCGCGAAATGACAACTATGAAGGGAAAAAGCGACCATAATGGAATAGGCCAACATGAAAACCCGGCATTGCGCCGGATTTTTCTATGTGAACGGTTTGCTTGCGAAAAGCAAAATTTCGTAAATATTAACACAAAAACGCCCGCAGGCACCCCGTTCACATCGACGGCCAAAGAAGCAAGTTTTATGAAATGTGTATAAGAAAACCGCCCTTATCGGGCGGAATTTTGGTGGTCTGTACTGGACTCGAACCAGTGACCCCATCGATGTGAACGATGTGCTCTACCAACTGAGCCAACAGACCAAAGTCGGTTTCCCGGAACCCCTCTCGCGGAGTCCGTCACATTCGGACCGAGGGTAAGGTGCCTTTTGATTAATCCTACCACCTGGTACTACCAACTGAGCCAACAGACCGGGCAATTTGTCGCATTTCTCGCCTGCGACGCAATCTATGATACC
Source organism: Lentisphaerota bacterium (assembly GCA_012729265.1). Taxonomy (GTDB): domain Bacteria; phylum Verrucomicrobiota; class Kiritimatiellia; order Kiritimatiellales; family Pontiellaceae; genus Pontiella. Next base: position 43 of record JAAYDL010000203.1, on the reverse strand, counting down.
ACGGCGGGCGGGGTTTGTCAATCCCAAATAACATTAAATCAAT
>JAAYDL010000202.1 GCA_012729265.1 Lentisphaerota bacterium | reverse complement strand
TATACTGCCCATTGTCACGCTGCAGGCTTGCTTTTTAGGATATTTATTCGGCGGCAACATTGAGGAAATGCTGGTAAATAACTATATACCACTCATGCTTCTCGTCCTCTTGGGCTTGTCAATATATATTGCTATCATTCACTCCCTCAAAACCATAACGAAGCAATATGTTATGCGTGAGGCAAATCAAAAGATGCAGGCGGAGCGGGAGTATCTGCAACTGGCCGCAGGCAATATGTCTCAGAGGCTGGAGCTCATGGAGGAAGTATCGGCAAGAAACAGCCGGGCTGCCCATGACCGCCGCCACTTTAACAATGTGCTTTTAGAGCTGTTAGAGCAGGAGAAAACCGGTGAGGCCGCCGCTTTGCTGCAAAATCAAAATCAAATGACGCAAAAAATCAGCAGGGTCTACTGCGAAAATCCCGCTGTCAACGCCGCTGTTTGCCACTATGCGGCTCTCGCAGAGCAAGCGGGTATTTCCACAGAGATTGAACTGGATATTCCAAGAGAACTGACCGTGGATTCCTTGGAGCTTTCCATGGTGGTATCAAATCTTTTAGAAAATGCGATTCAGGCTTGCGGAAGGCTTACCGACGGCACAAAGCATTATCTCCGTTTTACCTGCCGAAGCGTGGGACGACTCTTGCTGGAGATGGAAAATCCCTGTGGGTCGGATACCGCCCTTGATGAAAACGGCTATCCCTTTGTCAGCCAAAAAAATCACGGCATCGGCAGTAAGAGCGTCATAGCTTTTGCAAAAAAATATGACGGTGAGCTGATATACAAGATAGAAAAGGGTGTTTTCCGGGTACGCCTTCTGGTTTGAGAATACAATCATTTTTATTTGTCAAGAGCCAATTTTAATTTCATATCAGTTTTTAAGTGTAAAAATGAGTCTTTTAAGTGTAAAGGCTCATTTTTTCTTTGCCTCATGGTAACCTCAAAGCGGTAATTTATAAAATATCATTGAGTTGTTGGAGGGAATAAACATGAAAAAGAGAGTTCCGTCTTTATTGCTGGCGGCCTGCATGGTAATTTCTATGGCACTGCTTACCACCGGATGCTCACCGAAAGCTGGGGTGTCCGCTTTGTGGGATGCCGGTAAAACAAGGGATAAGATTGTTGTCATCAGCGATATTCATATCGGGGTTGATGACAAGTATGCCGAAATGGTGAAAAACCGTCCGCTGCTAATTGAGTTTTTGCAAAGACTGCAACGCACAACTGATGTGCGGGAGCTTGTAATTGACGGCGATTTCCTGGATGAATGGTTTTTACCGGTCTATTATCCCAGCTACACCGATGTGCAACAGTTTTACAAGGACGTGATCGCCAACAATCAGGGCGTCATCGACGAATTGAACAACGTAATCAAAAGCGGGATCAAGCTGGTCTACATACCCGGAAATCATGATATGACGCAGGAGAACGAGGTTTTACAGGAGGCCATCCCAAAGATCGTACAGATTAGAGACGCCAAAGGGCTCGGCACCTATTACACGGGTGACCGCAACGAAATTGCAATCGAGCACGGCCACCGTTATGATGTGTTTTCTGCGCCGGACACGGTTACCAATGCGGAGCTTTGCGGCAATAACGACACGATCCTGCCCGCCGGTTATTTCTACGCCCGCTATGCTGCGACTTGGGTATTGGAGGGTCGCCCCAAGGTGGAAAATAACTTGCCGGTGGTGACAAATGTGCCCGACAAATCCGACACAGACCAATACGGAGCTTTTATGTATTACTCCGTTCTCAAAAGCGTGTCCGCACGGATGACGCCCAACGAGAGCCTTGATGAAAAAATATTTGATATGCATATGGCAGGCTTTGACGATGCCTACACCTATCTGGATTTCTACCCCGCACAACAAGCAAATGGAATGATTTCCGCACCGGTGCTGTTTCAAAATATTCAGCGTACATGGGACGAGCGTCAGAAAATCAATCAGGTAAAGATCCCGAACAGCTTCCTTGAGGCGGTTGCCGGAACTGTGGACTGGGAGTATTTTTTCAGGCAGGCAAAGGTACAGTATCTGGAGAATCCGAACGAAAACGTGGACGTGGTTGTGTTCGGTCATACCCATGTGCCCTCATATTGTGCCATGGATAACGGAAAATACTATATTAATGAAGGAACTTGGATTGACCATAACGCCGATTATCCGGAAGCCACCCGCATCTTCGCTGTCATTACCACCGGTGAGCAAACCACTGCCGGGCTTTATAGGTATGAGGAAAACGGCTCCGTGACCGATATTGCCGCGAGCGTCAGCGAGGAAAAGGGCGAAGCCGCCTCCCCGGAAAATCCTTTCGCCTATGTGTCCTTTGATTATAAATCAGTTGAAAACTACGGCGACGAGAACACACAGGCGCGTTATGTTACAGTGAGCGGCTTAGCAGACGGTACGGTACAGGAAAAATTGAATCAAGGACTAAAAGACTTCTGCCTTGCACCGGTTTCTTCTGCCGAAAAAGATACCACTTACGATATTATGCCTGTCTTTGAAGTTGTGGCGGAGGATTTGCTGAGCATCAGGACATACAATATCGCCTACACCGCAGGGGCGGCTTCCCCTGTGAGTTCTATACGGACACAGCTTTTCAGCCTGACCACGGGCGATCAGGACGCGGGGAACCTGTGGGATTTCATCAAGGACAAGGATGCGTTCAAGCAGCTGGCGCTTGACGGTAAATTCGGTTTTGAGGCGGCGGGCGTGGACGGTGAAATTCCCGCGGAACTTAAAACGGCGGCCTATCAAAAGCTGGTTCAGAGCATGGATGCCCCCCAATTTGCGGCGCAGTTTTACTTTGGCGACGGGGGATATATGAATGTATGGTGCGAGGGTGAGAACCATGCCACAGGGGACTACTGGCTGTTTGATATCCCTGTCATAGAGTTAGAAGGACTTGCGACGAATCAATTGCTCCCCATGATTGAAAACCTGAAGAATCTCAGCGATTGAAATGCGGGTATGCAGAAGTGAAAATAAGCGGCATTCCGAAGTATTCGGAGTGCCGCTGTATCCTCGCCGAAAGGAGCGTGATAGTATGGAAAATCGTCGGCGCAGGCAGGAGGATACGCCCCTTTCTGCCCCCAATGCAGAGGGCAATGTATGGCCAAAACAGGTTTGTCCGGCTTTTGAGCCGAGAGCCGATACACCGGAGGGCTTACAGCAGTGCTGGTATTGCCGGTGTGCCGATTTTCATTTGGACAAGCCCCGTTCGCTGGATGTGGGCGTATGCTACTGGCCGAAAAAAATATCAAAATAGGAGGATAAAGATAACGTGAGAAAAAGAATTTTAAGTATTTGGCTCTCGGTGTGCATGGTTCTGACCATGTTGCCGATTTCGGCTATGGCGAAAGAAGCCGACGCTTCAATCGGTACAAACGGAGAAATTATCGCATTTGCACCGCTTGGCGAAACAGAAATATCGGTACCGACCGGTACAGCGATTGAGGACTTGGGGCTGCCTGAAACTCTGACGGCAACGGTGAGGATAGCCGTAACTGCTGATAGAAGCACCGCGGAGGAACCCGTACAGGATTCAGGAAACCCAGACAATTTGACAGAGGCAACTCCCGGTTCTGCCACTCCGACAGGCTCC
>JAAYDL010000017.1 GCA_012729265.1 Lentisphaerota bacterium | reverse complement strand
TGGCGGATTCGGTTCACATTCTGAGTGAATTTTTCGATGCCTATCCGCGCTTCCGCGATAAAACGGAAACCATCAAGCACGTGGTCGGGCACCTGTTCATGCCGATGCTCTACACTTCACTCACCACGATCGCCGGTTTTGCGTCGCTGGTGTTTACGCCGATTCCGCCGGTGCGCGTATTCGGTGCACACGTCGCCTTCGGGGTTGCGCTGGCGTGGATTTTGACCATGACCTTTGTTCCGGCCTACATCATGCTCTTTGTCCGTACCAAGACGCTCGATCAGCTCAAACCGACAACGGACGCGCCCAAAGTCGGCCTTCTCGGTCGCTCCTTGAGCCGCCTCGGGGCTCTTTCCTATCGCCGCTGGAAAGCGATCATGTTGCTGACCGCCGCCATCCTCGCCGTGTCGGTCTACGGCATCTCCCGGATCAACATTAACGACAACCCGGTTAAATGGTTCACGAAAAACCATCGCATCCGTGTGGCCGACGATGTACTCAACTCCCACTTCGGCGGAACCTACACCGCCTATCTCACGCTCAAGCCGGAACGTGTAACCACACCGACCTGTGCAGAGCGCAACGAAATTATCCGCAACGCCATTGTCGAGCGCTTCGGAGAAACCTACCCCGAAGAAACCGCTATCCTGCTCGCGAAGCTGGAAGAAGCGAATACCCATCCGGAATCCGTCCCGAACTATGATGAAGACCGTTGCTTTGTCGATCTGACCGGCTTGGCGGGAGAGCTCGACGAGTCCGCCAGCGGCGCGTGGTACGCGCTGGGCGATACCATTGCCTATCTGGAACCCGAAGGGCTGACATTCGACGACGTACTCGCCGCCATCGAAGAAGAAGGCGACGAAAAAACGCGCGCCCTTTTTGAATCGCGCATGGAGCCCTATGCTCAGCTTACGGATATAGATCTTCAGGATAAAGCGCTGGAGATTACGGACAGCTTTACCGAACTCTCTTTCCGCGACGCCCTTTTTGAAATACGCGCTAACTCCATGGCCCCGGCGTTTAAACAGCCCGAAATGCTTGCATACGTTGAAGAACTGCAGCACTTCCTCGCATCGCTCAAAAAAGTTGGAAAAACCAGCTCCGCCGTGGACGCGCTCAAAAAAGCCAACTATGAGCTGAACTACGATGCCGGCGCATCCGAAGAGCGCAACGCGGCCTACTACACGATTCCGCCGACCCCCGCCGCCGTCGGCCCCGTCTTCTTCCAGCTCGAAGGCACCAAGAAACGCGACAGCCTCTTCCACCTCATCACCAAAGAATACAACGAGATCAACCTCTGGATTCAGCTCAAGAGCGGTGATAACACCGATATGCAGACGGTCGTTGATCAGGTCGAGCAGTGGATCGCTCAAAACCCGCCGCCGGAAGCGCTGGACATCGAATGGGCCGGACTCACCTACATCAACGTCAAATGGCAGGACAAGATGGTTGCAGGAATGCGCAGCTCGCTCCTCAGCAGTTTTGTGGTCGTGCTGATTATGATGATGGTGCTCTTCCGCTCGCCGCTCTACGGTTTGCTCGCCATGATTCCGCTCAGCGCAACCATCCTCTTCATCTATGGCCTGATCGGACTTGTCGGCAAAGACTATGATATGCCCGTAGCGGTCCTCTCATCGCTCACGCTGGGGCTGAGCGTCGACTTTGCCATTCACTTTCTCGAGCGCACCCGCGAGTTGGTCAGAAAATATGGCTCATGGAAAGCAACGATCCAGTACATGTTTCAGGAACCGGCCATGGCCATCAGTCGTAACGCCATCATCATTTCGATCGGGTTTACCCCGCTGCTGTTTGCGCCGCTGGTGCCCTACAAAACCGTTGGATTCTTTCTGGCCACGATCATGGCCGTATCCTGGCTCGCCACTCTCTTTATCCTGGCCGCACTGATTACCGGCCTGCAGAAATGGCTCTTTCGAAAGCAGGAAAACAGCAATTAACAAAGGGTGACCAACAATGGAAAATGAAGCAACAGTAGTCAGTATGCTCCGCATTGGGGGTCCGGCACCGGCATTCAAAGCCGTTACTACACAAGGCGAAATCAACTTTCCGTCCGATTATGCCGGCGAATGGGTCATCCTGTTCAGTCACCCGGCCGACTTTACTCCGGTGTGCACCAGAGAATTTATCACCTTCGCCTCAATGGAGCAGGAGTTTGCCGATGCCGGATGTAAGCTGGTCGGTCTCTCTGTGGACGGACTCTACAGCCACATTGCCTGGCTGCGGACCATCAAGGAAAAGATCGAATACAAGGGCAAAAAGGACGTTGAAGTCAACTTCCCGCTGATCGAAGATATCACAATGAACGGAATGGGATCCTGAACATCCTGTTATCCCGTCAAAACCAGAAAAAACGGAGGACTGAAAATGAAAGCAAAAACAGTTGCAGCATCATGGCTGATCGCCTTTAACGTCGGAGCCCTCGCACAGGAACCTGCCGCCGAAACCCCGGCACCCGCCCAACCCGCAGAGATGAAACCGGCGGAAACCCAACCCGCTGAACCCAAGCCCGCCGAACTCACGGTGGAGCAGATCGTTAACAAAGCCAACGAGGTTGCCTATTATGCCGGCGACGACGGCATCGCGCAGGTTGAAATGACGATTACCGGGAAAGACGGTGTGGAGCGCACTCGTAAATTCACGATCCTGCGCAAGGATTTTGAAGGCGGAGACCAAAAGTTCTATGTCTACTTCAAAGAACCAGCCGACCTTTACAAGCAGATCTACCGCGTCTGGAAAAAGGTGGGCGATGATCAACAGGACGAACGCGAGCTGTTTATCCCTTCGCTCAACAAGCCCCGCCCGATTGCACCGGGCGATAAGCGAACCTCCTTCGCGGGTTCCGATTTTGTGTATGAAGATGTTTCCGGTCGTAACCTGAAAGAGGACCAGCACGAGCTGATTGAAACCACCGAAACCCACTACATCATTAAAAATACCCCGGTTAAGCCCGACGACGTGGAGTTTTCCTACTACACCATCAAGATCGACAAAACGACGTTCATGCCCCGTCTGGCCGAATATTACGACAAGCAAGGCAAGCTCTACCGCACCGTTGAGGGTGCCAAGGTCGAAACGATTAAAACGTTTCCCACCGTTACCGAATCGGTCGTCAAAGACCTCAAATCCGGCAGCACCACCGTCAACAAATTCGTTTCGGTGGAGTATGACGTCGGCCTCAACGAACGCATCTTCGAAATCGGCAACGACCGATTCCTCAACCGCCCCCCGCGCGAAGCGACACGGTAAGAACGTAATGAGTAATGCGTAAAACGTAGATGCGGCATCCTGCTGCATTATGCACCCTTGGAGAGCACCATGAAAAAAACAATATCCATCGGACTCATCGGTCTTATAAGTCCCATCACTTCACTAGCCCTCGATACGGAATTGCATGGCTTCGTCGACGGAAGAGTCGGAACACGCACACAGAACGATGCCTATGAAGAGGGACGAAGCCTGTCCGAAATTCGTGCCCAGCTGGATGCGCTGACCTATTTCGACTGGGCCGAGCTCCAGACCCGCGCCGACTTTGTCTTCGACGACCTCGCTGAAGATCGCGGCAAAGTGGACCTCGAAAACGGCGACGGTTTTATCGACCTGCGTGAATTCAACCTGCTCTTCACGCCCATCGATATCATGGACGTGAAAGTGGGCCGCCAAATCCTGACCTGGGGCACCGGCGACCTGCTCTTCATCAACGACCTGTTCCCCAAAGACTGGAATTCGTTCCTGCTCGGGCGCGACGATGAATATCTTAAAGCACCGTCCGATGCCGTGTTCGCCAGCCTTTATCCCGCGCTCGGCACCATCGATATCGCATACATGCCGCGCATGGATGCCGACCGCTACATCGACGGAAGGCGCATCTCGTTCTGGAACGGAGCCGGCATAGCTGGACAAAATGCGGTGATCGATGCCGACCGACAGGATCAGTGGTTTCAGGATCACGAAATAGCACTGCGCTTCTATCGCCCCGTGCTCGGTTACGACTTTGCGCTCTACGCCTACCACGGCTTCTGGAAAAGCCCGCAGGGCATGACCACCCCGGCAGGGCCGGCCTTTTTCCCGCATATGAATGCCTACGGCGCCAGCGTACAAGGCACCCTCGGCGAAGCGCTGATTAATGTCGAAGGGGGCTACTATGACTCGCGGCAGGACCGCTCCGGCACCGACCCGCTCGTCCCTAACTCCGAAGCCCGATTCCTCGTCGGCTATGAACGTGAACTCGCCAAAAACCTCACCGGCAGCGTGCAGTATTACACCGAATGGATGATGGATTATGACGGCTACAGATCCGGCCTCGCTCTCCCCGGCACCGGACGCAGCGAAATCCGGCAGGTCGCCACCCTTCGGCTCACCAAAATGCTGATGAACCAAAACCTGATTCTCGGCCTCTTTGTCTTCTATTCACCGACCGACCGCGATGCCTATCTGCGTCCCAACGCCACCTACAAACTGAACGACAATTGGCAGATCACTGCCAACGCCAACCTCTTCCTCGGCGAAGACAAACACACCTTCTTCGGCCAGTTTGAAGACAACAGCAACGTCAACCTTGGTCTGCGCTACAGCTTTTAAATGCTAACCGGCATTGGGAAACATGGAAATGATATTTAACAACGAGGGAATAAAGTAAGATGCAAGGTGCGTTCATGATAATTGCTACGATGCTTGGAATCACTGTGGCATTCTTATGGATGGCTTTTTTATTCTCTTTAACCGGAATGGTTGAAAACGTTGGCTTCCAAGTTTTCAGCCTCGATGCGTGTCCCGCACGGCTGGAAGGGCGTTGCCCGCTCCAGCCCTACAAAAACGTGATGCGACATCCCATTCGGGAATTGCACTAGCTGCTTTGCTCCTTGTCTCGCCGCCGACTCGGCGGCTCCGTCGTTGAGCAGGCAATTCCGGAAAAACAATCTATAGATTCGGCAATTAAACATTGCGGATTGCGGTTAATCTCAAACTAAGTCGTAGAAGCCGGCCTCCTCGTCGGTTAAACAGGGTTTGTGGTCACGCCTTGAGGCGGTTTTTAAATCCGCAGCTCGAATGAGGAAACGGCAAGATTAAGGTTTATTTGTGTGCATAATTTCTACTTGCGCCGGCGGGGGGGATTGTCGCATATTGCAACCGTCTTCAGGGCAGGGTGAAATTCCCGACCGGCGGTAATAGTCCGCGAGTTGTTTCCGAAAGGGGACGACATGACGCAGTGCGATTCTGCGACCGACAGTATATAGTCTGGATGGAAGAAGATGCTATGCGCAGGAAGCGCATCGTTCCGAATGAACCCTGAAGGCTTGTCCCTTCGGGGTTTTGTGTTTGAAAGGCAGAATGATGAGCGAAAAAATATTCGATCCGATTGAGGATGTAGTCGAGGCATTGCGCGCCGGAGAGATCGTGCTGGTAACAGACGATGAAAATCGGGAAAACGAGGGCGATCTGATCTGTGCGGCGGAGATGTGTTCAGCGCAACATATTAATTTTATGATTACACATGCGCGCGGATTGGTCTGTATGCCGATCACGCGCGAGCGGGCGGCGCATCTGGGACTGGCCCGAATGAATGTTTCGCACGAGGGGGATGTGTTCCAGACCGCGTTTACGGTTTCGGTTGATGCGGCGGGTTGTACCACGGGTATCAGCGCCATGGAGCGCGCTTTGACCATTCGGACGATTGTCGATGAGGAGACAAAACCGCAAGACCTGCTCTGTCCGGGCCATGTGTTCCCGTTGATTTCGATGCCGGGCGGAGTATTGGAGCGCGGCGGTCATACCGAGTCGACGGTTGATCTGATGCGGATTGCCGGTCTGAAGCCCGCCGGGGTGATCTGCGAAATCACCAATGATGACGGTACGATGGCTCGGCTGCCCGAGTTGATTGTTTTTGCAAAGAAATACGGGTTGAAAATGACATCGGTCGCCGAGGTGATCAGATACCGTTACACGCACGAAAAGTTGGTTAAACTGGAGCGCGAAATCAGCATGCCGACAGATGCCGGTCCTTTTCGTCTTAAGCTGTACAGCTCAATGGTGGACCATAAGGACCATCTGGCGTTGGTTTGCGGCGATGCATCGAGCGGCAAGATTCCGCTGGTGCGGGTGCACAGCGAATGCCTGACCGGCGATGTATTTCACTCGATGCGCTGCGACTGCGGTGCCCAGTTGCATGCGGCGATGCAGGCGGTGCAGGCGCATGGATACGGCGCGATTGTTTATATGCGTCAGGAAGGGCGCGGCATTGGACTGGCGAAAAAGCTGCATGCGTATGAACTGCAGGAGCAGGGGATGGATACGGTTGAGGCCAACGAACACCTCGGATTTGACGCAGACTTGCGCGATTACGGGATCGGAGCCCAGATTTTGGAGGATCTTGGAATGAAGAAAATCAATCTGCTCACGAATAATCCGGCTAAGATTGAGGGGCTGGATAAATACGGAATTAAGGTGGAAAAGCGCATTCCGCTGGTTTTCAAACCCGGCGTACACAATGATTTTTATCTGGCCACCAAGCGCGATAGAATGGGGCATATGCTTTAGGGAAAGCACGGAATCGGAAAGCATTTTAGATTTTGAGGTTGCGGTTTTGGTATTTGTTTCGAATTTAGAGATTAGACGTTAGGATTTTCAACCGGAGGTTGACCGTGGGCAAAGGAATTGGAACAGCGATTGAGCCGATCGGCGGTATCGGTGCGCGTCAGGTGGTCGGGGCGTTGGATGCCTCTGGAATGCGCTTTGGTATGGTGGTTGCGCGTTTTAATGATGAGCTGACGAGTGCGCTGGCGACCAGCGCGTATCAGTGTCTGATTAAATATGGCGCAACGCCGGTGACCATTGATCTGGTGCGGGTGCCGGGCGCGTATGAAATTCCGGTGGTGGCCGAGAAGATGGCGGCGAGCGGTCGCTTTGATGCATTGATCGTGTTGGGCGTGGTTGTGGAAGGTGAAACACAGCATGCCCAGATGATTATCGACACCACGGGCCAAAGTGTGCTTGATATCGCGTCTCGGCATCGGGTGCCGGTGATCAATGAGATTGTGGGTGTACGCACCTGGGCGCAGGCGGAGGCGCGGTGCCTCGGCGGTGAAAATACCCGGGGGTGGTATGCCGCGGAAGCGGCGATCGAAACCGCACGGGTTTATAAGCAGTTGTAATCAAACTTGACATGTGACTACGGTGACTACATTGTTGTGCTCTTAAAGAGGCATATGGAGGATTCGGATGAAGGTTGCAGTTCGAGAGGTTAAGGCGAAGCTGAGTAAATTCGGCGATATGGCCCATAACGGGGAGACCGTCGTGGTCTGTAAAAACGGGGAGCCTTGGTTTGATCTTGTTCCGCATGCAAAGCGCAGCAGAAAAACAGCACCGTTGGCCGGTGTGAAGCCGACCGTTTCGGCGTCAGCTGCGGTGGTGCCGCTTTCGGCTGAGGATTTGCCGGGATGGAGCTGATACTTGACACCTGCGGTCTTCTTTCTTTGGTCGGTTTGGCGGAGCGATCGCTGAGTCGATCTGTGCTGGCTTCGTTGGAGGAGGCGGACCATGTTTATGTGTTGTCATGTTCGCTTTTTGAAATTGCGATTAAACACAAAAAGGGGAACATTGAGCTTCTCCCATTTAATACAGCGTTAGCGCTGTGGGATACTGCTGTTAAGGAATATGATTTAACCGAGATTCCGATATCCGGGAAACTGTTTTTTGATTCAGCGTGTTTAGATGATGTTCACGGGGATCCGTTTGATCGAATAATTATTGCCCAGGCGTTGCGTCGGCGGATTCCAGTGGTCACATACGACGCTGTTTTCGATCTGTATGGAGTTGAGACAGTCAGTTAGTTTTGTTGAGGTATTATGAAAAAAAAGGTCAACGGACGGCGCGAAACGCGCGAGTGGATTATGCAGTTTTTGTTTCAGCTCGATTTTAATCCGGAGCCGATCGATATCGCGTTGAAGGATTTTTGGGAGGAAAAAGAGCCCAGCGAGCGGGAAAAGAACTATGCCGAGGAAATTATCAAAGGCGTGGTGCAGCATAAAAAGGAGCTCGATGAACGGCTGTCGCAGTATGCCAAGCGCTGGGATTCTGATCGTATGGGCGCGGTCGACCGTACGGTGATGCGGGTGGCGCTTTTTGAAATGCTTTACCGCGAAGATGTTCCGCCGGTGGTTTCGATTAACGAGGCCGTTCACTTTGCCAAGGATTTCAGCAGTTTTCAGTCGGGCCGCTTTGTGAACGGTGTGTTGGACCGCATTCGCAAGGATATCGATCGTCCGGCGCGTACAACGTATAAACCGAAGGAGCAGGAATAATGGCGGGGTGGTTTGGTGCGCTGACGAAAACGCGGAATGTGTTTGGAAAGGTTTTTACGCGCGGAAAAAAAGACGGGCGGATTCTCGATCCGGATGAGATGGAAGAACTGCTCCTGCGCTCCGATGTGCCGGCCCGTTTGGTGATGGAAATGGTCGATGAGCTGGATTCGCCCTTTCGGCGCGGTACACGTGAAGAGGTCTTGCGCAAACGGTTGGCGGAGGCGCTCGGCGAAACAAGACTGTTTGAATGGACGGCAAATGCGGAGCCGCATGTCATCATGCTCCTCGGGGTAAACGGCTCCGGAAAAACCACCACGGCGGCTAAACTGGCCAAAAAGGCGCTGGGCCAGGGGTGTAAGCCGATGCTCTGCGGATCAGATACATTTCGTGCGGCGGGCTCTTCGCAGCTTAAGCTCTGGAGCGAGCGGGTCGGGTGCGATTTTGTCGGCGGCGCAATGGGGCACGATGCGGCCGGAGTGGCGTTTAATGCCGTTGATGCTGCGCTGGAAAAGCGGTGCGACTTTGTGTTCGTGGATACCGCCGGGCGTATGCACACCAAGACGCCGCTGATGGATGAATTGCCTAAAATGTGCCGCGCCATGAAGAAGCGGCTTCCCGGCGCTCCGCACGATGTCTGGATGGTGCTGGACGCTTCGCTCGGGCAAAACGCCATCATTCAGGCCAAGCAGTTTAACGAAGTGGTTCCGCTTACCGGAATCGTGGTGACTAAACTCGACGGCTCCTCCAAGGCCGGCTTTCTCTTTTCGGTGAAGCACGAGCTCAATGTACCGATTCTCTTTGCGGGTTTGGGCGAGGGCGAGGACGATCTTGTCCCTTTCAATGCCGACGAATTTATTGATGCGCTGTTCGGCGATGCTGCCGAGGAATAGATTAACCACGAAGAGAGGAAGAACACGATGGCTTGGCGACTTCGATCCAGTGTAGTGCGGGGCGAAATTGACAACCGCGTTAAAGGTCAGATTGTCGGAAAAATCTGGCTGCTTGGACGCAAAGACCCGGTTGTACTGAATCTGGAAGGAAATGGATACCGCGATGTGGCGGGCAGTCTGTTTGTTTTTAAAAATCCCGATCCGCAACCGGCGGATGAGCATGTTGATCTCTTTCCTGAGCAGGTTGGTTCTGTTGGCGATTATACGGCTTCGCGCAAGGTGCGGGCATTTGATGTTCCGATGGATCAGGCTCTTTCGATGATCCGCCGCGGCGAAAAGCCGGCGGAGCACTGGGCCAACAGTCTCTATCTTGAATGGTTCAGCACCCGCAATGGACGGGTTGTGATCGAGAGTCACGACTATGAAACCAAAATTGTTGATACGGTCTGGTCGCTCGATGAGCAGAGCGAAGCGGAGCAGCTTCAAAAAAATGCGGAGTCCATGCTCGGTTTTATGCAGCGGCTCGGTGAAGCTGTTGAGCAAGAGAATGATGAGCCGCTTTGGACGCCCGAAGATGACGGGCCGTTGGATGAGTTCGAGTGGGAACGCTTTATGAAAGAGGCGGATGCCCGTACGGAAAAATATGGTCGGCTGCTTGAAAAGTATATCGATCATCCCGATCGCGATCAGATTGTGGCCCGTGAAATGGGCTGGGATACGTTAGCGGATGACCTGAGTGCGTATGATGAAGCAGAGCTGAACGGTGAACTCGAACCCTTTTCTTTTGTCGATGACGATTTAGATGAGCTGCAACCCAATCCTCAGACCGAGGGGGTTGATTGGATTCTGGACGAATTCGGTTATCCGGTTCATCCATTGCAGCATCGTGCAAGCGAAATTGTGATGACGTTGTGGCACGAGTGTAAGGACGACGGATTGCTTGCAGAGGGTGCGGAGAACGAAGCGCTGCATGAAATGCTGTTTAATGGGCAGTGTGTCGGCGCTAAACTGGCCGGAGCGCTGGGCGGGTTGGCGTATGATCGAATGGTAGACGGCGGATTTGTGGTGGCCTACCTGAAACGTTCGCTGCCATATTTTGATAAAATGATGAATTGTTTTGAGCAGGTGAAGAAAGAAGGCTTGATTAACATCGAAAGGTTGCATCGGTTTTCGGTCGATATGTTCGCGATTCGTGCGGAAATTGTTCAACTGATGGAGCAATTCCGGAGTGAGATGTGAATAAATCGCTTGAAAACAGGTGGAATACGATGTAGTTCATTTTTTGATTTATTATAGTTCATTTTGTGAATAGGAGGTTGTATGAGCAGTATGACCATGCATGGAATAGGCCCCGAGCTGGACCGTCGTTTGCGCGAAGAGGCCGCAGCCAATGGGTTAAGTTTAAACCAGACATTGCAGAAACTGCTTTCTGCTTCGGTCGGACTGGATAAGTCGGTAATTGATCATCGTAAGGATTATCTGCCGTTTTTCGGTGTTTGGTCGGAAGAGGAGGCCAAAGAGTTCGATGTTTCAGTGTCCGAGTTTGGTCGGGTTGATCCAGAGGACTGGAAGTGAAAAAAGTTCTCTTGGATACGAATGCCTACGCGGCCTTGCTGAGGGGCGATGAGCGGGTACTTGATGTGTTGGCGAAGGCCGAACATGTTTATTTTTCTGCTGTTGTCTTGGGAGAACTGTTTGCCGGTTTTCGCGGCGGAAGCCTCTTTTTTGAAAATAAACAGCGGTTAGATCAGTTTATGGCGCGTCCGCAGGTTGCATTGTTGTCTGTGGGGAGAGAGACCGCAGATGTGTTTGGATCGGTGAAACACCAGCTCAAACTCGATGGAACTCCGATTCCGCTTAACGATGTCTGGATTGCCTCTCATGCGATGGAAACCGGCGCAGTACTTGTTACGTACGATAAACATTTTCGGCAGGTAGCCGGTTTGCGTCTGTGGGATGAGGTTTAACATATATGACCGCTGATGAGAAATATATGCTGCGGGCGATCGACCTGGCGCGGCGGGGCGAGGGGCTGACGCGCCCGAATCCGCCGGTCGGTGCGGTATTGGTTCGGGATGATGAAATCTTAGCAGAGGGTTGGCATCGAAAAGCGGGGGAGGATCATGCAGAGCGCGATTGCCTTAAATCGGCCGGCGGTGATCTGAAATCGGCGACGCTCTATGTGACGCTGGAGCCGTGTTCAACCCACGGGCGTACGCCGCCGTGTACGGATTTGATTTTGGAAAAGGGCGTTGGGCGCGTTGTGGTTTCGGTCAAGGACCTGAATCCGAAGCATGCGGGGCGGGGGCTGGAACTGCTGCGCGATGCGGGCGTTGCGGTGGTTTTCGGGGTGTGCGAAGCCGAAGGCCGCGAGCTGATTGCGCCGTTTGAAAAATTTATTACCACCGGAATGCCGTTTGTGACGCTCAAACTGGCATCGACGCTGGATGGTAAAATTGCGGACCGCAAGGGCGATTCAAAATGGATTACCGGTGATGCCGCACGTGAACGAGTGCAGGAAATGCGACGTCGTGCGGATGCTATTATGGTGGGTGCTGGAACTGTGCGGGCAGATGATCCGTCGCTGTTGCCGCGTCCGGCGGAAGGGCGCAAGCCGTGGCGCGTGGTGATGGGCGATAATGTGCCGCGTACGTGTAAACTGCTCACGGACGAAGCTTCGGAGCAGACGCTCTTTTACAACGGAAACCTTGCGGCGGCGCTACGCGATCTGGCAGAAAATCATGATGTGATGCATGTGTTGTGCGAGGGCGGGGGAACGCTGGCAGGGCGTTTGGTAGAAGAGGGCCTCGTGGATGAGTTTGCCTTCTTTGTTGCACCGAAACTGATGGGTGCGGACGGATTGCCGAATTTTGCTAAAACTGGCGGCCTTATGGCGGATGTCACGAACCTGATATTTACCTCGGTTGAGCAGCTCGGCGAGGATGTCTTGATGAAAGCAAAGCCGTCCTGAATGTTTCCGCACGGCCTTTTCGGAACGAAAAGAGCCACGCCCTACACGGTGTAGGACATGCCTCCCGACGAGGCCCTGATCTTAATGATCAGGGGAAATTCGAATTTCTAAACTCGAAATCCGAAACAAATGATAAATTTAAATGCGGATGAATTCCCGAAATGGGTGACACGACGCCGTTTTCGAGTTTGAGTTTTTGTGGATTGTTTCGGGTTTCGGAATTAGGGCTTAGGATTTTCGCAATTTGTAAGATTGAGGGACGCAGAAGGGGGCGCGTTTTTGTTGTGCGTGATTTTTTGAAAACTTTCTGGCTTGAAAGTTGCGGGGGGGGGGGTACTCTCTTTTTGAAATTATGCAAGGGTCTGGTTTGAATAATCCGAAGGGGGAAGCATGAAGAAGAGCATGATGGCACTGTTGGCGCTGTGTTGTGCAGCGGGAGCGATGGCGGCGGAGATTGTGGTTTCGATGGAGTCGAACGGCGTGTTGCGGGCGGAAGGGCTGGAGCCGGGATCGTCTTTCACGGTCGAATGGGCTTCGTGTTTAACGAACGCATTTACGAATAATCCGGCTCCGTTTGCGGGATTGACGGCGGACAGCAACGGCGTTGGCAGCGTGGCCATCCCGATGTTTTTCCGGGTGAGCGGAACGCCGTCCAGCACAAACGCGGCTCCGGAGGGCATGGTATTGATTCCCGCAGGAACCAACAGTGGTACCGATCCTGACTTTGGAGCGTATTCGCTAACAGTGACCAATGCCTTCTACATGGATGCGACGGAGGTGACGAAGGCGCAGTGGGATGCGGTCTACAACTGGGCCGTTGCGCACGGCTACAGCTTTGATAATGTTGGTTCCGGCAAAGCGGCGAACCATCCGGTGCATACGGTGAGCTGGTACGACGTGGTGAAGTGGTGCAACGCCCGCAGCGAGATGGAGGGGCGGACACCGTGCTATACGGTGAGTGGAAGCCCCTACAAGACCGGG
Source organism: Lentisphaerota bacterium (assembly GCA_012729265.1). GTDB lineage: Bacteria > Verrucomicrobiota > Kiritimatiellia > Kiritimatiellales > Pontiellaceae > Pontiella. The sequence continues at coordinate 9,099 of JAAYDL010000017.1, read as the reverse complement.
CAAAGCGCACCGGTCTGCAATTTTGAAGCCGACGGCTTTCGCCTGCCGACGAGCGACGAGTGGGAATATGCCGCACGCGGCGGACTCCAAGGCAAACGGTTCCCTTGGGGCGATACAATCACGCATAGCCAAGCGAACTATTACAGCTCCAGTTCGTACAGCTACGACACCAGTTCGACGCGCGGCTACCACTCGTCTTACGCGACGGGTGGCGATCCCTACACGAGCCCGGCGGGTGATTTTGCGGCGAACGGGTATGGGCTGTACGACATGACGGGGAATGTGTGGGAATGTTGCTATGCGGGCTCGGACCGTGTGGTACGCGGCGGCTGTTGTGTCAACGACGCCAGCGGCGCGCGCTGCGGCTTCGTGATCGGGCTCAGTCCGGTCTACTCGGACTGCGACGTCGGGTTCCGCTCCGTTCTGCCCGCCAAGTAAGAGTCCCTTCCTAACAGGAAACTGAACAGAGGGAGCGTAGGCCGGAGACTGGCAAGCCGCGGGTGAGGGACGAACCCCGCCGGCTTGTCCGCCATAGCTCGGAGAGCGGCGGCGGAAGGCGATGCGGACAGGCTCCGCGCTGGAGCAGAAAAAGGTGTTGTAGTGTCGGCTCTGTGAGCCGAAATCTGGAGTTTGGGTGTCGGCTCTGTGAGCCGAAATGCCGCAAATTGGCTCACAGAGCCAACATTACAACAGAGCAAGAACATGAAATATCGCATATTCACCTATCCGGTACCCTGCGACGAAGCGGTGGCGGAGCTGAACCAGTTTCCTCTCGTCGCACCGCATTCTGCGGGTGCGCGATGAGGTGGTAACGAAGGGCCCCGATCCCTATCTGCTGTTTATGGTGGATTTTCTCTTTGCGCTGCCTGACGCCTGTGCGGGATGAGCCAGCGCGTAGCGCAGGCTGTACTGGTAGCGCCTCCGCTATGCGGTGGCGTTTCTTTCTTGATCCCGGCGAGGAATGATCCGATTCTATCCGCTCGTTTTTTATGTCATTACCCGTTACGGATTACGAAAGGAAAACCTATGTTTACAGGAATTGTTCAGCGACTTGGGCACATTGTCGATATCAAGATGGAAGGGACGGCGGGGCGCATCACCATGGTGCCGAATCGTCCGTTTGATCGTTCGGTTGGATTGGGCGACAGTATTGCCGTGAACGGAACGTGTCTGACCGTGGCCGCCATGGAGGGCGATAAGCTAATGTTTGATGTGTTGGGCGAAACGTTTGATAAAACCAATCTGGGGGATAAAACGCCCGGCGATGTGGTGAATCTGGAGCAGGCGCTGTCGCTGGGCGATACGTTGGGTGGGCACATTGTGACCGGGCACGTCGACAATACCGGAACCGTTGCGCGAATCGATTCGGTAGGTCGCGACTTTAAGTTCACGATCGAGTGCTCACGCGATATGCAGATGCTGATGGTGTATAAAGGGTCGATTGCGATCGACGGCATTTCTCTGACGGTCGCAGAGCTGACGGATAACGGCTTCGTTGTGCATATTATTCCGCATACAATGCAGGAAACCGATATGTCGGAGTTTAAGGTTGGTACGAAGGTGAATCTGGAGGCCGATATCCTCGGTAAGCATGTGCAGCGTATTTTGGAGTTCGGCGGTGGGCAGGACTATCGGCTGAATCTGAATGGTTAGTGTTCCCTAATTGGGAACTTATTATTGACTTCTCCGTTTGAATCCGGTCTCATGCATGTGATCAAAAGAAAAGCGCTGGTAGAATTCTGGAAAAAGCATGCGGATGCACAGATTCCGCTGGCGGCGTGGTATCACGAGGCGAAGTCAGCAGTTTGGAATGCACCGCAGGATATTAAGGACCGATATCGATCTGCCGATTTTCTTCCCGGAAATCGGGTGCTTTTTAATATGGGCGGCAATAAATACAGGTTGGTTGTTAAAATTGTGTATGTCCCGGGTGTTGTTTATGTGCGCTTTGTCGGTACTCACGCTGAATACGACAGGATAAATGCGGAAACGATCTAATGAACGTTCGGGTAATCAAAACGGAAAAGGAAAACGAAGCGGCGTTAGCGCGCATCGAAGAGCTCATGGAACTGGAGTCGACGCGGGAGGTTGAGGACGAGCTTGAGCTGTTGGCAACGCTGGTTGAGCTGTATGAAGCGCAGGCTTATCCGATTCCGGATCTCAGTCCAGTCGATGCCATCCGCTTTCGTATGGAACAGCAAGGGCTAATGCAAAAGGATCTCGTTCCATATATCGGAAGCAAGAGTAAGGTTTCCGAAGTGTTTTCGGGTAAGCGGTCGTTGAGTATTTCTATGATCAGGCGGCTGCATAAGGGATTGGATATTCCGCTCGATGTGCTACTGGGAAGTGAAAATTTAACATGGGATAGGGTCGCTGAAGATTCGGCCGATTATCACACGGAAAAGGATGGTTGAACGTGCGCGTTTTTTGGGTTTGTTTTTCTCTGATTTTATTGAACGGGTGCGTTTCTGATCTCCCTCCGATTACTGAACTTCCGGATGGACCACGTGAAAAACAACTGTTTGTGGTGATTGATGATGCGGGGCTTGTGCTGGAGGAGACGCGGCAGTTTTTGGATATTCCGGTGCCGATGACGATTGCGGTGCTGCCGCATCAGCGGAATACCACCGAGGTGTGTCGGGAAATTGCGTTGGATCCGCTCAAGGAAATCATCATTCATCAGCCGATGGAGGCTGCGGATTCTTCGCAAAATCCGGGGACGGGCGCCATTCTGGGTTCGACCACCCCGGAGCAGGCGGTTGCGTTGCTGGATTGGAATCTGAACTCGGTACCGGGCGCGGTGGGGATGAATAATCACATGGGCTCCAAAGTTACTGAAGATCCGGTGTTGATGCGGACGGTCTTGCGCTACTGCCGGGCGCGCGGCCTGTTTTTTTTAGACAGCAAGACGGCGTATAATTCGATTGTGCCGCGCGTTGCGCAGGCGGAACAGATTCATGTGGAGCAGCGCGACAGTTTTCTGGATATTGAACACGACCGCGAATATATAAGGCGTATGTGGTCGAGCGCGATTGGTACTGCGCGTGAAAAAGGCTATGCGGTGATAATCGGTCATGCATGGTCTGAAGAGACCGCAGCAGCCATTCGCGATAGTTATGAAACACTGCAGGCTCAGGGATATACCTTTCACAAATTGTCGGAGTTATACAAATGAGAGCTTTTCCCGTTAAAAACAGATCGGTTTTGGTAACCGGATGTTCCTCTGGCATCGGACGAGCAACCGCTGAAGTGTTGCGCGAAAAGGGATGGACGGTCTACCCCACCGCACGGAAGGAAAATGATTTGGAGGAACTCAGGCGCGAAGGATTTGACGCGATTTCTTTGGATGTCTGTTCAAGCGAATCGATTGTTGAGGCGGTTGGAATGGTGCTGGAGAAGAGCGGGGGACAGCTCGGAGCATTAGTGAACAATGCCGGATTTGGGATGCCGGGAGCGATTCAGGATTTGACGCGCGATGCCATGCGACAGCAGTTTGAAGTAAATTTGTTTGGACTACAGGAGCTGACCAATCTGTTGATTCCCGTTTTCCGAGAACAAGGCGGCGGGCGTATTGTGAATATCAGCTCTGTGGTTGGGCGGATTGCGCTTCCGTTTATGGGCATTTATTCCGCCTCCAAGTTTGCGTTGGAGGCTGTCAGCGATGCGCAGCGAATCGAGCTTTCTCCAGACAATATCTGCGTCTCGATTATAGAACCCGGTCCGATTAGCACCCGCTTTTCAACCAATTGCGCCAATGAAGGTGAGCAGGCGCTGGATACAAAAAAATCACCGTTTGCTTCGGCCTATAAACAGTATTTTAAAAAGCGACGAAACGGTGGGATGGCGGAGGATCGCTTTCGGTTGCCGCCGGAAGCCGTCGCGCAGAAAATTCTGCACGCGCTGGAGTCGCCGAATCCCAAGGTACGTTACTGCGTTACGCTGACGTCCCATTTGGGAAGCTGGGCCGCACGGTTTGTGCCGGTGGGACTCATTGATCGGATGATGCTGAGTCACGTCAAAAAACGTTTCGGTTGATTCGTTCCGGTTTAGTTTCGGTGTGCTTCAATTTCCTTCAGGAGGTTCTCCGCCCGGTCAGGGTCGATGATGCGTACCTTTTGCGCTTCACTTTCTGCGGCAGCCCACTGTTTTTTGTCGATATAAATTTTTGCGAGCATGTAGTGGGCGTCCGGAAGGCTTCTGGTCATAATGGCCTCATTGAGGTATTTCTCTGCTTGGTCATATTTGTGCAGCTCGTAGTAGGACTCGCCGATCTTAAAATTTCCTATTGATGCCTGAGGGTCGATAGGTAATTGATTGAGCGCAGCTCGGGCCTTGTCGCTCTGTCCGCCTTTGCCCTTAGTCAGCCCCAGATAGACCTCGTAGTAGACTGCCGCTTTTTCCCTTTCATTCAGTTGGGTATCGTAAAGTGCTGCAAGGCTGTAGATCGACGGAGCATAATCGGGGTAATCCATTATCGTTTCGTGGAGAATTTTTACGCCTTGATCAAGAGGGATTGCGCGTTTATTCAGCTGAGTGGTTGTGAGGGTTGCGAGTAGGGTTTTTCCGCATTTTTCGTCGGGGTATTTGTCGATAAACTGGTCGATCGATATTTGAGCGTTTTCGAGATCGCCAAGCTCAAGCAGTGCTCTGGCCAGATTAAAGCTGGATTTTGTAACGGTTTCTGAGGTTTCGCAGGCGTTTTGGAAGGCTTCAGCGGCTGCGTTGGGGTCTTTGAGTTCCCATAGAATCAGCCCCAAATTGTTGTAGGCCTCCGATTTTATTTCATTTTTTGAAAGTTTATTGATGGATTGTTCCATCAGCGTTCGGGCTTTGGTGAGATCTTCGACCGATTTACTTTTCTGCCACGTTTTCATCGCCTTTTTGTAGGTTTGTTCACCGCTGGTGCGCCCACATCCCGCTAAGGTAAGGGCGAGGGCGGTTAGAACGATTCCTGATGATATAATTGTTTTTATCTTCATTCTCCAGCGATTCCTTTCACCCACACTTCTCTGTTGCGGGGTCCGTCAAATTCACAAAAATAAAGGCTCTGCCATGTGCCCATCTGCAGCGTTCCGCGCGAGACAATCACCTGCGCCGAAGCTCCCATCATACCGGCTTTAACATGGGCGGCGGTGTTTCCTTCCACATGTCGGTAATCCGCTGATCGCCACGGAACGATACGGTCCAGTACGGTTTCTATGTCAGCCGTAACGTCTGGATCGGCATTCTCATTAATGGTGACTCCAGCGGTGGTATGCGGGATAAAAATCGTCACAATCCCTTCCGTAATTCCGCTCTCGCGGACGAGTTCGGAAACCTGCCGATCAATGTTGATAAATTCGGTGCGTGAATGGGTTTGTATGCAGAATTTTTTCATTGCGAATCATCTTATCCGAATTCGTCTGGTTTTGAAGCGTAAACTTCCTGTGGCGTGGAAAAATTTCCACACACTCGTGGAGTAGGAGTAAAATGCGAAATTCAGCAGGGAAGCACTCCGCTTGAGTGCCGCCTGTTTTACTCTGCTCTCCTTCGTGTTTAAGGCTAGGGTTTGGCAGAACGTTTAATTTAAATACAATGATCGAATCGGCAGCCCGCGAGGCAGATATCGTCGTCGAACGTCGGTTTATTTATAAACAAACGCACTTCTTCAACCAAGGCCGGGAACAGATCGCGTATGAGCATATGACGGTGCGTGTTGGTGAAATCCATCAAGCGTTGTTTGCCGAAAATTTCTCCGGCGCTATTGGTGGCCTCAACGATGCCGTCGGTATACATGATGATTGCATCCCGAGGATTCAGCTGACGTCCATTGGTTTCATACGTTGTTTCAAGGTGAGTCGCAAGGGGCGGTCCGGAGAGTTTGGGGGAGTCGGCCAGCCACTCCGGGTTTCCCGTTTCAGTGTTCAGCAGAATTGGAATAGGGTGGCCGGCATTCGCGTACTGAAGTGTTCCGTTCGAGACATTCAGCACTATATAGCAGGCGGTTGAATAAAGCCCTTGGGCCCCTTGTTCCATGATGGGTTTGAGCACTCTGTTCATGTGCCCGAGAAACTTTCCAGGATCTTTTTCCTTTAGTGAAATCTCTTCAACAATCGCCCGCATCAGCCCAGTGATGAGCGCGGAGCGTACGCCATGACCGCTGACATCGCACAGGAGAACGCCGGTTTCGGTGTCGGAAAGTTTTCGTACCGAGCAGAAGTCGCCTCCCACAATGCCCGAAGATTCGTAGTAGTGGCAGAAACGCGCAGCGCTTTCTTCCGGAGTCACACCTTCTGGAAAGACGGGGTAGGAACTGGGCAGAAAGGTTTTTTGTAGTTCGAAAGCCATCTGCAAATCGCTCTGCATTTCATCGCAAAGGCGCCGATTTTCTTCTACATATTCCCTGGCGCGCAGTTCGGCCTCTTTGTGTTCAGTAATATCGCGCGAAATACCGAAGGTTCCAATGATCTCTCCGTCGCTATCGCGGAGGGGCAGTTTGGTGGTTGAAACCCAAGTTTCGTGTCCGTCTTCCCACGTTTCTTTTTCTTCTTTTCCGTAGAGTGGTTGGCCCGTCTGAATAATGTGCTGTTCGTCGGCAAAGGCTTCTCGGCTGTGTTCTTCGGTAAAGATATCCATGTCGGTTTTCCCGATCAATTCAATGGGATCGGAGCAACCCGCACGTTTAGCCCCTTCCTTATTGATCAGAATGAAGCGTCCTCTGCGGTCTTTAAAGTAAATATTATCCTTGATGTGATTTATCAGGTGATCCATCAAGGTTGATTCATTCGGTATTTTCATAATCGCCGTTTGCCCTGAATTTTGGTTCTTCTGCTCCTCCTTATAGAGGTGAATAGGACTTGTTGCAACACCCGAAAGACCGTAAGCCGCGTTTTGTTTAATCGTCGCGACCACCAATCAAGCCGAGGCGCATCATATAGTAGAGCAGGGTGAGCAGGGCACTGACGGCGGCCGCTACATAGGTAAGAAATGCGGCATCAAGCACCTTCCCCGCATCGTTGGCCTCAGAGGGCAACACAATGCCGTCGGTTACCATCTGCCGTTTTGCGCGGGTGGAGGCGTCCCATTCCACCGGCAACGTGATGAGCGCAAAAACAAAGCCGATCGCAAAGAGCCAGACCCCGGCCGTTGCAATGGGCATGCTTTGCATGAACATACCGAGCAGGATGAAGAGGTAGGCTCCATAGGAACTGAACTGAGTGATGGGAACTAAACTGCTGCGGATTTGAAGTGGGACATAGCCGTGAGCATGCTGGAGGGCATGTCCGGCTTCATGGCAGGCAACACCGATAGCCGAGAGCGAGGGAGAGTCGTAGACGTCCGGTGAGAGGTTAAGGGTGCGGTTTGCGGGGTTATAATGGTCGGAAAGGAATCCGCGTGCGCGGCGGATTTCCACATCGTGCAGGCCGTTTTGGTCGAGCATACGTCGTGCCGCTTGAGCGCCGGTGAGACGTGTGCGGGAGGCGATTCGGCTGTATTTGCTGAACGCACTCTTGGTTTTTGCGGTGGCAATACCTGCAAGGATCATCGCCGGGATCATGAAGATGAGATACAACGGGTCGAAATAAAACATAGAACCTTCTCCCTGTTAAATTGTTTTCGGGAATGAGACCGTTCACAGGCCTTTCCGTTCAAGGGGGAACGCAAATATGAGCGGTCTTCATTGTGTGAGCAACGGTTTTCTTTTTTGTTTTATGACTTCTGCGTAGCCGCTTGGGGAAAAAGAAAAAAACCGGCCTGCCGAAACAGACCGGTTTTAAAATGGAGCGAGCGAAGGGATTCGAACCCTCGACATTCACCTTGGCAAGGTGAAGCTCTACCACTGAGCTACGCTCGCACAAAAACTTCCCCTTTACTTGCGGAAAAGAGCGCGAATGACGCCACAACTGCCGTCGCAAATCAACCCTCTTTTTAGAAAAATTTTCCCGCCAGCACTCGATTACGACAAAAGAGATCCGTCTGCTGCTTGTTTTATCGCCAAAGGTTGTAGCGTTGGCTCTGTGAGCCAATCCATCATCGTTGCAGCGAAAGGGGCAAACGGTAAAATGGGGGAGTGAACGAATTCCTTTTGGTGGGCTTGACGAAGAGGGCAAATTTGGAGCACGATGCGGCACTTCAACACCCCTAAACTAAACATAACCAGAGGACGGTATGTTATGAGCGATTGGATCGGTCACGAGTGCGGTATAGCAGCAATTCGATTGCTGAAACCCTTGGATTATTACATCGAGAAATACAACTCTCCGATGTATGCGATTAATAAACTCATCCTGCTGATGGAAAAACAGCATAATCGCGGGCAGGATGGTGCCGGCGTGGCGGCCATCAAACTTGATATGCCTCCGGGCGAACCCTACATTTTTCGAACCCGCTCCGCCGATAAAGATCCGATTATGCACGTGCGCGATCGTCTGGTTCGGGCGTTTGCCAAAGCGAGGGAGAGTCATCCGGAAGAGTATAACGACGGAGAATGGGTTAAGCGCAATGTCCTCTTTGCAGGAGAGTTGTTTCTTGGACATTTGCGTTACGGTACCTGTGGGGCCATAGGAGAGTCCTTCTGTCATCCGTTTTTGCGCCAAAATAACTGGATGACACGCAATCTGGTGATTGCCGGCAATTTTAACCTGACCAATAATGACGAACTTTTTGATATATTGGTCGAACTGGGGCAGCATCCCCGCAATAAGACTGACACCGTGTTGGTGATGGAAAAAATCGGCCACTTTCTCGATGAGGCCAACGACTTTCTCTTCCGTAAGTTCCGGAAGGAGGGGCTAAGTCGGACGGAGATTACTCAACGCATTATTGATGAACTCGATATTTGCCGTACGCTGAAAAAAGCAACGCGCTCATTTGATGGCGGCTATGTAATGGCCGGAATGATCGGGCACGGCGACCTTTTTGTTCTGCGCGATCCAAACGGAATCCGACCGGCATTTTATTATCAGGACGAGGAAATTGTGGCGGTGGCTTCAGAGCGTCCACAGTTGCAGACGGTACTGAATGTGCCCATCGAAGCGGTAAAGGAAATTGAACCCGGTCATGCGCTGGTGGTTAAACGTTCCGGCGAAGTGAAGATGGAGCAAATAAATGAGCCGGGCC
>JAAYDL010000201.1 GCA_012729265.1 Lentisphaerota bacterium | reverse complement strand
CCGCTGCCACGCCGCCTACAATGACTGTCTTCATGTTATGGACCTCTTTTTAAAAAATGACTTCTCGTGCGTTGAAAAAGGCGGGAGTATATATCATAAAATCATGATATGTCAATACGTCGCGAAGTGCTGAATAATAAAACACCACTGCTGTCCGGTTTAAAACCCCTGTAAATACAGCTGATTATCGTCGTCGCGCATCGCCGGAGAGCATAGGGTTAGGGAAAGAGCCTGTAGAATGGGGGTTTTCTCGAAAAGCGTGATGCTCAGAATCTGTAGAATTGTGTAGGAGCTGCTCGCCAATTTCAGCCGCTTCCGTAGAAGGGCGATGAGCACGTACATGCTGATGGCGATCCAGATCTGGGTTTTCACGGCATTGTCCGAGGTGCCATAGAATGCCTTGATGCGCAGATGCTGTTTCATCCACTTGAAGAACAGCTCGACCTGCCATCGGCAGCGGTAGAGTTGGGCGACCACGATGGCGGACAGGGCAAAGTTGTTGGTCAAAAAGACCAGCTTCTTCCCGGTGGTGGCATCGACATAGCCAATGCGTCGCAGGGTGTCAGGGTATTGCTTTCGCGAGAGCGGCCCAGTCAAGACGACCGTCTGGTCGAAACGGATGCCGATCTCCTTGTCCACCGGAGCCGAATAGAGGCGCCGGAAGCGAAAATTGCTCTTGGCCCGAGTGACGAAAAACGCGCCGACCCGGTGAATGCGGTAGAGGCGGCCGAAGTCCACGTAGGCCCGATCCATGACGTAGAAGGCGCCCGGCTCGAAGACCAAGTTGTCGAGAATGTTGACGTCGTGGATCTTGCCCGGAGTAATGATGACAAGGGCCGGGAAGTTCCCCCGCAGGTCCAGCAGCGTGTGCATCTTCACGGCGCCCTTCGTCTTTCGGAACTTCGCCCAGGGGAACAAAGCCAGGCACAGGTCGATTGTCGTGGAGTCCAACGCATAGGCAACGCCTTGCAGATCGGCCCCAAAGGGTTCCCCCGAATAGAGCCGGGTCGCTTGGGCAATCAAGACCTGGGCGAAATCGCCGAAGATCCGCCAGTCCCGCTTCTCGTTAGCCTCGGCCAAGGTGCTTCGGGGCACGGGGCGCCGGATGCCCGTGTGATAGAGTTTGGGGCCAACGGCCGTGAGGCACGCCTCGATGTCCCGCAGGCTTTCGCGATAGGTCAGCTGGGCGAAACCCATAATCTGAAACTGCGCATAGCAGCTCAATCGGCGGACGTGCTTGTCCCCGTCGTAGCGGGTAACGCACTTGTCGAATTCGTACCGCGGAATGAAATCCATCAACTGGCTGAACACAGATCGTCCTTCTTGCATGGTCATTCTCCTGCCGCCGGCGGGCGATCAGAACCGTGCAAAAGAACGCCTCAAGTTGAAATGGAAAAAAGTTCAGAGGTGCATCCCGTATCGATATAACAGGGCTAATCTGTGTGTCCCCTGAAATTAAACCGGACAGCAGTGATAAAACACCAAAAAAGTTCTTGTCTTCCTCTCCCTTTTCACGTTACCATGCAACTGCAACTGTGCTTTAGCTCATGTTACTGCCGATTTCTCGAAGGAAAGGCTGACCGTGAACAGCAGCGCCACGAACAACAACGACACTGCATCCAGTTTTGCGTGCCAGTCCCGCGCTTTGCGTCTCCGCGTCTCCGCGTCTCCGCGCTCGTGCGCCCCGTCCTTTTTTCCCGGAACCGCGCGCGACGGCATGACGCTCACCGTGCCGTTTGCCACAGATGAACCCCGTGTTTTACTGAGGATTTTGGCACAGTGAATGAGCGAGGAAAAGAAAGGACAAGAGGCAAGAGACGCGAGACCCCTCGTCTCTCGTCTCGCGTCTCTCGCCCTCAACTGAAAGGAACACCGCCATGAGACACACACTCCTCACCGTGATGGTTGCCGCCTTTGCCGCCGTCGCGACCGCCGCTCCCGTCGGCGTCTCCGTCAACGGCGTCACGCTCGATTCCGGCGGCTCGTCCGGCGAAGGCTGGAAGTACTACGCGCCCCACATCACGCTCACGAACGCGGG
>JAAYDL010000200.1 GCA_012729265.1 Lentisphaerota bacterium | reverse complement strand
TACGGCTGCGCCCACGGTGCACTGGCGATGACCACGCCCGGCGACACCTCGATGGCATCGAAGGCAGAGGTCGAAAAAGTCGTGGCGGGCGGCAGCGCGCGCGTGGTGCGCTGACGGGGGCACGGGTGCGATTCAACGTCGTTGAATGCGCCTCCAAGAAGAATTTAACCTTCATGCGCCCGCCCAATCTTCGAAACCAATGAGTCCGGCCTGATTTGCTACTTCACTGATGTTGTGCATTTTATCGTGCGACACCAGAATCAGCTTGTGCTCGATCGCTTGCGCCGTGATCCAGATATCGTTTTCATCGACGCCCAAAGCCATTCCTGTCAGCGGATCTTTCAACTGTTCCACGCGACGATCTTTCCGCCGCCTTTCGTGCGGCGCGAACTTCTCGAAAAGACGGGTTTTGATTTCGGCATAGGCTTCGCCGGTTTCTTTTGTGACCTTCACTGGGAAAAACCGCTCAAGTTCCTTACGATCTTGTTCCCGCATCCGCTGTTGCGAGCTGCTTCGCCACCCATATTCGATCTCGCCCCACGAAATCGCCGACACGAAAAACAACGTATCCGTTCCAAGAAGCGCCAGTTTCTTCTGCACACGTTGACGGTAAAGGTTGTCTAACGGATAGGCGAGATACGAGAGGATGTTTGTATCCAAAAGATATCCATGTCGGCCCATACCGTCACCCCTCATCCGAATACAGTTCAACCGCGCGTCTCAACGCCTCTTTCATTTGCGGCGACAATACTTTCGCGAAATCGATCTTGCGTATCTCACCCGCTGTGGAACGTTGAAACTCTGGACTCAGATACTCATGCAACGGGAAACACGGCACCAAGTCCTTGGGATAATATTCCGTTTGTTCAAATGGCACGCCGGGGCGATTATACCCCGTGAACAGGTCGAGCAGCGTCCGCTCGTCACGTGGGGCGAGGTCGTAGAGCCTGAGAACCTCGGCATCCACCTGTAAACGCAAATGTTTCAGTTTTTCTTTATCAGTTCTTGTTGGGTTGCCTGTTTTTTCAAAAGTATCGGCAGATTTAAAATACTCCTCAACCGCATTCACGGTTGCGTCAAGATCACGCGAAGAATAAATATGTGGCACAGGCATCGTCTCAAGTGTCTCTTGAATGATGTGCAACTTACCACTCTTCGAATGGACAAATGCATTGGCGATAGGGCTGTTGAGCAGAGCCCACAAAAACTCGACCGAATATATTTTATTCTTTGGGCGTATTGCGTAGAGATTTGTGGAAATATATAAACCTTTTGTGTCAATCAAAGCCCGAATAGGCCAGATGTTACGGCGCACACGAGCCGCGTTGACGACAACCTGCGGTATTCCAGTATGCATGGCCGCTCCCCAGCGCCTGACATCGTCTTTGGCAAAGACGAGTTTTTCGGGGATGGGTTTTTGATGGTACAGCAGTCTGGAATCAACATTGCGCAGGATCTCGTGCGTCCGCCCCTCGCGCTTGACGGGACACCCTTTCTTGAATTCGATGCCCCTGCCAATGTCCGCGAAATCACCGAGTGTCGGATTACATTTGAGTTTCCGCCAGAGTACGGCCAACAGCGGGACATGCAAGTGATAGGCGGGTGCTTGGGCGATCTCGGCCAGTTGCACTTCTTGAGTGTCATCGAAGAGGTACTGTTCCCGGAAGGACGCAACCCCTTTTTCGGTCACACTGCGGCAGTGGGTAGTGAAGGATTTGCTGGGTGCCCTGCGCCGTGCCAATAGAACACAGGTTTCCGCGCCGGAAAATCGGAAGACTTTATCGGGGAACTGATCAATCTCCCGAATCTCGAACTCAGTAACCAGTTTTTCTCGAATGTTCGCCTCCGATTTGCGCGTCAAGAAACTGCGGGGCGCGATAAAACCAAGAATCCCATTCTCTCGGATATGCGGCAATGTACGTGCAAGGATCTCCGCATATTTCGTATACTGAACGCACTTCCACCGCAAACGCTCTTGCTCTTTGAACGTCTCGTAAGGTGGATTGGTCAAGACCAAAGCTGGAGGCGGAACCCGCTTTGCGAAAGGGTCTTCCGCGAAGATATCCATCTGATACAACCTCCAACCGTCCGCATTGGGGATGTCCGTCAACGACAGCGACAGCCGGGCGATCTCCAAAGAGAAGGCGTCAATGTCCGCGCCATGCAGCATGTTGCGTAAATAGGGAGCGGTCTTTTCATGCGGAATCTTTTCTTCGAAGGCGAACTGCTGGAGCATTCGCAGCGCGGACACTAGAAACGCGCCATGGCCGCAGGCGGGCTCGTAGACGATCCGCTCTTCGGGATGAATCTTTCTGAACCAGTCCTCGACTTGCCACATCATGTAGTCGGCCAACCAAGGGGGCGTGCTATGCGTGCCCAACCGCCTCCGAGTGACCTTTGAAATGAAGGCGCTCTCATAGATCACTCCCAGCGACTCCGTGCTCATGTGGCGAAGCGAGGACAGCTCAAATATCCGCCTGCCGGCTCCTTCCAGAAGACTTAGGGATTCCCGTCGGATTTTGCCGTCATCAGACACGCCACCGCAGTGTTTTGTCACCCGACGCAGGATGCCGACGGGATCGGACACGTTCAACGTTTTGAACCCCCGAACACCCTTGTCGCGCAGGATCTTGCCGGCCAGCAACCTGAACACGGATCTCAATAGAAGGTCACTGGCTTGCTGGGAGTCGCCTTGAATGCGTTTCCAGTCGGCAAACGCTTCGCCAACCACATTTGTCAGTAGCTCGCCCAGCTTTTCGCCAACATCCCGCTCCAGAAACGGCATGAGCCCGGCGTCGACGAACTCCATCTGGTAATGCTCGTTGACCTGTCCAAGGTTCTTGGCACGATAAACGGCCTGGGGGGAGAGATTCTTTTTCTGTTTCTCAAAAAAAGAATCTAGGTTATTGGCGGGGAATGTCTCGATCTTTGTCGGGTCATCAGACTCCTGTCGCCAGACTTCGACGTTTTCCCTTACGGACAGGATGACAATGGGCGCCCCCGTGTTCTGATAACTCTGTACGATCCGCGAAGACGCTCCCGGCGCGGGTGAATCGCCGATGGCGATCGCGGCGGTACGGACATCGAAAGGGGGGCGACAGTAGGCCAGTAGTCGGGGCATGCCGGGGCTGTCTCCCGATCTTGTTGCCGGTTCGTGCAGGCAGGCGTCCTCATAACCGCACTGGTTGAGCACCTTGCGGAATACAGAACGTGTCATTTCTGATTTGTCGTTTTTCGTGAAGATATCTGCTCCCCTACACAATGAGTCGTCTGTCATTCAGAGGCGTATAAATCATTCCGGGCTGATTGGTTGCGAACCGCGTTACAAAACCATCTTCAAGGTACTAAATTGGAGATCGTGTCGCAAGCCGCAATCGATTGGCAAAATGTTGCCCCGAGGGTAAAAACAGTGCTGTGCCTTTTCGAGTATTTCGTGATAGGAATTTTGGATTGTGGGCTTCGCCCGCGCCAGTTTTTGTCTAACGTTCAACTTTCAACGCTCAATTTTCAAGTGGCGCGGCTCGCGAAGCGCCGGGAGGGTCAAGCGTCTGCTTGACCGGCCGCGCTGCGCGCGGCGAAAACTCCGTAAGTCTGGCGAAAAATCTGGAGTGCGGCGGCAAGCGGTATTCCGCGCGACGCCGCTTTTAACGTGGACGGGCCAGAAAGCGGTGCCGCGACCCGCGCACAGCGCGGCTCTTGTCACCGCACTCCAAATTTTTCACGTCCTTGCTCTATCCTTGCAGCGTTTCGCAAGTCTGGCGAAAAAATCTGGAGTGCGGCGGCAAGCGGTATTCCGCGCGACGCCGCTTTTTGTTTTATCCGCAGATGGAAGATTGGCACTTGCATGACAGAGGCGCTTAGGCTATAGTCTGTATCTCCATAGAGAAACAAGCGTGTTAGGCG
>JAAYDL010000199.1 GCA_012729265.1 Lentisphaerota bacterium | reverse complement strand
TCAACAATGTTTGCCATATCTCGGCCCGATTGTACAGGCAACTCTATACACGGAACAGAGCACCCCAGGAACTCAATGAAATCCGGAGCCACCCCGGTTCGGTCCTCATTCCCGCTCGGCGGTTTCAAGTTAATAACCAAATCCAGCTCCGCATGGCGGCGAATCGAGGATACACCGAACAGGCTCGGAACATGAATAATACCCAACCCACGGATTTCCATGTGATACCGGGTAATTTCGCTGGCCCAGCAGAGCACCCGACCTCGACTCGTTCGGCGAATTTCGGTCACATCATCCGAGACCAGACTGTAGCCCCGCTCAATCAACGAAAGCGCCGTTTCACTCTTCCCGATCCCCGGTGCTCCGCGCAGCAGCACACCGATGCCTATAATTTCCATCATGGTGCCCTGAATACGTTCCTGAGGCGCCGTCAGCTTTTCCAACAGCACCGTGCATTCGTTCACAAAATTCATGGTCACCATCGAACTGCGGAGCACAGGAACCTTATACTCCACGGCCAGTTCCAGAAATTCTTTCGAAGCCTTCCGGTTGCGGGTGATCACAATCCCCGGAATCTGCTGTTCAAACAACGTACGCAGTCGTTCGATCTGATCCCGCTCCGGAAGGCTCTTCAGGTAGGTGAATTCGGCCAGACCAAAGATCTGAAGCCGCTGATTAGCAAAGTATTGAAAAAACCCGGTCAGCGCAAGCCCCGGTCGATTCATCGCCGTTTCCGCAAGCTTGCGATCCAAGTATTCTTCACCTGCCAATACAGAAAGGGACAGCTTTTCCGCCCCTTCGTCCATCAACGTTTTAACCGTTATTGTCGCCACTATTCCCCTCCTGAAAACCCTGCATTCAAATGATCAATGATGCTCCTGAACCTTGTCGCGGAGTTTGCGCATCTGACGCTCCACGTGCTCGATCGCCCGGTCAATTGCGTCATACAGATTCTCTGATTTTTCCTCCGCAGTCACGCGAATATGATCAGATCCTTGTATGATAATTTCCGCCACTTTATGTATTTTTTCCTCCTCCAGAATAATATGAATGGATTCTATTCGAGGGAACACGGCCAAACAGCGCTCAATCTTCTCATTTACATGAGCTTTAACATTGTCGGTTACATTGACATGCCGTCCTGTAATATTTACTTGCATGGTTGCTCCTTTCGTTTTCTACATACTGAACCGCGGCCCCAGATAGAGCTCACGACTCACCTCATCGTTTACCAAAAACTCGCTGTTCCCTTCGCGCAGAACCTGCCCGTCACAGAGCAGATAGGCCCGATCCACCACCTCCAGCGTATCGCGGACGCTGTGATCGGTAATCAACACCCCCAGCCCCTTTTCTCGGAGGCTGCGAACAATATCCTGAACATCGTTCACCGCCAGCGGATCCACCCCCGCAAACGGTTCATCCAGCAGGATGATCGACGGATTCGTTGCCAGAGCGCGGGTAATTTCCAATCGCCGCCGCTCGCCGCCGCTCAACGTATACGCCCGCTGCTTTGCCAGCCGATCAATTTTCAGTTCGTTAAGCAGATCAGCCAACCGGCGCTTCCGCTCCTTCCCTGAAATTGGCATGGTCTCCAGAATCGCCATCACATTCTGCTCCACCGTCAGCTTCCGAAAAATCGACGGTTCCTGCGAAAGGTATCCCATCCCCATTCGGGCTCGCTTATACATGGGAACATTCGTTACATTGCTTCCGTTAAAGAAAACCTTTCCTTCGGTCGGGCGCACCAGCCCGACAATCATATAAAACGTGGTGGTTTTGCCGGCGCCGTTCGGTCCGAGCAGCCCCACAATTTCCCCCGCCTTTACATTCACATCGACCTCTCGGACCACTTTCCGGCCCTTATAGGCCTTGACCAGTTTTTCGGTCCGAATCAGGCAGTCTTTTTCTTTATCCATCTCAGTCATTCAGATCTTTCATGAATTTTGCCTTGGTCTCCTCATCCAAATAGAGCACAGCACGTGCGTTGGGTTCGCAAATCATCTGCTGCGTTTCGGGCCAGAACAGGATCTGATCGCCCGCCATGATATTCGCCTCCTGTTTAACCATAGGATTCCCTGTCAATGTAAACTTTCCCTCTTCCGCAGTATAGACGACCAGCTCCGCCAAAGCCTTCCTCTCCTCTGACTGAATTATTACCGCACCCCGGGCTTCGATCCAATCTATTTTGTTATCCCCTTTCAAGTACAGCGTCACCTCATTGCAGTTCATGGCCCCCTGCACATCGCGCACCCGCACGTTACCGATCAGCTCCGCCCGATGCTGCTCTTCGTCATAAACAATTCGTCCCGCACGTATTTCCGTATCAAATTTTTGCCCGGCATCACCTTCCGCACTCGGCGCGGTCTCTCCGGAAACCACCAGCAACGCGTTCGGCTCGCAAATCACCTTTCGGTTAGTCCCGCTCCAAAAGCGGATACGTTCCCCCGAAAGAGTGTTTGTTCCATCGGAAACCGACGCCATGCCTTCCAGCAGAATTAATCCTTCGGCATACTCATACGTCGCCTTTTCGCCGGAAGCGGTGCGCCCCTGGGAGTCGAGCGCAACGTTGCCCAAAGCCTCCACGGAATTCACTCGGTTGCTTGCGCTCAGATAAACCGCAACCTGATCGCAGGTCATACTGCCCTGCGCATCCCGCACCCGGACATCCCCCACCACATCTGCCCGCTGCTCCAGCTCGTCATACGTAATTCGATTTGCGCGGATTTCCGTATCAAACTCCGTCCTGCCAAAGCCTTCAATTTCTTCTCCGGACTCGCCTTTAAGCACCAGCAGCGCGTTGGGTTCGCAAACCATACGGCGGTTCTCCCCGTTCCAGAGCTGGATCTGCTGCCCCGAAAGGCTGTTCGTTCCATCGGAAACCACGGCGCGGCCCTCCAGCAGAATGGTTCCTGCGGTGTAATCATAAAGCGCTTCCGCACACTCCGCCGTACGTCCTTGAGAACGCATTGAAACGTTGCCCTGAGCGGTAACGGTTTCAATCTGATTCGAGACATTAAATCGCCCCAGTAGATGCTCTGCGCACAGCAACCCCTGATCGTCCAAAACCTCGACGGCGGTCTTCATTTCCGCATAGCCCTGATCCTGATCAAAAACCAACGACTGCCCGCTCAGAATCGTCTGTCCAGGCTTGCGCTCCGCCGCCTTCGCCTGCGCCAGTTTTTGGGCATACCGGTCAAATTGCGCATCTTGCGCCACTCGACTCGAATCCCGAGGCTTCTGCTTCGGCGTAGTTTCCGACGGCGTCGATTCAACGGAAGAGATCGTCGGGACCTCGCTCTTCGGAGCTTCCGGCGGCTCTTCTTTTGAACAGCCGACCACAAAAAGCGCGCAGCAGCTTAAAAACAATAGGATTCGACGCAACAACATCACAGTGTAAGCTCCGTTGATTCACGCGCCGACTCGTCCACGATCACCTTGGCCTCTTTGAGAATCTCAAACCGGTTTTGATCTGACCGGAAACGGAATCCTTTTCCGACCATCGTCAGACCGTCCAGTTCCACCAAAACCTCTCCGAGCGACTCCGCCACAAGAATCGATTCTTTATTGATCTTCACCTCGTGGACAAGACACTGCGGCGCGAAAATGGAGGCATCGAGCTTGCGTTCCTTGTAGACATCAATGCGCAGTTCGGAAATATCGACGACATTATTCTCCAACACCTTCGCGGTCCAGCCGTAGAGCATCGCCCTTAAGTTGCCCTCTTCATCATAGTAGGGAACACGAATTCCCTCGGCCTCCAGTTGTCCGGCCATAAGATCAGACAACGAAGGCGTTGTGGCCGTCTGTGCAGCGGCAACCATGCAGATAAAGAAGACAGCAACGAAATGGCGGAAGAATCTATTCATAACCCGTATAGATGTAGCAGAAGGCCGCAAAGAGCGCAAAGCAATCCGGCCTCGCATCTTCACGGCCTTTCTGAACGCATTAACGGGCGAAGCCCTGCTCCGCCCTGAGTGTTTCTAGCCCACTTCAACGAGACTCTTCGTGTAGTCGGCCGGAGGAACATAGCCCAGCAGCGTAATGCAGGTCGCCGCCAGATTCGCGATGCCCGGATCTTTTACATCGGACATACGCGCTTTCGAAACTCCGGACGGATCATAGATGTAAACGGGAACGGGGTTGAGCGAGTGCGCCGTCTTCGGTTTACACTTTCCGTTGCTGTCGAGCTTCAGTTCGCCGGTCTTTTTATCCAGCTCGCACATATCGTCCGAGTTGCCGTGGTCGGCGGAGCAGACCATAATGCCGTTCACCTTCTTCAGCGCTTCCATAATTTTACCCACGCCTTCGTCGACCGCTTCCACCCCCACCTTGACCGCTTCAACGACTCCGGTATGCCCGACCATATCGCCGTTCGGGTAGTTCAATCGGATAAATTTATACTCCCCGCTCTGAATGGCCTTCACCACCTCTTCGGTAATTTCATCGGCCTTCATGCGCGGCGCATTCTCGAACGGACACACATCCGACGGAATCTCTTTCCAGGTTTCCGTTGCAAACTTTCCGGAGTTGTTGCCGTTAAAAAAGTAGGTCACGTGGCCATACTTCTGCGTCTCGGAAATCGCCAGCTGCTTCACGCCTGCGGCGGAAAGATATTCGCTCATGGTGCGGTCAATCGCCGGAGGGGTAACCAGATAGCGCTTCGGGACACTGAGGTCGCCGTCATATTCCATCATCCCCGCATACAAAACATTCGGCTTCGGTCCGCGGTTAAACTCCGTCAGCTCATCGGCCTCAAACGCCTTCGTGATTTCCAACGAACGGTCGCCGCGGAAATTAAAGAAAACCACGCTGTCGCCGTCCACAATCGGACCGACTGCTGCGCCGTCGCGCTCAATCGTAAACGCCGGCAGATCCTGGTCCAAAATACCCGGCTTCTCCGCACGGAAGGTTTCGACCGCTTCTTTCATCGACGCAAACTTGCGCGCCTCGCCCTTCACATGAGCCGCCCATCCGCGCTCAACCATGCTCCAGTCCGCGTTATAACGGTCCATCGTAATATTCATACGGCCGCCTCCGGAAGCCACGCAGTAATCGACGGTTCCGTCAGCATTCATCTCCGCTAAAAACGCATCAAACCGCTCAACATATTCCAGCGCCGAAGTCGGCGGTACATCGCGCCCATCGATCAGCGCGTGAATGCGCACCTTTACAACGCCCTCTTCCTTCGCCTGCTTCAGCATCGCTTCCAGATGGTACATATTGGAGTGAACATTTCCATCGGACAACAAACCGATAAAGTGGAGCGCGCTCTCTTTCTCCTTCACGTTGGCAATCAGCTCCTTCCACGCCTGACCTTCAAACATGGCACCGGTTTTAATCGCATTGCCCACCAGGGCCGCGCCCTGATCGAAGACCCGTCCGCAGCCGATGGCATTATGCCCCACTTCAGAATTGCCCATATCGGAATCATCCGGCAGCCCCACCGCGCGGCCGTGCGCCTTCACTTCCGCATACACCGCCGCATTTTCCTTCAGCCAATCCAGATTCGGCGTATGGGCAATCTTTACATAATCGCTCGCCGGATTTTTACCAATTCCAACGCCGTCCATAATCACCAAAACAACCGGCCCCTCCGGACCGCCGAAAGCGTTGTTCTTCTGTAGCTTATCCATTATCAAATCTCCAGTTCAGGGGTTCTCAATCTCACATAAAACGGCGCAAATATGCCTGCCCGTCCGCAGCGGGGCAATGAAATAACGAAACGAGCCTGCCTCCGGAGATAAGGTCTATTTCGACCTGATTTGGTTCAAAACTCCATCTCCTCCCATTCATCCCACGTCACGCCAAACGCCGCACCACCGGACGTATATCCGGCAATATATGCAAAATTTTCGTCGCGATCCTCCCAGAACGAGGCCTCCTCTTCCAGTCGTCGCCGCTCTTTTCGAGCCGCCGTCTGTGCCGCTTTTTGTTCGATCGTCCTACGGACTTGCGCTTCACGCTCTTCTGAAACGGATACGCCCAGCATGCGAAGCTCCATTACGGCCATCAGTGCATCTACTCCGTACCAGTTTCGATAGCCCCTCACCAGATCCCCGCCTGTATAGTTCTCCACCCATTGGGTAGAACGGGCATTGCGCAGCCTTCCATCACGCGTCATTCGCTTCCGCCGAGGCGGCAAACTCTTTTTTTTCTTCTTCTTTCCCATCCTCAGTATTTCCTGTTTCCGGACCGCTCACGAGTCGGTCAACTTCCTGTTTCCACTGCTCAAAACCATCATCGCTCTGATAATCATGAAACACGCGCACAAACCCGTCATGGGTTTCCCCGAGAAATTGATTTCGACCGGCGGCATAAATATAATCGAGCGTTTGCTCCACCTGTCGTACGGCCTGCTTGAGTTCACTGCGGCACCCATTCTGATCATACGCTGTCGACTTAACCTTCCATATATATGTGGCATCCGTTCCGTCAAATGTTTCCCAGATAAAAAAGCTGCCGGATGAACCGGGCACAAAAAAAAGAAACGAAAAGGGATCGCGAATCAGGCGCAGCCGCACCCGCCCGCCGTCGTGAAGCCCCGCAAGATATTCAATGTGCTCCGCGTGGCGAGTGTTTTTGGCGCGGACAATATCGGAAATAAAATCGGCATCCGACTCCCCAAACCCCGCCTCCGACAGCTCTCCGAAAAACCGCTCGGCCGTGGCAATCCGCCGGCCGTTACGGCGTTTCAATTCGCCCTTTACATAATTGAACCGGACCTGCCCCAGCAGTTCCGAAGAAATCTTGTCAAGCGCCGACGCTTCAACCTTTTCAATCGACACCTTCTCTCCGCAGACTCGGAGCGTTGCGCTAACCTCCGGGATCTGATCGAGACAGCGCGAAAGATAGGGCCGCAAGACATTCAGCTTGGGACTGAAAAAACAGTTCTCTATTCGAAAACAAAGCCGCACATATTTCCGCGCTGCGGGCAGGTGCCCCCTCCAATCAACTTCCGCATATCCATCATGGAACCGAAACTGCGCCAGCGGCGCGGCAAATGTGATCGTTTCAATCTGCTCGCGTGGCGGCTTAACAGAGGGAAAAACCGGCGGAGTTGGACGTAGCGCAGGTCGGGATTTCACCAGCGGTTCGGGCGGAGGCCTCTTCACCTTGATCTGTGCCAGCTTCGAAAGTTTGGGATTGTCATAAAAAATCGACAGTTTCCGAACGGAGGAAAAATCTCCATGAAGTGCGCCGAACGCCGGGGATTTCGGACAAAAATCGCTCACCTCGCAGTCGAGAACACCGTCCTTAAAACGGTGCATCCAAAGGGTGATCCATGGATACTGCTCCGCATTAAATCGTTCAATCTCAGCGACGGAGTCATCCGGATGATTCACAAAAATCCGATCTATCGGCAAAGCAACCCCCTCGCCGAATATCAACTCCCGCGTCCCCACCTTTACTGTGATTTCCCGTCCCATCGCATTCTACTCCAAGCACACCATGCAGGATAACTACCTCAAATCGTTTATCCTAAACGCTGCTTCTGTGCAAAAAGAAAACCCGGAGTTCCTTGCGGAGGCTCCGGGGTTTTCAATGTAGAGCATGCGTCCCGCTTGCTCAGCAACCGGGACGATTGCATTACTTTACGGCAGCGAGACGCGAATGCGGTAGAACCCTGCGGTCGTCGGCCCCTGTTGCTCGTGTGACATGCTATCCGCCCCGCCGACCCCCGAACGCGGCCCCGACAGTTGGATCCATCCTTCCGGATCGGTCAAATCGGTGCAGAACCACAGCTCATATACCCGATCGGCTGAACTGTGAAACGAAACGATGGCCGTCTGTCCATCGAACGCAACCTGAGCAAGGTGAAAACGGGAATCCATCTGCGTGGGGTTTGTGTCAGCGATGAACTCCTGTTCATTATTGAACCCGTCTCCGTCAGGGTCCGCCGAACGACTTGGATCCATTCCGCCCCAAGCGATGCGGGATGCCCAATCGTCGTAGGCTTCAGGCGCTGCGCCTCCGCCGGTTTCAACTATCGCGGCTTGAAATCCCGTTTCCAATTTATAGGAAGCACTCGTGACCGTAGCCCCCACAATGGCGTATTGGCCTATTGAGCTGGAGACTTTGTACGAGGTGCTGGAAGCGGTCGCTCCCCCTGCACCCTGAGCGAAGACATCCGCAGATATCTTATAGTTTTCGCTGCTCTGACCAGCGGCGAACGCCAGCGCAACGGCAAGCATGTGAACCGCGATCGCTGATCCTGAAAGCTTAATTCTTGTTTTCATGGTTCGTCCCTCTTCGCCCTTATTCTGGGAGGATGAATACCGCATTTCCTCGTGAATCGATAATAGGTGCGTTGTTGCTGATCCCGGGAGCAACGGGCTTCAGCAGTTGGGAGTTGATCAGGACAATGTTTCCGGAAGGGGCGTCATCAAGCGCGATCGCGTAAGGGGCGTCATCAGCCGGCTCAAACGAGCAGTCAAAAAATTGAGGCACGGGCGTCTTTCCCTGAGCGCCTAAAAGCATGACAGCCGGACCTTGAGCGGGAGGGAGTTCATCGTCATCAAGCAGATCAACCACCGATTTAAAGGTACAGTGATTAAAACGATGGACCGCATTGGTCCCCGCCACCGACAGCATCGGGCTCCCGGATGTAATGAACGTCGAATGGGTGACTTGCGCCATTCCCCCCTTGACCACGAGTGCGCTATCTCCGAATCCGCCGAGCATGTTCTGCAGCATAACCGCCTTACCACCCTCTTGGAAATCCAGGAACACCCCCGCTCCTTCGTCTTCTCCCTCTATATCGCATCCTTGCGCGAGGAAAAACCCTTCCCCGCCCATGTAAACCCCGGCACCCGGCAGGTCTTGCGCGCCGAAAACATTACACTTGTTGAGATCGATCTCCCCGCCCTCAGGCGCGAAAACCGCGTATCGCTTGCCTTCAACGAGCGAGTGTTCCGCCATAAACTCGCATCCACTCCCGACTTCCACACCGTCGCGAATGTCCCCCATGATATCGCACCAAATGGCCTCGAATTCCAATCCGAGGTCTCCGTCGTAGGTATTGGACAACTTGACCGCAGGGGCCTCCCCGTTGCCATTCGCGCTGACAACACAATTACGAAGGTTGAGGCTTACTTCATCTTCATCTTCATTGAGATCGATTTCAGAAGAGGCGATCACCTCGATCGCTCCCGCGTCAGAGGCATGCATGCGGCAGGACTGCAAATTTACCCAACCCGGCGCGTCTTTCATGTAAAAAGTGGTCGCCTGAGAGGAGCCAAACTGGCAGTTGTTAAACTGCGCACTGGGATGTCCGCCCGTTATTTGTACCGCATGATTCTCGCTGGAAGAGGTAAAAAAACTGCAGCCTTCACAGAAAAGTCCCCCACCGGCGGAGTCATCCCACGTGACTCCACTTTCAAAACGGCAGTCGTTGAACCTTCCCCACCCGCCGCTCTGATTCGCAACCAGAGATGGGTTTTGGTTTGCTTGCAGATCACAATCATCCATCCAGACATTAGGGTTTCCGCTTTGAAGCAGAACTGCGGCAGCACCATTCGCCCAGAATCGCGACCGGGTTGCCTCAACATTCGAACCCCCGCCAACAGAAACAGCGGGTCCTTGTCCTCCGGCATTTACCCGTGAATCGATCAAGATCACACGACTCGAGTTCCCCAAAGCGATAACGGGAGAAGAGGATTCAGGAGACGAACTGGACAGTTCGCAATTGCGCAGCGTTATTTCGCTCCAAGAATTTGTCGTCATCCCCTGATCCGACAACGCGGGGCTGCCCGAAACGCTCAGATCTTCAATACGCACCAGCGCCCCATCCGTAAGAGACAAGGTCCTTCCTTCGTTGTATATTTCTACAACCCCGCCTGCGGCTGCCCCGCGCAACGTCACGAAACAGTTCGAGGGGAAAACGATGCTTTCATTGTACTGACCCGGCATGATCAGAATAGCCGCACCCCAACTCGTTGAGGCGTAATCGACCGCAGCTTGGATGGAATCAAACGTGCCGCGACCTTCTCCGTCTACCGTCAGCAAATTGCCGGTGTCAATCTGTGACAAGTTCAACGCATTTATCTCCGTGTCTGGCGAGAACTGTTCAAATCCGGATCCGCTGGCGGAAAACCAGATCCTGAGCCGCAGCGACCGCTCGTGCATCACAATGCCCGGAATCGGGTGCATCGATTCGTCGCCGAGATTGACCTGAAACAGGCCGTTGTCGACATTCACCATGACCGATGACGCAGGCTGCCCGGTACCCGTCGAACCGTCGTTCGACCAAACCGCTTGCTCGGCCTGATTGATCAGCACAAATTTAAAGTAGCCGGAGCCGTTAAAACCGCCATCTCCCGAAGTGATCCGTCCCTGGTAATTCAGTACCGGGCCGGCTGAGACGCCACAAACCGTCAAGAACGCGAAAGCCACCGCTAACGCAATATGAGAACGAACAAAACTGTGCATAATTACCTCCTGTTGTTGTGAATGATCGCGGGTTGTGTACTACTCAAATAGAGAAATAATGGCAAGTAAGTTCTCCGTGCGCGTTGTCTTACAATTCGCGCGGGTTCCACGACCACGGATCAGAAAAGCCTTGGCTGATCAAGCTCCCGGGAGCGTTGGTTCCGTTGATGGACAGAAAGGCACTTTTAATGCGCCGTTCGTCCGCGTCATTAAATTTGTTCATATCAAGCATCACCGATGTGAGTGGAATCATATCGGTGTGCGCCAGAATGCGAAAATCGTCGTAGTCGGCAAAGCCAGCGGAGAGCACATAGTCGCTCACCACAGCGGCATCGGCGTTGCCGTCGAGCAGTTCGCGGATGTTTTCTCCGCAACTATCCTTCATATCGATCTTGTCTGGAGCGATCGCGTGATTGGCGAGCAGGTTATATGCAGCGTATGACGTTTCGTATGCGTCCGGCTTTCCCAAAAGAATATGTTTCCCGCTCAATTCATCCAATGATTGAATGGGCGAGTCCTTCGGGACAATCACAATCCCTGTCAGCCAGAAATTATTATTGGGGTCAAGCAGGTCCGCAATCCGTTGGAAGTCGGTTCCTGCTTCTTTGTTGAGCCGCAGAGCCGACCAAGGCTTACAGATGACCGCGTTGTATTTACCTGTAAGAATCGCCTCTTCGAGCTGATTAGAATCCGTGAAATAATCAATCCGGAGCGTGATGTCGTGCTCCGAAGCGAGTATCTTCTGCGTTTCTGCATAGGTTCGCGTAGCAACTTCATGAACGTATTCGCACGCCGTGTCGGCGCAGTAAATATCGTTCACCGCCACCTTCAGCACAATGGATGTGTCCGTTTTACCTGAAAACAGGAAGCATCCCGAGAGAAGGGTTGCGGCCGTCAATAAAAGTATGTTTCGAATCATGGATTAAGCTCCTTTTCGATGTGGAGTTCCATCATACATTTTTGGATGGCCTTGGCGAGATCGATTCAGAACTCTTGATCGATGCGACTTAGCCCCTTGCGGTACAACCTTCTCGGAATCATGTTTATCGACAACGAATTAATCGAGGCCATCCGCTGGTTTTACCTGTTCTTCATCCTTTTGCACAACGGTTTATAAATCTACACTTGATACAAAAAGACGGCGGAACGGAAAACATGCTCGACATGGATTTCGCGCGGCACGAGCTTGAGATCAAGCAACACCTCGGCTTTATGTTCGGCGGAGTGGACTATTACGCCAAGACCCGGATCCACACAATCACGGAAGTGGTACGCAGGTTTTACCGCGAGTGGGACGATTCGATCTACCGGAAGTAGATGGAAACGATCGGTGTTACTTGACAGCTACTTTGTTGTTAAATCACCTGCAGGCATTTTTTGTAAATATAATATGTTATGTTATCTGTTGCATTGTCAGCAGCGTTTCAAGTTGTAATGACTTTCGTTTGCAGTTTTATATAACAGCTCTATACTGGCAATAATTTTTTATCTGGAGGCAGTATGGGTTGGCTTTATCGAATTTCGTTTGCGGGTCTTTTGCTGGGAACTTCCGTTGCGGCGGTTGAGCCGGAAGGAAAGGTTGCGGATTATTATCGGATTTTGGAAGGCAATCCGCGGCCGGGCTATCTGTTTGAGCGTTTCTGCAACAGTTGGCTGGAGCAGTATGATCTGCGTGAACTCGAAACCTTTTTAAGGAAATCTGAGGACGAGTCGGCAACGCTGCTGCTGGCGTTCTATTATGACCACATTAATGAGCCGGCGCGGGCGGTGGAGCAGTATAATGCCTTGATTGAGAAGGAGCCGGAATCAATCGATCTGCTTTTTTATCGGGCTTCTGCACAGATGAGCCTGGGGCGTTATGCTGAAACCTCGAACGATTTGCGGGCCCTGCTGGAACTGGAACCTGATTCCGACGATGAGCTCGAGGCGTTGAAGCTGCTGGGCCGCAGTCTGCTGCGGGAAGGCAAACGTTCGGAGGGCCTTGAAGTCTGGGAACAAGTACTGGAAGCGTCCGAAATGGATGAAGATACGGGCGAGGAGCTGTTGGATCTGCAGATGGCAGAAGGGCTCTATGACGAGGCGCTGGATAGCTGCGACCGTCTGCTGAATAATTCGCGCGATGCGTATCGAAAGGTGATGCTGCGGATGCGTCGGGCATCGATTTTGGTACGACTGGATCGTCGGGCGGAAGCGGTCGAGGGATTGGTTGAGGCGTTTGGGCAGACGAGTCAGGGTTCGTGGCTGCAGCGCGATGTGCTGCGGCGGGTGGAATATCTGTATCGCGGAGCGGATGATTATTCGGGGCTGCGTAATTGTTTTGCACAGATGCTGGAGCAGTGGCCGTCCAATCCCGAACTGATGCAGGCGTACTCTTCTGCGCTGCTGGGTTGCGGCAAGAAAGATGAAGCGCTGGAGGCGGCGCGCGCGGTGATCCGTCTAGTGCCGGATCAGCAGGAGATGAAGGAGTGGTACGTAAATTTCCTGATGGATATGGATCGTGGCGATGAAGTGGTGGAAATGCTTCAAGGGTTCATTGAACGTTACCCGGATGACAATACACTGCGGATGCGGCTGGCGGAAGTGCACCACCAATTGAAGCATGAGGATGAGACGATTGCGGCGTTGCTGGATTATCTGGAACATTCGGAAAAGAGCGAGGCGGATTATCTGAATACGGGCCGTACGCTGGCGCGCTATGATTTCAACAATGAAGCCACCAGTGTACTGCTGGAGATGCTGAATCAGTGGCCGGAGTCGATGGAAGGACGCGAGGCGGTCGCATTGCACCTGTCGCGCAAGAGCTATCTCCAGCTGGAGCTGGCGTGGAAACATTATGAGTGGCTGGCCGAGCGGTGCGATCTCGACACGCTGCTGCGGCTGGCGTCGGCGCTGGTGGCCGCAGACCGTCCGGATCGGGCGTACGATCTGATGAACACTCGGCGCGCTGAATTTATCAGCGATTTTCGGTTTTTAACGCAGTTGTTTGATGTGGTGGGCGCGCTGGATAAAAGCGACGAGCTGCTCGAAATCGGTCTGGCTCGAGTGGAACGGGCGGCTTCTTTCGAAGAGATGGAAATGGCGACGTCGGCGCTGGTGTATGAGATCAAGAAGCAGAATGCGGTTAATGGCTGGATAGACAAGTTGGCGGGAAAGACAGATGCGCGATCGCTCTGGCTGACGGCCTCGCTGCATCTGAATAATGGAAACGCCGCTGCGGCGGATCAACTGTTGAACGCCGCGCAGGAGCAGGCACCGGAGGATACAGAGCTGATGCAGTGCCGCCTTTTGCTGGCGCAGCGGCAGAAGGATTGGGATTCGGCGGAAACGATTTTGACCACCTTGATTCATCAGAATCCTTCGCAACAGGTGCTTTGGCTGCGTGAGCTGGTGCCGGTACTGCTGAATGCCAGAAAGACGGAGGAGGCGCTTAAGTGGGTGGAGGTCTGGAAAAAGGCTTCGCCGAATGCAATCCGCCCCTACGAGCTGGAGCGCGATGTGCTGCTGTCCGCCAACCGGAATCAGGAGGCGATTCAGGCGATGCGCCAAGCCGTTCAGCGGTTTGATGAGTCGAAGGATCTCAAATTGGCGCTGGGTGCGTTGTATGAGAGTAATAATCGCCCGCTGGAGGCTGAACAGTTGTATTGGCGGATGCTCAACGACGAAGAGACGCTGGACGGGCGGATGGGCTATCTGGGCGATATTATCCGCATTAAACAACAGCGCGGAGGAATGAATGATCTGATCAAAGAGTTGGAACTGCGGGCGGAAAATTCTGAAACGGCCGCCTTTCCTCTGTTAGGGCTGTCGGAGTGCTATCGCATACAGCGTCAAATGGAAAAGCGCAATGAGGTGCTCGATCAGGTGCTGCAGCTGCGTCCGAACGATATCTCGGTGCTGCAAGCCAAGGCCAGTCTGGAAGAAGATCTGGGGAATTATGATGCGGTCCGCAGTCTGATGCTGCGCATTGCGGATTCGGACACGAGCGGCGCGGCTCAACGCAAACTGTTGGAGTTGGAGATCCTTTACGGCGATCCGGAAAAAGCCAAGGAGTGGTTGAGCGACCCCAAATTGTTGGGCGATGCCGATGCGTATGTTGATTGGGTTGAAAACCTGATTGAGCAGGGATGCACGGAGTTTATTATCGATTCGCTGGCACAACGTGCGAAGGAAGACCCCGATGATTATCGGATCACCTATCTCTATGCCTTGGCGCTGGAAGAACAGAAAAATTATGAACAGGCACTGCCGCTTTTCGTTCAGCTTTTCCAACGCGAAGAGGAGCGGTCGGGTGTAAAGAACAGCACTTTCACTTCTGCGGCGATCAATCCATCTACCGCTCAGTTGGAGAACTGGAAACGGCAGTATGGCGGTATTCTTCCGGATGAACTACTGGAGATCCTCAGTAAATTTCAATTGAGCAATAACAGTCAGTATATGCTCAATGCCTTCCCGCGAAGAACGAATCCGCGTTATCAAAACTCAAGTTCTTCCGGGCTGCGTGCGCCGATTTCACTGGAGCAACTCCATCTGTATTCGCTGCTCCATCTGCAGCACATTGTTTCCAGTCAGCCGGAAGAAGAACAAAAGAGCATGGTGGAGGCGTTGAACGATCTCTTTCCATACGCTCGGTTGCTGAAGATAAAATTGACCTTGATTTTTGGAAATCCGGACTGGTGGACGGCGGTTGATGCTCTCTTTCCTGATGATCGCGATCTGCAGCTGTTTGCTTTGCTGGTCCAAGGGCAATTTAATTTTTCAGAAGAAACGGTCCGCTGTTTGATTAATGAATTTTCGGAGGAGCATCCAGATATCGCTCAACGGTTGTTGAGAGAAGGAATGAACCGTTATCCCGGCCTTTCAGATGTTTTGGTGTCCATGGCGGATCAGTATTTGGAGTCCGCCTCTAATTTAGAGTGGTTTACAGAGATGCTATTACGTGTTGTCATGCGGGCAACAGACCTGAACCAAATTGATCCTGAATTGCTTACATTGCTTGATCGGATGGAGCAGCGTTTTGATCAAATGGAAAGCCTGCCTCCTGAGCTTCATGATTATCTTGTTGTTTTGAGCGCAAAGTTTGATCAAGATTATGATTCTTTGATTCAGCGTGCGCAGGAAATGTTTGTGAGTTCAGGGCGCAACCGGAATCTTAGTGGTTGCGTGAGCAGGATTTCCACAGGAGGACTGCAGAGCATCAATTTTTCTCAGCCGATTCGTAATTTGATGGATTCGGACATTGAGTGTATGCTGTACTTTGAGGCAGCGGGCTTGACTGCCCAAATGCTGAAAGCGGAGCTTGATACGCTTGATGACGAACCATTTTTTAAGTGGATGGTACTCTCAAGGCTGGGTGCAGTAGACGAGGAACTTGATGCAATGCGTTCCGTGGTTGAAGCCAAGGAGCAGAAAAACCGCGATGAACTGTTGGCGCTGCTGCTTTGGTACGGAAAGAAGGGTGATTTTGAGAAGACCTATACATATTTATTGGCGCTAGAGGAAGCCAGTAGTGATGTATCGGATAAAGATTTGCTCCAAACAACGCTGCTCCAGCTTTGTCTTTCAGAGAAGGAGATTCCGGAGCATTTGCAGGAACCGCTGAAGGAGATCATTGAGAAAAAGCTTTCCGATACCAATAATAACCGCAATCTGCTGGTGTTGTTGGTGGATCTGATGGGGCGGTTGGAGATGCCGCTGGAGGATCTGCCGCAGACTCAGGTGCAGGTCATCACCAGTACGCCGATAAGTACCGGGAGCAGATCGAGTTCAACAGGGCGGGCAACCGTTCGTCGACCGAGTGAATATGAGCAGATTCAAACCCTGCTGAACAGCGGTTCCAAAACGGAAGAAGCGCTGCTGCGAATGGCGGTCATGATCCGTACGGAAGCGTTGAAAGAAGTGCGAATTTCGAGTCAGAACAGTTCGAGCAATTATCAGGTGCAGAATCTGTTCTCGTATGTTAAGCATCGGAAGCTGCAGGAGCAGTTGGTGGCCTTGATGAAACCGGAGAACGATAGTCTCTCGGCGCGGGCGTGGTTTGAATATGGGTATACCTGCGAAATGTGCGGAGAGTACCGTGGGGCGGCAGAAGGATTTCAGCGCGCATATGATCTGCGGCCTGACTGGAGCGGGGCGAAACTTCATCTGAGTTCGGCTCTGATTTTGGATGATCCGGAAAAGGCCCGAACTATCCTTGCGCAAATTCCGGCAGAGAGTCTTACGAGTTTAATTTCATCCATCAATTCGCTTATAAGCGAAAGCAATACGTCGTATGAGAGCCGGTTGGGCATGGTAGAAGGAATTCTTTCCATGCTGGATTCTGCCAAGGAGATTTCCGATTCCTCGTTCTGGACTTACATGAATAACATTGAGGAGCAGTTTCGGAACAATTGGTATGCGAATTCAGGGCAAACTCTGCCTAACCTGTATGATCCATCAGAGGCTGGCGCGCTCAGTCCGGGATGGATGTTTTCGTCAGAGCATTCGAGCTATTTAGAATATACAAACAATCCTGATTTGGTGAAGATTCAGCAGCGCCGTCGAGAATTATATGTTGAGTTGCTCAAGCGATGTGCCGCTGCGAAGGACGAACGCAACTCGGACGCGTTTGGTCGCCTGACGGGGTACATAGATTATTCCGGCTTACAGATGGATCGCGAGGTACTGATGGAGCTGGCGAAGAGCTGTATTGCACATGTCGAGGGATGGTACAGCAGTTTTGACTCCAGTTTGCGGGGGGATATGCAGGATCCATTTGTGTACTTTTTTGATGAAATTCAGCGAACAGGAGCGTGGGATCAGGCTCGTGCGTTTGCAGACGAAATCAAAGGAACTTCTCCGACAGGGCAGCAATTGGATGCAATGATC
The DNA here is from genome assembly GCA_012729265.1 of Lentisphaerota bacterium. Lineage (GTDB taxonomy): Bacteria > Verrucomicrobiota > Kiritimatiellia > Kiritimatiellales > Pontiellaceae > Pontiella. The sequence continues at coordinate 9,053 of JAAYDL010000199.1, read as the reverse complement.
TCTATTCAGACGGCTGAGACCGATGAAGAATATATTAAGTTGGTCAAACAATATTTCGGGATGGGTGAAAAAGGCGGGTTAGCCGGGTTCTCAGGGGCTTCGGGGTTAAGTGGTATAAATCAGGGATCTTTATACTCACTCTCTGCCTCAATTGGCTCTGTTTACCTTAGTTATGACTCTTCCAGACACGGGGTTGATCCGAGATTTAAAGTGGTCATGGCGCTTCACTTAAAATTCGGGCGTGATGTAGATCTGGATCCGATTATTCATGATGCTGTGGAAAATTTAATGAAAGAGAAAGAATGGGAGGCGGGAGTTCAATTGGCCCATGACTGGGTCCTGACGTGTCAGGAACAAGGAATGGACGTCAACGCGGCGGAAGTATATGGACATTTATTTTCATTAAGTTTTACAGATCATGAATGGGCGTTGATTGAGAAAGAAGATCTAGGGTCGATCAGTTATCAGTTTGAGCAGGATATATATCAAAAATATCAGAAGATCCTACATACTCTGCGCTATGCGAAACTATCCGGTGAGGGGATGCGGGCCATATTTAAGGGAGTGGGAAAACTTGAATCCAAAATACAGTCGCCTGACATTATTAACAGCATTACTGCCCGTGTATTAGCAGAGAAAATTACGGGTGAATGGATTCGCGAAGCGGGATTGCTTGAAGATTGGGATGATTATGAGGTGGCTGTTTTCAGCGGGGGAATGAGCTCGTTTTTTTACCATTTTGTGATGCAAATTGAGCAAAATACGAGCGCAATTCAGGAGGCGCTGGAAGCGGTAAGTGAACCCACGTTTGGGTCTGGTCTATTAGGCGTTCTGTATAATAATAATGGTGGCTCCCAAGGCATACTCTCATCAATTGTACGTTATCTTGACGGGTATGCCGAACAGATGGCTGAGAATCCTGAAAAATGTGAAGTGCTTTTTTATTGGCTGCAGCAATATGCGCACGATTACGAGATGAGTCTTCCGGAGGATAAAAACTCGCCTGTGATGCTCCTTTATGCGGAATGGATGCAAACGAATGTGGTGAGACAGTGTGAGTCTCTTGAGTCCATGGGGATTGCCGAAATCGCGCGAGACCCGTACACCTACATACAAAAAGTCGGAGCGGTTTGTGTGGAGCTTGTCGAGACAGATCCAGAACGAGCCCGGGCACTTGTTGATCAGGGGTTGCATTTGTTCAAAATGGCGTATGCGTTGCAGGGGAGTACAACAACGATGCGGTCGTTACTCAGCCAGATGTTTAACTCGGTGAATTATACCGCGGCTGAATCGGAATTTGTGCTGAGCGTAGTTGCAGACTTAGGAGGAGAGGAGGCCTATAATTGGTACTCAGAAAGCTACTGCCCTCAATACCTCGGTCGGGTGCAGCGCCGCTATCGGGCCACGGGGATGAATTCGGAGAATGCGCAGATGGCTGCCGGGAAAGAGATACTGACGATGCTGGCCACCGTCGGTGATCGGATGAGTCTTGACCGTACGCAGAATGCCCTCAATCAAATTAATTCGCGGCACTATGAAACATTGGGGCAGTGGCTAAGGCAACAGGAATTACCTCCCTCCAACCTGCGCCAGCTTCTTTATATTTATCTGGATCCGGACGATGAGAGCGAACGGTGGCTTAAGGAGTTTTTTGAAAACGAAGAGACCGATGCGTCGCAAAGACTCGACACCTTTGTCTGGCTGATGAATCGAAACGGGGAAAAGCTTTCTATAATGGAAGATAGAGCGTTCTTGTTTTCGATGCTGGACCTGCTGGATCAGAATGCGCCCCGCATGAATCTGTCAGTGGTGGCCTTTCAGAATATGCTCGATCTGGCTGGTTCAATGGAGACGAGCGATGAAAAAACAACACGCATAAAGCGCTTGTTTGCGTTGTGGAAAAGCGGGCGGGTTCAGAATTACTCGAGCCGCGATCTGCTTTATCGTATGGCCGAGATTGCGGGCCAAGCGGGGTTAACGGATGAGGCAGCGGAATTCCTTCGAAATGAGAATGTACTTCGGTATCCTCAAACCTATGCGCTGGCACTGCGGCTTGGGCTCTATGATTGGGTGGCCCATGAATTTCCTAAAAACTTTCGGTCGCTTGTAGTCAATCCGTCGCAGTCCGAGTTCTGGATTACTGAAGATGCCCGCGCTCAGGCCGATCAAATTGCAGCAGGTATTGAAAATGAACAGCAGCGGTTGATGCTGAAAATTTTAATGGCTCGCTTCCCGGTTAAAACGTCGGACGGAAAGTATGAAGCCGCTGAAAATTTGCCGCAGCTCTTTGATGAAGCCGGCGAGACGCTTACGGACAAAGATGCAATGGAATGGGTCATTCAGCATTTTGCACAAGAGGTGCTGACGGCTGAAGAGAAAAGAGAGAAACCGTCTGCGCTGATTATCTGTTTCGGAGAACAGGCCGACCTCAAGCGCCTGCTCGAAGAAAACAACAACAATAAGCTGCTCATTTATGTGCGCTATGTGGAGCAGATGGCGTCGGAACGCAATATGGAAGAGCTCCACCGCATTGTGGATGCTGTTTGGACGGCACAGAATGCCGAGGCGGCGGCTAGAACGGCTGACCGTTGGTTATTCCGCGCCATGTTTAAAGAGGCGCTTAAATCCGACGATGCAGCCGTGATGACCTGGATCAAAACATTCTTTACTGAGGGAGAGTGGCCGGCCGCATTTCAATTGGAACTCTCCGGCTGGTTTGAAAAAAATGCGCCGCGGAAGTGGAACCTGTTTGATGATCCGGACATGATCTATTCGCTGATTGAACAGTCCGGTGGTGCCATTGCCGTATCTAACGAAATGCTTGAGGCGCTGGCAAAGCAGGCCGAATCTGAAAAGGATCCGGAAGCAAAAGCCCGGCGAGTCAGCGCAGTGCTCGATCTGGTTGAGCAGAAGGGGCAGGACCTGAATCAATATTCATGGGAGCTTGCATATGACCTGTTTACTCTCGCTGTTGAAACCGGACGCAAGGATGCGGCGGTTCGGATGATGAACAGCAAGCTGTCAAGGAGCGATCTATATCCATTTATTCTCGCCATTCGAAACGGGATGGATTCTCTGGTCCGAGAACAGCTGCCTTCCAGGTTTGAGGAAAGGTTAGGCTATTCTCATAATGATGCTTGGCTCCTGCCGGAACAGGCCGCCCGAATTGATGAAATCGTTGCGCCTATTGAGGATACAATCACGCGGTTAAAGGCAGCCAGCATACTCTCATCAATTCCGGTCAAATCAGGGGAACGAGCCGAGATTGATCGGCGAAAAATGTATGCCGTCACCCGCGCGATTGTGGAGTACACCGATGATCCAAAGGTGATGGAGTGGCTGATAAAGGGAGACAAGGTTGATTGGGGGGCAGATTATGGCGAGGCGCTGTGCAGGAAATATATTAAAGACGTGAGTTTTATGGATTTTATTCGGAGGGACTACCTTGATCAGGATCGCCTCGCGTTTCTTTATTATTTACAGCATATTGCATCTAATGATGATTGCGGATTATTGATAGAATGGTTGAGGAGTATTTCTACTGCATCGCAGGCTGCTGTCACAGTGGATCAATATAGGTTTGATAAAGAAGAATTTTTTCGTGTCTTTTTCCGGCAGGCATTACTTCTGGGACGGTCGGATATCAATGAGTTAGTGGTTCGCGCGTATAACAATATTCGTTTTTACGGGGAGAGTGATGAACCTAAATCGCTGACGTATATTCGGAGAAAGTTGGGCGTAATGGTTTTTGATCTGTCCGTTATGGGGTTGGATGTTGAAAATCCGGCGGAACGCATGATGGCTTTTGATCAATTTGAGAAAGAACTCTTTCAAACTGTTTCTGTTGAATACCAGCAGCGTTCTAATGAAGCTTACCTTCGAGCGGGAGATGATCTCTATTATGCACCGGATCTGCGGCTGGAAATGATGAAGGAGTGGATCAATCAGGCAGGAGAAAACGGTTTTTTGCCGATGGAAAAAGCGTTGGGGTATGGAGGCTCGTACCTAGAAAATGTTAAACCGGAAGGGTTGCTGGAGTTGATTGAAACCCTTCGGGCGATGCCGGGAAAATCCCTGATGAGAGATCAGTTTCTCGCCATTGCCGGATGGATCTATCTCAGTAAAACAGAGGCGATTGATCATCCCGAGATTGTGGAGGATGTTCAGCAATATATAAACCGTTCAGATCTCGATCCGGTTGAACGACTTCGCTTCTTCGAGACGATGAATTATTGGGGGCGTCGAGGCCTTGATAAGGTTAAACTGGAAGTCGAGAAAGATCTTGATGCTTATTCTCAGCTGGCGGACCAATTGCTCGATATGGCGGCGGAACTGGATTCGGAAAACGAGCACTATAGTGCCCTTTGTCAGCGGACGGTGATTCTTCTATTTGAGCTGGATCGTACAGACGAAGCCGTTGCGTTGCTGGAAAAATCCTGGGACCAATTGAATCTGCCGGCCGAAGTGCCGATGTTCCTGAGTGCGATAGATTATGGCGCGGTGGAGTGGTGTTCCCGGCATCTGGAACTGCCGGTGATTTCGCAGGAGCTGAGATGGAGCAGATATTGTTTGCTGAACAATCGAGACAATCTGGAGGCTGCGTTGGAGCGCTGCGAAAATGCGGATCAAAAACTGGCCGCAAAAATCTTTTTTTACGGACTGACGTTGAGAGGCGAAGAGCGGCAAAAAGCACTCCGAGCCTTGATTCCGGTGTTTGAGAATCATCCGTTTGAAGATCCTCTGCTTGGCGCGCAGTCGCGCTGTGTTTTAGAGACTGCCGGGATGAAAAGGGTTGAGGTTGATCCCTACATCATGAAATACGTTGAGCAGAATGGCTGGCAAAGCCTTGTGTCGGATTTTGAAAATCACATCGCGATGGGCCGCATGATCTTCAATCGCTACATCAGCGCTCTTTTGGACTCTGGAGAGCTTGAGAAAGTATGTTCGGTGTATGAGGAATTGGAGAAATATGATTTTGAGCAGTCTATAACCAGCTGGCTGGTCGGCTCTCCGTTTGAGAGTATTCGAATTCCTGAAATGAAGCCTTATGGAGATAAGCGGCCTGATGTTTCGAGCCGTTTGGATCATTTTGATGCAGAGCTTTGGTATGAGTTTATCCTGGCCGTTGATAAAGTATCGAAGAAACAGTCGGGCTGGAGCGGAAGGTCTTCGATTGATGACATGGATGTTTCCGTCTGCTTTCGTTTGGGTGATCCAGAAAAGCTTTTGGAGATTCGCTATAACAGTATCCATCCTTCAACCTTCCAAACTTTTGTTGCGACATTCGGCATTTGTGACGATGACCAATTTAATGATTCTTTATTGAGTGATATTGTTTCAAACTACTATAAGGGGTTAGAGTTTTATATAAACACTGATCGTCTAATGTGGCGGGGCCAACTTACGTGGCTTCAGCTCGGGCGCTGGGTTCTTCAGAGTTATCCGTATTGCGAAAATCCCGAAAAATGGGCCCCGATTGTTGCGAAGCTGACGCCGGAAGAAATCTCCGTGGAAGAATTGTTGAGCAAGAAAGAATAAGATGGAAAGCGAAAGCCGACAACCGATTGTTGAATTTACTCAGCAGGGCCGTGCACAACTGAATGCGGGCGAAAAACTGCGGGCACTGATGTGGGCGCTGTTTGCCTTTACTGTGCTGGCCCTGCTGGCGGAGCTTCCTTTTGTATTGCGCGGCCATCGGGTGGCGCGTCCGATTTTGTGGCTTCCGCTGGCGCTGGCGATCGGTGTGGCGATCGTCGCCTATCTACGTTTCCGTTTTTCGCATCCGCGTGCGGTCAGCCATATGGACCGGTTCTTCGGGCTGAAAGAAGGATTGGTGACGGCGGATGAGCATATTCGTAATGAACGTATGGAGGAGATTCATCAGTTGCAGCTGCGTCATACCAAGCGCGCGTTGGAGCCGCATCGACCCGCTTCCTTGCGTCCGGCATTTCCCCGTAAACTGTTTTTAAGCTCACTGTTGCTCCTGATGGGGACGGTCGGGCTGCTTTGGGTGGACGATTCTTTGGCGGTTAAAGAAGCGCGCGCCGAGGCGGCGAGTGCGCTGGAGATTTCCGAGGCGGTAGAGGAAGAACTGGAGCAGGCGTTCGAAGAGATGCTGGCGATGGAGCAGGATGAAAATGTGGTGGAACTGCTGGAAGATCCATCGCTCAAACGACTGATTGAGGCGTTAGAAGCCGGGAATGATCGCAAAGCGGTCATGCGGAAGCTGTCCGAAATCGATCGCCACTTGGCGAAGATGCAGAGCGAACTCGATACCCGGGCGGATGAGAATTATTTAATGGAACTGGCGGCTCAGCTGAGCGAAGGACGGGAAACGGCGGCACTCGGGAACGCGCTTTCTAAACGCGATTATAAGAAGGCGGCGGAAGAGCTCAATCATATGCAGCTGAGCGATCAGGCTGGAGAAGGGGAACGTAAGGCGCTCGAAAAAATGGCGGCGCAGATTAATGAGGCCGAAAAGTCCATGTCGTCGAACTCCAGCCAGAGCCGACAGAATGCGCAGCAAATGAGTGAGCAGATTCAGAAAATGGCGCAGGAGTGTAAACAAAACGGCGGGCAGTGCTCCAGTGAGTCCCGCAGTGCGGTGAATCAATCAATGTCCAAAAACAGCAGCTCTATGCAGCAGTTGGCCGCACGCAAGCAGGCGCAGTCGGCCTTGGCTCAACTTCGTCAGCAGTTGCAGCAGGGGCAAAACCAGATGGCTCAAAAGCCTGGACAAGGGCAGCAACCCGGCCAAGGTCAACAACCGGGACAGGGACAACAACCGGGCCAAGGTCAACAACCGGGAGATCAGCCGGGCGGACAACAGGCCGGCCAAGGGGTTGATCGCTCGCGTCGTGCACCGGGCGAAGAGAGTGCGTCGGAAGGGAATCTGGAACATCTGCGCGGACAGCTGGGCGAAGGTGAGTCTGAACGTCGGGTTGAGGATGCCTCCAGTGGAACCGGTGTGGCCTCGTCGGGCGGCAATGGGGAAATGTCGCTGGAGTTTCAGCAGCAGATGGAAGATTTTGTACGGCGGGAAGATATTCCCGAGGAGATGAAGCATGGGGTGAAGAGCTATTTTGAGCGGATTCATGAGAATAGTGGCGAGTGGCGAGTGACGAGGGGCGAGTGATAAGAGACAGGTGGCGAGTGGCAGGTGGCGTGTGGAGAATGGAGACGGTGAATGAGCAGTGGGAGACTTGATGAATTTGTGGCTTATCGCAAGTCCTTGGAGCTGTTTGACCAAGTGGTTTCGGATATGGACCTTTATATGCGCCCGAAGCGGTTGGAGCGGCTTGTGTCGCAGCAGTTGGCCAGTGCGGACTCTGTGTGTTCGAATATTGAAGAAGGTTATGGGCGGAAAAGTTCGAAGGAATATCATCGGTTTTTAGTTATTGCACGGGGTTCTCTGCGGGAAACGCGTGGACGATATCGAAGGTTGCGGCATTGGATTCCGCATGCTCTGGTCAGAGAAAGAATGGAGTTAGCGGAAGAAATCATCCGCATGTTGAGTGCGGCAATCAAGAGCTTGGAGCGGTAGAGACTTGAGCGAGGAGTCGGTGGGATATTCACCATTCGTCCCTTGTCTCTCGCCACTTGTCACTCGTCACTTTAAAATAAGGAGCAAAATAATGGAGCAAACGGAGAGTATGGAGCAGGCTGTTGAGCGCTTTTCGGAGCGGTTTAAGTTGATGCAGCAGGAGGTCGGCCGATTTATCGTGGGTCAGGAACAAATTGTCGAACAGGTGCTGATGGCAGTGATTGCCGGCGGTCACGTTCTGCTCGAAGGGGTTCCGGGATTGGGTAAGACGGCACTGGTGCATACGCTGTCGGAGGTGATGGCGCTCGATTTTAAGCGGATTCAGTTTACGCCAGACCTGCTGCCCGCCGATATTCTGGGGACCAATATTCTGGTGGATCACGAGGGCGGAAAACGTTTTGAATTCCAAAGGGGTCCCATTTTTACCCACATTCTGCTGGCAGATGAAATTAACCGCGCCACGCCCAAAACGCAGTCGGCCCTGCTGGAGACCATGCAGGAAAAGACCGTGACGGTCGGCGGACACTGCCACCGGTTGGAGCGTCCCTATTTTGTGCTCGCCACGCAGAATCCGATCGAAATGGATGGAACCTACCCGCTGCCGGAAGCGCAGTTGGACCGCTTCTTTTTCAAGCTTTCGGTGGAACTGCCGAATCATGCGGAGATGAATTTGATTCTGGATCGTACGACTGGGCTGAATCGTCCCGAAATTAAGAAGGTGATTTCCGGGCCGGAGATTCTTGAGATGGAGCGGACGGCGGCGCAGGTTCCGGTAGCGCAGGATGTGCGCGATTATTTGGTAAAAATGGTGCTGGCAACGCATCCGGATAATGAAAATGCTCCGCATAATGTGGCGCGCTATGTTCGCTATGGCGCTTCTCCGCGCGCGGCACAGACGCTGATATCCGCCGCCCGTATTCGGGCACTGACGCAGGGGCGTTATCATGTGGCGAAGGAAGATGTAAATGCCGTCGCTGTTCCGGGACTCTGCCATCGCGTGCTCTTGAACTTCGAAGGTGAGGCCGAAGGCATTTCAACGGCGGATATTGTTCGCGGATTAGCAGAGTAGAGAATTGCTGATTGTCGAGTGGCGATTGCCGATTTTCGGGTCTGCGACCGCTTTTAAGACAGCGCTTCTAACGTCGATTGCGCGAGAGTTGTCCCGTTAAATCGGCAATCGGAAATCAAAAATCGGAAATATGTATGATGATGCTTTTTTTTCTAAACACTCCGGGAGCTGAAGTTCCATGCTGACGGATCCGGAGTTTCTTAAACGGTTGGAAACCCTGTTCCTGCTGACGCGAAAAGTGTTGGGCGGTTCCATGCGCGCCGATCGCCGAAGTCAGCGCAAGGGCAGCGGGATCAATTTTGCCGACTATGCGGAGTATCACTTTGGTGACGACTATCGCCACGTGGATTGGAATATCTACGGGCGCCTGGAGTCACTGGTGGTGAAGCTCTACGAAATTGAAGAGGATGTGACCGTCCATTTTCTGCTCGATTGCAGCCC
>JAAYDL010000198.1 GCA_012729265.1 Lentisphaerota bacterium | reverse complement strand
GCGCCTGCCTCGGTGAACGAAATGCTTTACGCCGGATTCTATCCGGGCATTCATGATCAGGGATTGAACCCAACAGAGGCTCTTTCTTTTTATGTATCCACCTATATCGAGCGGGATGTGCGGCAGATCTTGGCTGTTAGCGATATGGATCGTTTCGAGACGTTTCTTAAGTTGTGCGCGGGGCGGACCGGCCAGCTGTTGAATATGCAGTCGCTGGGGGGTGAGTGCGGCGTGACACACAATACGATCAAGAGTTGGCTGTCGGTTTTGCAGGCGAGCGGAATCATCAAGCTGCTTCGCCCATGGCATGCCAATATTGGAAAGCGGCTTGTGAAAAGCCCCAAACTCTATTTTATGGATACAGGGCTGGCCTGTTTTTTGATTGGAATTCAAAAGCCGGAGCATTTGAGCCGTCATCCCCTGCGTGGCGAGCTGTTTGAGACCTTTGTTGTTGGCGAGGCCTTTAAACAGTGCGCCCATGCGGGGTTAAGCGATAGGTTCTGGTTCTATCGTGACAGCAACGGCAACGAGGTCGATTTGCTGGCAGAGGATGGTGCGCAGCTGTCAGCGTGGGAGGTGAAGTCCGCAATGACCCTTTCGTCCGACTTTTTCAAGGGGCTGGCTGTGCTGGAAAAAAATGCCGCCGTGAAATCGAAGTCGATTGTGTATTGCGGGGAAAAACGAACGCGGCGGAATGATACGGAGATCGTTCCATGGGACCATGTGGATGAACTGTTTATCTGACGGAGCTGTAGACGGCGATTTGTCGATTGATTTCAGCACGACCTCTCCCTGCTCTATTTTGAAGAATCGCTGCCCGATCTCTTATTCCCGAACCGTCCAGCGCATTTCTTATCATGATTGGGGCCGGAAGTTTGATCTTCTTTCGCAGGCTTAGGAAACGCTGATTGCGAAGCGACAGTTGAGTTGGGCCTTCCCTGTGGAATCGGCACATATATGTACAGTTTCTCCCATTTGACGGCTTGACTTCCAACCCCCTGCTTTCTATGGTCTTCCGCTCTTTTGAACTTGAGAAGGAAAAGGGGACGGCTGATCCGACCTCTTTTTTTGGGTGTAGTGCTGCCTGATGGTGTAATGGAAGCACATGTGACTTTGACTCACAGGGTCCTGGTTCGAACCCAGGTCGGGCAACCATATTAAATTAGTATTTAGAATGAAAATCGTATCAGGAACAGGACATCGGGCCTTGGCGGAGCAGATTGCGGCTATCGCTGGAGTTAAATTATGTGACGTACACATCACGCGGTTTCCCGATAATGAGATCTTTGTGAAGATCGTCGACAATGTGCGCGGCGATGATCTTTTTATTGTCCAGTCGGTTTCCGTCAATCCGAACGAATATCTGATGGAGCTGCTGATTATGATTGATGCCGCTAAGCGCGCATCGGCTGACCGTATTACGGCGGTACTGCCCTTTTACGGCTATGCTCGGCAGGACCGTAAAGATCAGCCGCGTGTTCCGATTACCGCCAAGCTGGTGGCGAACCTGCTGGTGGCCGCCGGGGCCGACCGCATTCTCTGTGTGGATCTGCATGCCCAGCAGATCCAGGGATTTTTTGATATTCCGGTGGATCATCTCTATGCGGCGCCGGCCATTGTGAAGTATCTGCGCAGTCTGGAGCTGGATAATCTGGTGGTGGTTTCGCCGGATGCCGGTGGGTTGAAGATGGCGGATGCGTATGCACAGCTGCTGAAGGCGGGCATTGCGGTGGTGGGCAAACAGCGCAAGAGCGCGGAGAAGGTGGTGGCGAATCACCTCGTCGGTGACGTTGAGGGGTGTAATACCCTGCTGGTGGACGATATGACCTCGACCGCCGGAACACTCACTGCTGCGGCTAAGCTGTTGAAAAAAGCGGGGGCCAAAACGGTTCGCGCGGCGACTAGCCATTGCCTGCTGACCGAGAAGGGGATTGAGCGGCTGAAGAATTCGCCGATTATTGAGTTGGTGACAACGGACACGGTTCCGCCGCGCCAATGGAATGATTTTAATGTTACGGTACTGTCGGTGGCCGATGTATTGGCCGAGGCAATTTGCCGCATTCACAACGACCAATCCGTCAGTTCGCTATTTAGGATTGAGAATTAGGAGAGAATCAATGGAAGACAAAAAACTGATTGCAAAGAAGAGGGACCAAGAAGGTTCCAACAATGCTCGCCGTCTGCGTGGCGCAGGCCGCCTGCCCGGTGTGGTGTACGGCGCGGATAAGGATCCCGTTTCCGTCGCGGTGGATGTACACGACTTTGAACAGATCCTGCATCACCATGCCAGCGAAAGCATGATCATCGATATTGCCGTTGAAGGCGAAGGCGATATGTCGGTGCTGGTTAAAGAGGTGCAGCATCATCCGGTAACGAGCGAACTGGTGCACGTTGACTTTATGCGCGTTGAAGCGGACCGTCCGATCAGCGTGGATATCGAAATTGAGCTGGTTGGCGATGCCGCAGGGGTTAAGGCCGGCGGAGTGCTGGATCAGGTTATGCACTCGATTGGTGTTGAGTGTCTGCCGGCAGATCTGGTTGAAAAGTTTGAGATCAATGTTGCCAAACTGGAAATCGGTCAGGCACTGCATGTTTCGGATCTGAAGCTCGATGCGAAGTATAAAGTTCTGGTGGACGATGAAGCTATCGTTGCATCCGTCTCCGGACCGACGGTTGAAGCCGAAGCCGAAAGCGAAGGCGAAGCGTCGGCTGAGCCGGAAGTAATCGGCGAAAAGAAGGCTGAGTAAATTTTAACGGTTCTGTTCCGGGGGTGCTGTTGTGAAACTGGTCGTTGGACTGGGGAATCCCGGAACAGAATATGAGCTTACCCGCCATAATGCAGGGTTTATGGTGGTGGATGAGCTGGCGCGACGCCATGCGACCGGGTTTAAGAAGATGTTCTGGTTTCCGGCGTGGCAGGCCAAGTGCCGAATGGGCGAGGAAGAGGTGCGGCTGCTGAAGCCGTCCACTTATATGAATCGCAGCGGTCAGGCCGTGTGGGGTGCTATGAAGAAGTGGAAGGTTGCGCCGGAAAATGTCGTGGTGGTTTACGACGATGTTGATCTGGCGCTGGGCGGTATCCGGGTCCGCTCCAAGGGATCGGGCGGAAGTCATAACGGAATGAAGTCGTTGTCGGAGTGGCTGGAGACGAAGGCCTTCCCCCGCGTGCGGGTTGGAATTGGGCCGAAGCCCGAAGAGATGGATATGATCGGCTTTGTCCTCGGCAGGTTTTCCGGGGATGAGCATTTTAAATTGGAAAAGGTTGTCGAACGGGCCGCCGATGCGGTAGAAAGCATCTTTTCCATCGGTACTGAGCGAACCATGAACGAGTTCAATCAGTCGGTGATAGGATAAGAAGGAGAAATACATTGAATACGTTGTATGAAGGACTGTTCATTTTCCCGGAGTCGCTGGACGAGGAAGGTCTCGATCAGGCAATCGGCCGGGTGAAAGAAGAACTGGAAAAACTGGGTGGGACCATTGAGAGCACCACCCGCATGGGCAAGAAGACATTCGCCCGTCCGCTGAAGAAGCAGAAGGCCGGATTGTATGTGGTGATCATGTTCAATCTCGACGGCTTGAAGATGGATGCGTTCAAGGCCCGCTTGAAGCTGACCACCAATGTGTTCCGTCATCAGTTTACTGTATCCAGCGGCGTGGAGGCTGCACAGGAGGCTTAAAATGGCCAGCTACAACCGGGTGCTGTTGATAGGTAACCTGACGCGTAATCCGGAAATTCGGTATACGCCGTCTGGAACGGCGGTTGCCGATTTGGGGTTGGCCGTCAACGAGAACTTTAAAAACAAGGCGGGCGAAGTGGTTGAGCAGACCTGCTTTGTGGATGTGGTGGTGTGGGGACGTCAGGCCGAAACGACCTCTGAATACCTACAAAAAGGTTCCCCGGTGTTTGTGGAAGGCCGGTTGCAGTTGGATCAATGGGAAAATCAGCAGGGGGAAAAACGGAGCAAGCTGCGCGTTCGTGCGGACCGTGTCCAATTTCTCGGAGCGCCCGCTAAGGGTACCGAGTTTGCCGATGCGCCGAAGCCTTCAGTTTCCCTGCAACAACTGCCCATGGATGATGATGACGATGCACCGTTTTAGAGAAAGGATATAACTATGGCTCGCAGAGAAAGAAGAGAAGAATATAAACGCGATCCCGAGCTTTTGCGCGGGGTTAAGGATGTTGATTACAAGGATGCCGAGCTTCTGAAGAAGTTCATGACCGACCGCGGTAAAATTTTACCCCGTCGCCTGACCGGTGCCAGCGCCGAGCAGCAGCGCAAGATTAAAGGCGCGATTCGCCGTGCGCGTGTAATGGGGTTGGTTCGCTAAGGCCGAAAGGAGTTCGCAGAGATGGCTATTGAAGTATTGTTGATGGACCAGGTCGAGGGCCTGGGAATTGAAGGCGACATTGTTAAAGTGTCTCCCGGTTATGCGCGTAACTATCTCTTTCCCAAGGGATATGCGACGGAAGTAACCGAAGGAAAGAAGCGCCAGATTGAAAAAAAACGCCTTGAGCGCCTTGCGCAGCTCAAAAAGGAAAAGGGTGCTGCTGAAGAGCTTTCTAAGAAGATCGAAGGCATTGAATGCACTATTTCCGCCAAGGTGGGCGAAAACGGAAAAATGTTCGGCTCGGTCGGCATTCCGCAGATTCTCGAAAAAATACAGGAACAGGGTCTGGAGATTGATCGTTCGAAGATTGACCTCGCCGCACCGTTTCACGAACTGGGCGCATTTGATGTTTCGATCAAGCTGCATCCTGAAGTTGTTGCCACCCTTAAGGTCTGGATCGTAGAAGATAAATGATCCCCGGGGATTCAGGTTCGGGACTGCGGATTCCCCCGCATAGTGCGGAAGCCGAGCGAGGGGTCTTAGGTTCTATTCTCTTGGATCCCGCAGGTGCAATTGACAAGTGCCTCGCAAAGCGTCTGGGCAGCGAATCATTTTATGATCGCCGCCATCAGGCGCTTTTTGAGCAGATGGTGGACATGAGTCAGGCCAATGTGCCCATGGATGCCATCACGATTGCCGAGTGGCTCAAGGACCATAATGCGCTCGAAAAGGTCGGGGGCTACGACTATCTGGTCCAACTGCAGGACAGCACGCTGGTGCCGGCGCACGTCGAATTCTATTGCGATATTGTGCAGGAAAAGAAGCTCTACCGGCTGCTGATCGAAAAATCTTCCGAGACGATTGATTCCGCCTACAAAGGAGAGCAGGACGCTGAGCTGCTGGTCAGCGAGGCGGAGTCGGCGCTGTTTGAATTGAGCAGCCGTGGTGCGGAGCAGATTCCCGACTGGAAAGATTCGGTGAAGGAGGCTTTCACCGAGATTGAAAACACCAATCCCAACGAGCTGGTTACCGGTGTAACGACCGGATACATTGGTCTGAACGAGCGTCTTGGCGGTCTACATGCCACCGATATGGTGGTTCTGGCCGCACGCCCGGCGATGGGTAAAACCTCGCTGGCGATGAATATTGCCGAAAACGCGGCGCTCGGAATTCATGCGCCCGGAAATAAGGGCGTTCCGGTGGGCATCTTCAGTCTGGAAATGTCCCGCGAACAGCTGGTTAGACGTATGCTTTTCAGTAATGCCCGGCTGGGGGCTCACAAGCTGAAGGGGCGCAAGCTGACCCCCAGCGAGCACGCTCAACTGACCTCTGCCGTAGACCGTCTTTCCAAGGCGAAGATCTACATTGATGATACCCCGGGTTTGGAAGCCGTGGAGCTGCGCTCGCGGGCACGCCGCATGAAAAGCCGATACGGCATTGAACTCATCGTGATCGACTACCTTCAGCTGATGAACTATTCCAAATTTTCCAAAGAAGGTCGTCAGCGAGAAACCATGGCCATCTCCGGCGCTGTAAAGGCTATGGCCAAGGAGCTGGGGGTGCCGGTGATTGTGCTCAGTCAGCTCAGTCGTGCCACCGAAGGCCGAGGGGATAATATCCCGAAGCTTTCAGACTTGCGTGACTCGGGGGCGATCGAGCAGGATGCCGACGTGGTCTTGCTGCTTTATCGTCCAAGTTACTATAAGAAGGGCGATGAACGTAACGAAGATAACCGGGCGATTGTGGATGTGGCGAAGTTTCGACATGGCTCGACCGGTGAAGTGCCGATGAGTTTTATTCGAGAATATACCCGATTTGAAGATCGAACCGAACGCGACGATGAGTATGCGCCGGACGATGCCTGATTCAAGGAACCTGCTTATGAAATTATTTTCTCTTACCTGTACTATTCTGCTGGCCGCTGTATCATGGTTGCCGGCTCAACCGATCACGATAACACAAATCCGCATTGAAAATATGGATGCCGAGCAGGCGGACGTCAGCACGGTTTCAGCCTATTCCTCGTTTTCCGTAGGACAGACGTTTGAGGACGACACCCTTTTTTCTTTGATCGCTATTGATGTAAACCGCATGCGTGAATCGGGGCAGTACTCCTATGTGGAAGCAAGTATAGAGTCCCATAACGAGGGCAGCGCGTTGGTGTATACGGTGGCCACCAAACCGCGTCTGATCGGCATTCGGGTCGTAGGTGCAGATCGTATCGGTAATCGCAAGTTGATGAAAAAGGCGGAGCTTGAGGTTGGCAGCAAGGTGGATGATTCCGTTTTAGAGCGTGCTGCGCTGAAGATCGAGGAGGCGTGCCGCTATTACTGGTATCCCGATGCTGAAGTTACGTGGGAGGACGAAGTTAACCAGGAACTGAATACATCGTTTGTCACGTTTACGGTAAACGAAGGGAGCAAGCTGGGAATTCGACGCATGGTCATCAACGGGAATGAGCATTTTAAAGACAAAACACTGAAGAAACTGCTGGAACAAAAAGAGATCTGTTGGTGGCATTCAAAGCTGACCCGCTACGGTCAGTATAAGGAAGACGTTCAGGGGTTGGACGTCTTTACGCTGCAGGCCTTTTACATGAATAATGGGTATCTCGATGTGGTGGTGCATGAACCCGAGCTGGAAAAGTCCGGGAAACGCTCTGCGGATCTGATTTATACCATCGAAGAAGGGCGGCAGTATGTGATCGGCGATGTCGTCCTTACCGGAGTGAAGGACGTTGATGAGGCCGATTTGCGCAATAGAGTTTTGCTCAAAAAGGGGACGGTCGCCTCAAATGATAATATCGAAAACACGAACGAGGCTCTCCGTCAGTATTATGGGGATAAGGGGCACATTTCAGCATCCGTTCGTTCGATTCGGCATGCAGATGAAGCAAGCGGAGTGGTTGATATTGAATATGTGATTTCGGAAGGACCCGTGGGGTACATAAATAAAATCAATATCAGCGGAAATGAATGGACCTCGGATAAGGTGATCCGGCGGGAGCTGCTGGTTTATCCAGCGGAAAAATATCATCGCGGGCGGGTTTTGAACTCGGAACGAATTCTGCGCAACCTCAATCTGTTTGAAAATGTTTCCGTTACTCCGGAGCCGACCGGAGAGCCCGGAAAATATGATCTGAACATTCTGGTTGAGGAAACGAATACCGGCAATGTGAGTACCGGGATTGCCTTTTCAAGCATCGACACCTTTTTTGTATTTGCTGAGTATTATGAAGGGAATTTTAGTTTCAGGCAATGGCCGCCGAAAGGCGACGGTCAGAAATTTAAAGTTCGGGCCCAGTTGGGGACGAAGCGCACCGACGTTGAGATTAATTTTGTGGAGCCTTGGTTCCTCGACCGGCGGCTGTCGTTGGGCGTGGATCTTTACCATCGTGATTCCAGCTATTATTCCAGCCGATACGATCTGTGTACGGAGGGGTTCCGCATCGAGTTGGGACGTCCGATTACGCGCTTGTTCGGTCTGCGCCTCGGGAACCGGATGCGCGGAACCCTCGGGTATTCATTGGAACAATTTGATTTGTACGATGTGGATTCGAATGTTCCGATGATTATTCAGGCGGAGGAAGGAACTCGCACTAAAAGTACGCTGGACTACACGCTGCTGTTCGATAGTCGGGACTACACCTATCTTCCGACGAAAGGGAATATGACCACGCTAACGCCCTACGTTTCAGGCGGGCCGCTGGGTGGTCAGACCAGTCTGTATGGTGTTCGCCTCCGTTCGTCGCAGTTTTTGTCGCTTCCGGAATCCCGATGGGTTCTTAATCTCCGCGGAACGGTCCAGTCGGTTGAAACCTTCGGCGACAGCAAAGACTCCAGTCTCTTTGAAGGAGTGCCGCTGTTTGACCGACAGTTCCTGGGTGGGCAGAATACGCTGCGCGGATTCGACTATCGCGATGTCGGTCCTCAAGTCAGCGGGGAGCCGATTGGCGGCAATACTTCAGCTTATGTCACACTGGAGCTTTCTCATCCGATTTGGCAAAAACTACGCGGTGCGGTATTCTACGACTGTGGGTTTGTAAATGTAGATTCGTGGGATTTTGATACCTCGTCCTACCATGATGACTGGGGCGTGGGCATTCGGCTGGATATGGGAATTCCGCTTCAGGTTGACGTGGCCTGGCCGATTACGCACGACGAGAGTCTCCCGGGCAAACCGCAAGTAAACTTTAACATCAGCCGTTCATTCTAAACATAAACCAGATAACCATTTTTAAAAAAGGAAATCCGTTATGAGTAAGAAAACAGGTCCGGCAATTGTTGTTTTATCCGTATGGTTTGCGGTCGCAGCGATGGTTTCATCGGCGCAGGAAGTATCGATCGGCGTTATCCCGGGCGGACCGGGAGGGCAGGATATTCCAACCCCGCCGCCACCGCGTCCGGAACCGCTGCCTCCGTTTTATAATCCGGAGCTGTCGGTGGGGGACCGCGTGGACGATCTGGTTTCCCGTCTGCTGCTCGAAGAAAAGGTGGCATTGATGCAGATGGCGTCGCCTTCCATTCCGCGTCTGGGCATTGCTCCTTATCACTGGTGGACCGAGGCGCTTCATGGCATGACGCACGACCTTTCAACCGTATTTCCGCAGGCGATCGGCATGTCCGCGTCTTGGGATCCCGCTCTCCACTTTGAAGTTTCTACGGCCATCAGCACCGAGGGACGCGCCAAAAACCGGGAATACCGCGAAAACAATATTTTCAATTCGATGACCGGGCTCGATTTTTGGTCGCCCAATATTAACATTTTCCGCGATGCGCGCTGGGGCCGCGGTCAGGAAACGTACGGAGAAGATCCCTATCTGACGAGTCGCTTTGCGATTGCCTTCGTAAAAGGCATTCAGGGCGATCACCCGCTCTATTTTAAGGCCATCGCGACGCCGAAGCATTTTGCGGTGCACAGCGGTCCCGAGGCGGTACGCGAGGAGTTTAACGCCGTGGTCACGGATCAGGATTTGTACACGACGTATCTGCCGCAGTTTGAAGCTTCAGTGAAGGAGGCCCATGCCTATTCGGTGATGTCGGCCTACAACGCCGTCAACGGCGTTCCGGCCTCCGGCCACAAACGGCTTCTCACCGACATTCTTCGGGATCAGTGGGGCTTTGACGGTTATGTGGTTTCCGATGTCGATTCCGTCGCGGATATTTATCAGGAAAACCATCACGACTACGTGGAAACGCCGGCCGAAGCCTCGGCGCTGGCCATCAAAGCGGGCAATGAGCTGAACAGCGGCACCACCTATGGCGGGGCGCGCAACGGACAGCCGAGCAATCTGGCGAAGGCGGTTCAGGATGGACTGATCACCGAAGAGGAAGTCGACGTCGCGCTGGGCAAGCTTATGGCGGCCCGCATTCGTCTGGGCGAGTTTGACCCGCCCGGCTACGAAGGAAACCCCTATAATAAGATTACGACCGACATGTACAACACGGAGGAGCATCACGAGCTGGCGCTCAAGGCCGCCCTCAAAACGATGGTTCTGCTTAAAAATGAAAACAAAACGCTTCCACTGAAAGCCGATGTCGGCACTATCGCGGTCATCGGCCCGAATGCCGACAACATCAACATGCAGTATGGCAACTATAACGGCGAAGCGCCCGAGGAGCATCAAGTCACCATTCTCGACGGCATCAAGCAGGCGGTCGGAGCCGACCAGGTGTTGACGATGACCGGGCGTATTCCGCTGACCGGCAATATTGCGTTGGCCGAACTGATTGATACGGAATATCTGTTTACCGATGCATTAAAAAGCAAACATGGCTTGATGGTTTCCGTCGCTGCCGAGCAAAACGTATCCGCAACCGGAGCGTTGACTGACCTCGATGAGAATACGGGAGCCATTATGACCGGCATATTGGTTCCTCCGACGACGGGTGAATACCTTTTGGGAGCAAAAGGGCGCGATGGATTCTGCGTATACATCGACGGGAAAGTCATTATCGACGAAATGCAGGGCACCGCAGTGCGCACCGTCGGCAGTTTGATCCATCTGGAAAAAGGAAAGTCCTACAGTGTCCTGATCCAGTTTGAGCGCAAGGCTGCCCCTGTCGGGAACACAGGAGGTAATCGCGGCGGACCGCAGACCAGTATTGTGTTTACGCCCAACGGCGGCGGAGCTCCCGGTGGGTTTGGCGGTGGTGGATTTGGCGGATTCGGTCGCAGAGGCCGCGGCGGACAATCCTTTGGTGCAACAGCTGAAGCACCGGGCGTTACCGCAGGTGCTTCAACAGATTCTGATCCGTTGTTCCAGCTCGCGTGGACCCGTCCCACGGAGGATGGCTTGCCCGCCAACACGGTCGGAGAAGACCTCTATGCTGAAGCCACGGACTTGGTAAAAAAGGCCGACGCCGTTATCTTGGTCGTCGGGATTGACGGCTCGCAGGAAGGTGAATTGCGTGACCGCAGCGCCATCGAACTTCCGATGGTGCAGGAAGGCTTGATCCGCGCCGCGACCCTTGCTGCAGGCAACAAACCTGTAGTGGTCGTTAATTGTTCGGGCAGCCCGATGGCGCTCAACTGGGCGAATGAGCGTGTTCCGGCAATCCTTCAGGCTTGGTATCCGGGACAGCGAGGCGACGCCGTGGCGGATGTGTTGTTCGGAAAATATAATCCGGCCGGACGTCTGTCCGTAACGTTCTACAAAGCCACCTCAGACCTTCCCGCTTTCACGGACTATGCGATGTATAACCGCACCTATCGCTACGACACCCAGCCGGTGCTTTATCCGTTCGGATATGGTTTGTCTTACAGCTCATTTGAATATGCCGGTCTGAGCGCACCTCGCACGGCCAAAACCAGCGACGATATTAAAATCTCCTTCAGCGTCAAAAACACGAGCGACACCGACGGCGAAGAGGTGGTTCAGTGCTACATTAACCGCAATGTTCCTAAGATTGACACGATGCCGCCTGCGGAGGAAATGACCAACGAGCAGGCCACACTGGCCGCGACGCCGCGCAAAACGCTGGTCGGATTTGCACGTATCCCGCTCAAGGCAGGAGAGAGCAAAAATGTGACCTTCACGGTAACGCCCCAACAGCTTTCGTTGGTGGTCGGCAAAGATGGACTGCGCGAAGTTCGTCCCGAAAAACTCCAGATTCAGGTGGGCGGAAGCTCTATAATCGATCAGAGCTCCCTAACGCAGGATCTGGTTTTGGAAGGCGCTCCGCACACTCCGGAATACCGTTTTATTGAGCCGATTGTGAAGTGATGTTCTCCCGCGGCCAATCTCCATTATCCGGGCTGAGCGCTACGGCCCGCTGATCCGATAGATGCGGCTGGGATGGTTCGTCCATTCGGGGTCGTTGAATTGCAGCGTGCCGCTCGAAAGCGTATTGGTCCGAAGCGGAATCCATATCCCTTCGGCGAGGTTGCTGCAGGCTTCGATCACAACGGGAATGTCGGCTGTACCCGCAATGTTGAAGCCGAATCCGTCATCCCCGACTCCAAAACCCTCGCCGACATCAATGGTCGGGTTCCACAACAGGGTAGGTCGTCCTCCACAGCCGGGTCTCCATCCGCTGGTGCCGGGGAGGTAATAGACGGTGGCGTTGCCGAATCCATCAAATCCAGATATTGGAAGGCTGGGCT
>JAAYDL010000197.1 GCA_012729265.1 Lentisphaerota bacterium | reverse complement strand
TTGGAGAGCGCAGGTCGGGTGCGATTGGGCTCCGGTGTATTGCGAAGAAGACCACGTTACTGATGAACCTGCACCCTTTAAGGCAGAACGAATGAAGCCTTTAAAGCGTGAAGCTGCAGAAGGGCGTGCTAATCCAACGGGTATTCCAATGCTTTACTCCGCGTCGGATCGAGCGACGGCCGTTGCCGAGGTGCGACCATGGCTAGGAGCTCATGTATCTGTTGCCCAATTACGGATTAGCAAGGAATTGCGTCTTATAAATTGTTTTAGAAATCATGGAAAACGAAATAGTGTTGTCTACTTAGATGGTGAGCCTTCTGAGGATGTGCGCATGGATTCCGTATGGACAGACATAGATAATGCTTTTGCTGAACCTGTGACACCGAATGATCGTGTTGCTGGCTATATACCAACCCAAATACTCGCAGAGTTATTTAGGAATAGAGGTTTTGATGGCATCGTGTTTAAAAGCTCCGTCGGTGCTGGATATAATCTTGTTATATTTGATCCTGACGTAGCAGAGATTTCTGACAGGCAGGTCGTAAAGGTTACGAATGTCTCATATTCATCAGAGTGGAGTGGAGGCGTTCGTTTCCAGAATCTTGATGGAGATTTTTGATGTTCTCTAAAGGCACACAATTGATTGTTCGAATGAACCCAGAAGGCGTTTTTCTGGGGGATGGTGTTTGTGTGCCGCGATCAGCCGTTCAGGTGGGTCGTTCATCTGGCAAGGAGTATGCGCCTCATTCGGATATTTTTTGGATTCGGGCGCGCGTTGTTCATTTTACAGACGGGGTTTTGGAGCTTGATGTGTCCGCTGGTCATCCGGGGATGGTGAATTCCTTTTTCAGCCAGAACGCCGCCGATGGAGTTGTCAAAAAGCTAATCCTGTCGGGGAGCAGTACAATTGTAAGTCGTCTGACGGGCGGCAATCAGCCGGTCCCTTCGTGGGCTCGTTCAGAAGCTAAAGCGAAAGAACCAGCTCTGTCATCAAACACCTATACACCACGACCTAAAGCACCCATGCCCGAAGCACCCAAGCCCCGCGAGCTGCCGGTGGTTGAATATAAGCAGGCATACCGCTTTAACTTTGCCGACATGAAAATCGAGATGGGAGCCGCGATTTTTAAGGCAGAATTTAAGATTCCTACCTTTTTACGGACGGTGGCGATTGAGCTGCGGGTGGAGAATGAGTTTCTAAAGCCGGAGATGGACACCATCAGGGCGTATCTGAGCAAGAGCCTGAAATGCAAAATGGTGGAGGTGTCGGCGACGATCAGGAGTCAGGGAGCCGAGGTCGTTTCGGTGGAGGCGTCTTCGGAGACGGTGGCGGCGATTGCATCGGATCTATTTGGCGAGGTGAACCAGGTGGTGATTCGGGAGGAGCTGAAGAACGCGATTCATGAAGATAAGCTCGTAACGGTCGATGATCTGTTTAAGTCGGTGAAGAATTCCGGATTAAACCTGTCGGATCGCCAATTTGTCGATGAGTTGATGAAGATGAAAGGCTTCAAGCATTCGGAGCATATGGAGTATCTTTCGTCGCAGCACCTCTGCGACCTCATGCGCCTGCGCATGCAGACCAAGCCGTTTTCTTTTGTCTGTTTGCTGGCGGGAAAGCGGGGCTGCTTTTTTGTGCTGGAGTCGGTCAATAAAACGGACGCGACCTACTTGTGGCGGGTGGATGCAACAGAAGCCGAATCACAACAAAACCCTTCGTTGCTTCGTGCGGCGTTCGCGCAGGTGGAAGAGGCGATTTCATGGATCCGGGCCGAGGGGCGCAATCCTTATCGAAACGCAGCTCCGGACAATTTTTCCTATATCGAACACGACTATACATCAGCCGACGGTTTCGAAAC
Source organism: Lentisphaerota bacterium (assembly GCA_012729265.1). Lineage (GTDB taxonomy): Bacteria > Verrucomicrobiota > Kiritimatiellia > Kiritimatiellales > Pontiellaceae > Pontiella. The sequence continues at coordinate 13,237 of JAAYDL010000197.1, read as the reverse complement.
ATGGAAGCAGCGGTTGCGAAGCATTATGGATGGGGAGAAGAGCGGGTGACCATGAAATGGGCTGAACACATAAAAATGAAATTTTGCGGACAGCCGAGGTGTAAAACGCGTGTAGTCAAAGTGATACAAAAAGTTGGTTTTTTTCTGCAGTCGCTTCGGAGATTTCCATTCCTGCCTTTTGTACCTTGCCTGCGTCTTAACCGAGTTGGGGAGGATCGCGACAGGGAACAGGCTCGGTGCCCTGTGGCGCATGATAATCGAGCACAAGTGAGGTAACTAGAAATGGCTAAGTCAAACCATGGTGGCAATCGTCCGTCCTATCCGCAGAACAAACCGTCCGGTAACCCAGGGAAGCCTTCGGGTGGGGGGCGAAGCAATAATACACCGGGACAGGGAGGGGGTCAGCGCTCGAAGTAGTGTCTGCCTGCACGTTGTGTAACCAGCGAGGGGGTTGATCGCCCTCTCGCATCTTTAAAAAAGGAATCCCATGAATAAGACTCCCTATCCAACCTTGCCGGAGCTTCTGCGAGAAGCTGGAAAAATTTTAGAGACCACGCCATCCAACCGTTATCTGGATGAGATGATCGCGAAGGGCTACTGCGATTATGACCAGTTTAAGAAGAATCAGCAGGTTGTGTTCAGCGCGTGGAAACGCGGCAAGAAGCCCGAAAGTGAATCGTTGGATCGAAGAATCCGTGATTTCGGGGATCTGCTGCTCCGTGAGTACATGGCCTTTATTAAAGAACCCTCCGTGGCCGGGTTTGATCGTCGGCAAACAATACCCATGCTGCTGGAGGTCTTCCTTGCGCCCCGTTTGATCGAGGTACTCCGATCTTGGATGCAGGATTTTCTGGGTATTGAGGTTGGGTGCTTATTGATGCATGACCATCCGGTCGGGTTTGCATTTGAATGGTTGGCGTTTAAATATCCCCAAGCATGGAAGGATTATGAAGAGTCTCGCTACAAGGATTATGCTGGTCGGGATGACAATCTGGTCGGCTGGAAAAATGGCGATCATATACCTAAATTCGTGAACCTGTTGGGGCTATTGGATGATTTCATAAAAAAAGCTGGGATTGATGAACAGGAGGCGCTTCTGGTTCGTGAGCTGTTTTTTGTGGCCAGAACCTTGGCAGCTCTTCTTAAGGTGACTGAGTCGTATAGATTTCATGCGATGGTTCGGGAGCGGTTGTTTAATTCGGAGCGGGTGGTCGATCCCATCGAAAGGCTACAGGCGCGGTATCCGGGCAATCTGCATAGCGTGATGAAACAGGTTGGGCCTCTATATCGACTTAACGACGAAATATCCAAGCGCCTGTTTTCCAACCCAAACCGCAGTGAGAACGAGGCGGAGTCCATTGATGAGCAGCTGGTTCGTGCAGAAACGTTGTGTGATCAGTTGAAGGGCGTTAATGCGATGTGGTGGCGGACGACCCGATTGCGGGCGGTCTGGTTTCTGTGTTCAGGGCGGGTTGCGGAGGCTCGGAAGGAATACCGACGGCTGTTCGACTTTGTGTTTTATGTGGGCATGGAAGATCTGGACCGCATTTACCACGAGGCACTGGTTGTCGGGGGGGTATGTGATGGTCGCGTGTTTCTGCGGGAGCTGAAGAACATCGGCATGCTGTTTGGTCGCTATGCGGAGCCTATTGAGGCGCAGAACTCCAAAGCATCCAAAAAGCATAAGACGGCAGAAATTGAAGATTGGGAGGTTGTGCATTGGGCAAATACATTTGAACAGTTGTTCCCGAAAGCGCTCTTTTTTGACGGGGTGAAACCGATAACCAGCGGCACCAAACTTAAGTGTGGCACTTTACCGCTTGGGCCGGATGAGCTGTCGCTGACGATTGAAGACTTTCGACCAGCGACTACGCAGCTGAAGAATGTGGGTGGAAAAGAATTACGGCACTGATGTACTTCACCATGCTCGGGAAAATTGAGGAGGTGCGTGAACTGATTGCGATGGGAGCGGATGTAAATATCTTGAGCAGCTCAAATGACAGCGCGCTGTTGATGGCGATTCAGCGGGCAACTCCGACGGAACCGGGGCCGACCGACTGTGCCTTCTTTGAGACCATCAGTGCGATCAATCACGATGTGGACGTATTGAATACCCCTTCGGATAAACGGAAATTAACCGTCTTGGGCTATGCGGTGGAATCAGGGAACCCGGCCATTGTGAAGCGTGTCCTAGAGATGGGGGCCGATCCGAATCAGCGGTGCGATGTGGATCAGGTTTCCCCGTTGTACAAGGCGGTGCGGGCATTTAGCAAGCTGCCTGACTTTGATGATTATGAAAAGTCGATGGAGCAACCATCTCCTGAGTTGATGGAGAGTAATCGGCGTCATGCTCCCGGTATGGGCATGGATTTTGTGTCACAACAAAAGACCATTGAGCAAAAGACCAGCGATCCGAGGCACCGTGAGATTGGCCAGGCGCTCTTCGAATATTTAAAAAAGGAGCAAGGTGCTGCGGTTCAGGAAGAGCATATCTGTGAGATGATCAGGCTTTTGCTTGAGTATGGTGCCGATCCGAATCAACCGCATGATGTGAATGGGTGGAAGGATATACGCCCCTAATGCTGGCCATTGAGCTAAGGAGGCCGGAAGTGGTTGCTTTAATATTCAGTGCGAAGAATCCTGTGCAGGCGCAACTGGATCAAAAGGCGTCGCTTCCAGACGGGCGTCAATTCGATGCAATTGAATTGGCGCGCATGTATCGGTTGGGGGCAGTGTTGGATATATTGAATGATGCGCGCAAGTAGATCGGAAGACGGCGTCGAGGAATGGATAGCGGCTTTGGTCAAGGATCTCTGGGTTGAATGGTTCATTTACAGTGGAAATTCTGGCTTGATATGACCGTAAAAGTACATATATTCAGCATGTACATTGATAGTGCTGAGGTTATGTTGCTATGAAGAGTGAGGTTCGTAGGCTATTCGAGGTGCATGGCGGACAGCTCCGCATGCAGGAGGCGCTGTCGGAGGGAATCAGCCGGACGCAGTTGTACGCCCTGCGGGATCGGGGAGAAATTGAAACGATCTCGCGCGGAATTTACCGCCTTGCCGATCTTCCTGCTCTGGGCAACCCAGATCTGGTGACGGTGGCCCTGCGTTATCCCAAGGCGGTTGTCTGTTTGATTTCTGCGTTGTCGTTCCATGGAATCACGACCCAGGTTCCTTACGAAGTGTCGGTGGCTGTTGCGCGCAATACCACGTTGCCTAAACTGGATTATCCACCGCTGGATGCGCATTGGTTTTCGGGCGAGGCCTATGAATCGGGTATCGAGATCCATGAAGTGGATGGAGTGCCGGTAAACGTGTACAGCCCCGAGAAGACGCTGGCTGATTGTTTCAAGTTTCAGGGAAAACTCGGAACAGAGGTGGTGGTTGAGGCTCTTCGCCTCTATAAGGAGCGAAAACAGGTAAAGGTGCAGGAGCTGCTTAAGCAGGCGCGCCTCCGCCGAATGATGAAGGTCATGATGCCTTATCTGGAGGCGGTGCTATGAGCGTCGACAGGGAGAGGAATATGGCAGCCTCGGTTCGAGCCAGGCTTTTGGCCAAGGCGAAAACGGAAAATCTGGCTTTTAACCAAGTGCTGCAGCGGTATGCCATGGAGCGGGTGTTGTATCGCCTGTCCGTTTCGGACTATGCAGCATCTTTCTATCTGAAAGGCGCTCTCCTTTTCCTGGTTTGGGATTTGCCTGAACGCCGATCTACCATGGATATTGATTTGCTGGGATTCATGGAAAACTCGATGGAACAAGTCGAATCGGTTTTTCGTTCCATCTGCTCCCAGAATGTTCCGGATGATGGACTTGTCATTGAGCTCGATACGCTCCGGGCTCAACGCATCAAGCAGGATGCGGATTATGAAGGTGTCCGACTGACCTTTCGTGCCAGATTGGACACGGCTGTAATTTCTATTCAGGTTGATGTTGGGTTTGGGGACCAGATCGGTAGTCGCTCGACGCAATTGGATTTTCCCGTGTTGCTCGACATGCCGATCCCTCGTCTCTGGTGCTATTCTGCAGAAACGGTCATTGCCGAAAAGTTTGAAGCCATGGTGAAGCTGGAGCTGCTCAACAGCCGGATGAAGGATTTCTATGACATTTGGCTGTTGTCGCGCCAAAACTCCTTTGAAATGGATGCGTTGCAGCGCGCCTGCAAGGCTACATTTGAACGGCGTCAAACCGAATGCACGGTAGATAATCCTCTTTTCGGAGCAGAGATGCGTGATAGTCCCGCCAAGCAGCAGCAATGGATGGCATTCCGCAAGAAATCGAAACTGTCTGCCTGTCCGGAATCCTTCGGGCTCCTTCTGGATGAACTATTTGTTTTCCTGCTGCCAATAGGTCGCAACCTTGAATCCGAGGCCGTATCATCAGAAACATGGGAGCCGGGTGGGCCATGGAAATTTGGTGATGATGGAAGGGAGTTTTAATCCATGATCCCATCTGTCATATCCACCCAGGTCCGGCAAGGCATCGAGGATTTCCTGCGGACGACCTATCCTCCTGCGGAACCTTTTTTTGGAGAGGTGCTGGAAGCGTTGATCGCCGAGCAGAACGCGCTGTTCAAGGGCCCCTACGTTACGCTCAAGCTGCCGTTCCGCCCCGGTAAAAAAAGCAGTGGTCCCTTCCCGGACATTCCCATGAAGTTTGCGCCGTACCGCCATCAGGAGCTGGCCTATGAGCGGTTGGCGGGGGACGCGCCCCAGTCTACGTTGATCGCCACGGGAACGGGTTCGGGCAAGACGGAATGTTTTCTCTATCCGCTGTTGGACTATTGCTTCCGGCATCGCGGCGAGCCGGGCGTGAAGGCGATCATTATCTATCCCATGAACGCCTTGGCGACCGATCAAGCTCGGCGGTTTGCCAAGGAAATACATGCCAATTCGTCGTTGAGGGGCAATGTGACCGCCGGACTGTTTATCGGCGGGCTGGAGAAGGGGGAAGGGCAGAAGACCATGTCGGATGACATGGTGGTCACGGACGCGGACAGCATCCGTACCTATCCGCCGGACATCCTGATGACCAACTACAAGATGCTGGATTATCTGCTGCTGCGTCCCCGCGACTACAAGCTTTGGCAAGGAAACCGCCCGGACACCTTGAAGTTTGTGGTGATCGATGAGCTTCATACCTTTGACGGAGCCCAGGGCACCGATCTGGCCTGTTTGCTGCGCCGCTTGCTGGATCGGTTGAAGACGCCCCGCAAGGATGCCTGCTTCATCGGTACTTCGGCGACGTTGGGCGATGGGGATGACGCCGTTGGCCATTTGCTCGACTTTACTGGGGAACTTTTCGGGACGCCCTTGGACAAGTCCGCGATTATCCGCGAAGACCTGCTGAAGCCGGGGGAGTTCTTGGGCGATAACACGCTGATCAAATACCACCAGAGTCCGGATATAGCGAAAATGGACCGGTTGCTTCCGACCAACTTCGGGGCGGTGGACGACTATGTACGCACCCAATGCGGCCTGTGGTTCAATGGATGGATGCCGGAGGGTAAGTTGGATGACCCTTTCGCCATCGAACTGGGAGACCGGCTGCGCGAGCATCTTTTTTTCCAGAACTTCATCCGGCTGCTTAACGGTGCGACCCTCGATTTTCCGGGCATCATGGCCCAGTTGGATCGGTTCCAACCCGGGTTCTCAACGCAGCCGACGGAATACCGCACAGCTATGGTGGACAGCATCCTCTCCCTGGTGGCGGTGGCCCGGTCGGTGGTGGTGCGGAATGACGGAGCAGAGAGCGTCCAACCTTTTCTTCAACTGCGAACGCAACTATGGCTTAAGGAACTCCGCCGCATGGTGGTGTCTGTCGAGCCGAAGCCGCGGCTTCGCTTTTCCGACGACCTGCTGCCTGAAGAGGGCGTGGAACACCTCCCTCTGCTGCATTGCCGGTCCTGCGGCCGCATGGGATGGCTGAGTACCAAACCGGAGAGCGAACACCGGTTTAGTTCCAGCCTGGAAAAGATCTATTCGGCCTTCTTTGGAAACAGCCCGACCGTGCACTATATTTTCCACGAGAATCGTGCCAACCCCATGCCGGGACGGCAACTTGAGACCGGAGAGACCTTGTGCGGAAAGTGCCTTGCACTGACCTACGGGGAAAAGGTCGGGCAATGCGGTAATTGCGGCGCTAAAGATGCGCTGGTTCCGGTGCGGTGCCACAACCCTCGGCGAAAGAACAAGAGCGGGAACTGGCATGTATACAACTCGTGCCCGCATTGCGGGGAACACGAGAGCCTGACGATTCTGGGTTCCCGGTCCGCCAGCCTTATCAGCGTGGCGATCAGCCAGTTGTTTGCTTCGGCTTTCAACAACGACCGCAAATTACTGGCCTTTTCCGATTCGGTGCAGGATGCCTCCCATCGATCCGGCTTTTTCGGAGCGCGCACCTATCGTTTCAACCTGCGCACGGCGATCCAGCAGGTGGTCGATGCCTCGGATCATCCGTACACGCTCAGCGATCTGCCGAAGGCGTTTGTGACGTACTGGCGGGACAAGCTGAAATCGGTGGAGGAATTTGCGGCCCAGTTCATCGCCCCGGACATGCAATGGCACGAAGAGTATGGCCATCTGGAAGAGCAGGGGACGCTCGACCCGGATGGGGAGCTGTTTGATCTTATCCAAAAGCGAATCCGATGGGACATCCTTTACGAATACGGGCATGGTGCCCGGATTGGGAGGACGCTGGAGAAAACAAGTTGTTCGATTGCCCGCTTGAAGGAAGATGTCCTGGAAGATTGGTCTGCTGCCGTGCATCTGCGCTTGAGGGAAGAGGTCGGCGGCTTGCGTGACGCCGGGCATCTGGATGTAAAGCAGTTCCTGACGGGCATGGTCAAGCTATGCCGGACAAGGGGAGGCATTTATGCCGATTTCCTGGAATCCTATATGGAGGGCAGCGGTAATTCCTATGTATTGAACCGCATCCCTTTCATGCCGAAAAGCAAGCGCACTCCGGCCTTCATCTATGACGGGTCGGGGTCGGTCAGCCGGCTGGATCCGCTGATTGGTTCGGGAACCTCGTTGACGACCTACCAGAAATGGCTGGCACGCTGCTTCGGCGATGTGGTGGCCTTTGGACGCGATGTCTACAACGTTGTGCTGGAAACGGGAGTGGCCCGCTCGGTGTTCATCAAGGTCCAGGCAAGGTCCGGCCAGGTGTATGGATTGAATTCCAACCTGCTCGTCGTCGAAAAGGCGGTGGATCAGTACGTATGCAGCATCACGCGCTATGGAACGTCGGCTGCGCAGTCGGAACGGGACGTGTACGCAAACATGCCGAGCGAGCGTTTTGATGCGGCAGGCGTGTTGTGCCGGAAAGTGGACCAACACGATTATTACGGAGCGTTATATCGATCGGGACGTGTGGAGCGAGCGGTTTCCAAGGAGCATACCGGCCTGCTGGAGCGTAAGGACAGGGAAGATTTAGAGCGGCGGTTCATGTCGGAACGGGGTGCGCCTGATCCAAACATTCTTTCCTGTACGCCAACGCTGGAGATGGGAATCAATATTGGGGATCTATCTACGGTCATCCTCTGTTCGGTGCCGCCGACGCAGGCCAACTATATCCAGCGAATAGGGCGTGCAGGCCGACGGGATGGTAATGCGTTCAATCTGGTGGTCGCGATTGGCCGTCCCCATGATCTCCACTTTTTCGCGGAACCCGGCAACATGATCAGCGGTCATGTGAATGCGCCGGGCATCTTTCTGAATGCGCCGGCTGTGCTGGAGCGGCAATTGATGGCCTTTTGCTTTGATCGCTGGATGCAGAAAGAGCAGGGGAAGGAAACGGTGATTCCGCCGAAACTAAAGGCGGTGTTGAACCAAATCGAAAAGGGTAGGGATGCATCCCGTTTCCCCTACAATCTGATGGGATTCATCGAGTTGAACCGTACGGCATTGCTGAACGACTTTGTTGAAATGTTCGGCGGAATTCTGACGTCCGGCTCCATCGAACATCTCGAGGGATTCATGCGTGGAGGTTCCTCCCGGGATGGGTGCCTCGACCATTGCATCATCAACCGGCTGCATGAATTGAAGACCGAAAGAAAAGGGATGACCGATCGGTTGAAACGATTGCGGAAGAGGATCAGGGACAACGAGGAAAATCCGGCTCGGGATCAAAAACTGGATGATGAGCTCGATGAACTGAAGATGGAAAAGTCGGCGTTGAACCGGCTGGTACGGGTGTTGAACGAAAAGAACACCTTCAATTTTTTCACGGACGAGGGGTTGCTTCCCAATTATGCCTTTCCGGAAGCCGGCGTCTCGCTCCGCTCCGTCATCTATCGCAAAAAAAACAGGCAGGATGGCAAGGGGAAATACGATACCTGGACGCACGAGTATGAGCGTCCGGCGGGGGCGGCCATTCAGGAACTGGCTCCCGGAAATGCTTTCTATGTGGATGGTCGAAAACTGCTGATCGATCAGGTGGATCTGAGCATTTCAAAAAAGGAAACCTGGCGTTTCTGCGGTGAATGTTCGCATGCCGAGCCAAAGGAGCTGGTGGCGCACTTGTCGGCCTGTCCCAAGTGCGGCAGCCGGAGCTGGGCGGATGCCGCCATGGAGCGAACCCTGATCAAGATGAAGCAGGTCGTGGCCACGCAGTCCGACCGGGACAGCCGGAGCCACGACGATTCCGATGATCGGGAGCCGGTCTTCTACAACAAGTACATGTTGACGGAGGTGGATTCGGCCTTCATTGAGCAGGCCTATCGCATACAGGATGAATCCCTGCCTTTTGGCTTCGAGTTTGTCCGGCGGGCGATATTCCGCGAGGTCAACTTTGGACAGCAGGATTTCTTCGACGGGGACGAGATTGAAATTGCCGGAAACAAGGTGTCCCGAAAAGGGTTCCGTCTATGCGAAAAATGCGGGAAGGTGGTACCTGATAGAGAAAGGGATCGCGAGCACTTCAAGCATGCGATCGACTGTGTGCATTACGGGAAAACGCTTGAAAATGGCATCATTGATTGCCTGTACATGTATCGCCAGTTTGAGTCGGAGGCGATCCGGATACTCCTTCCCGTTGCCGAAGTGGATCTATCCTTGAAACTGCCATCCTTCATTGCTGCTCTCTATATGGGATTGGCGGAAAAATTCCGTGGGAGTGTATCGCATCTCCAAGTGATGGTGACGGACGAGCCGGTGCCGAAAACCGCTCTTCGGAAGAAATATCTTGTGCTGTACGATCAGGTTCCCGGCGGAACCGGCTATCTGAAGGAGTTGATGAAGACCCCGGAAGATATCATGGAGTTGCTGCAGTTGGCGTTTGATAAGCTCAGGGACTGTGCCTGCCAAGCGGACGAAACCAAGGATGGGTGCTACCACTGTCTCTATGCCTATCGGATAAGCCGCGATCTTCCGAACATTTCCCGCCGGCAAGCCATGGAACTGCTTGCGGAAATCCTGCGGCATCGGAACCAGTTGGAAAAGATTGCGACCGTTGACGATATAGGCATCAATGCCTTGTTCGAAAGCGAGCTTGAAAAAAGGTTTATCGAGGCCCTGCGACGCAGTACGACACCAGATTGTCCGGTGACGCTTCGTAGCGAGGTGGTCAACGGGAAGCCGGGTTATTTCATGATGGTCAACGATGTTGGCTATCGCATCGAACCCCAGGTCGAAGTCGGCGAAAAAGAAGGGGTCTCGGTGCCATGTCGCGCGGATTTCATGATCCAGCCGGTACGGGCTGAACGGGAAGGCCAATTGTCCATTGCCATCTTCACGGACGGGTTTGCCTACCATGCCGATCCTTCCGGCGGGAATTACCGGTTGCCAATGGATCTGGAGCAACGCATGGCATTGGCGAAGTCGCGCCGTTACCTCTTCTGGGCTCTTTCGTATGAAGATGTGATGGGCATGTTTGACGACTCGATCAAGGAGCATTGGGATAATTTCCACCCTGGCAACGTCGACCACCTTCTACGGGCTTTCGAGGAGAAGCACGCGATCCGTCCGATCAAAAGCGTGATCCGGAAAGGCGCACTTGGCGGGCTGGTCATGTATCTGGCCCAGCCGGATAGGTCCGCATGGGCCATGTTTGCGAATCTCTATGCCATTTCGCTGGATAGCCGCGGGTTTTGCAGTACGGCCCGGCTTTTGGAACACAAGGCATTGCTGATGGATGATGGCGTTGGATACAAAAACCTTGCAACGCTGCTTAGTGGACATACAGAGCCGGAGCAGTTCTGGTGCATCCAGCCGGTACTCGGCCAGGAAAACCATATCCGGGCAATCGTTCTGACGCATGGGTCGGCAAAAAGAATCCGCGCGAACGATTATTCCGACATAGAGGTGCTGGTACGGTTCGAGGATTCCGACACGGGAGAGGCATCTGCTTTCAAGCGTTCATGGAATGGGTTGCTTCAAACGATGAACCTTATCCAGTTCCTGCCCAATGCATCGGTCGTGAGCTCTCGGTTTCTCTCCGAAGGTTATTCTGTACCCCATGCAAAAGAGGATGAGGTTTCCCCGGAGAGTATCACGGATATTCCGGAAGATATCGTTGCCGCATACGGGGCCTTGAGCCAGTTGGTTTTGGAAGACGCACTCCCTGTGCTGGTCTTTGCGATGGAGCTGGGTCTTGCTGTTCCGGAGGCTGGTTTCGAATTGTGCGCCCCGGATGGACAGGTCCTGGGCATGGCTGAACTGTCATGGCACGACCGGAAAGTGGCTTTGCTTTTGGACGGGGAACCGGCGGAGCCCTTTGAGGCTGCTGGATGGCGAGTCGCCTATTTGAGCGGGATTGGCGACAAGGACGCATTGAGGAAATGTTTCGACAAGGTAGGAGAATAAAATGAGTGAACACCTGGAAATAAAAGTCGCCATATCAGCGGACTTTTTGAAGGCATTTTCGCGGATACCGCAAGCACAACAAAAAAAAGTGCGGGAGTTTGTCGACCAGTTTCAGAACAATCCCGCATCGCCGGGGTACAACTACGAAACCATTCACGGTTGCGTTGACCCCAACCTTCGCAGTGCCCGCATCGACCAAACCTATCGGGCCATCATTCTTAAGCCAGAATCGGGCAATTTGTATATGCTGCTTTGGGTGGACAAGCATGACGAGGCCTACGCGTGGGCTTCCAAGCGAAAGTTGATCATCCATCCAGACACGGGAGGGATACAGGTTATCCAGATCAAGGAGCTAGAGACTCCCAAGACTGCGGCTCTTTCTGCGGGCGAGCCCATGCCGGGGTTGTTTGCGGCCTACCGCGACCGGCAGCTGCGACGGCTTGGGGTGCCTGATGAATTGATGGAGTCCGTGCGCCATGTTTTCTCGGAGTGCGACCTGGATGCAATGGAGGGCATGCTTGCCCAGGAGGCGTATGAAAGCCTCTCTCTTTTGGCCGGGGGCTTCGATTATGAAGAGGTGGTCCGCGAATATGAACGCGAGACCGAGAAGAAGGTGGATACCCGCAACTTTGTGGCGGCATTGGACAATCTGGATTCACAGCGCCGGTTCAAGGTGGTCGAAGATGCCCTGGAACTTCAGGAGCTTCTAAATTCCCCACTGGAGCAATGGCGTGTATTCCTCCATCCGGCACAGCGGCGATTTGTTGAGATGATGGCCAATGGACCGGTACGTGTCCTGGGGGGAGCCGGAACGGGCAAAACCGTTGTGGCGGTGCACAGGGCGAAGTGGTTGGCGAGCGCATTGTTCCAAAAACCGACCGACCGGATCCTTTTCACGACATATACCCGCAACCTTGCCGCCGATATCCAGGAATACCTGCGGGCAATTTGCCCGGCGGAGGTCCTGAAGCGGATTGATGTGATCAATCTGGATGCATGGGTGAGCGGCTATCTTAAAAAAGTCGGCTATGGCTCCACGATTGCGGTTGCGGAAGACCAGTGGAAAGTTTGCTGGGATGATGCCATGAACCTTAAGAGCGATGATTACGACTTGAGCGATGTCTTCTACCGCGACGAGTGGGATCAGGTTATTCAATCGCAAGGCATCTCGAATCTCACCGAATATTTTCGGGCAAGCCGTGCCGGACGTGGTCGGCGGTTGAGTCGTGAAATGAAAAAGGCCATATGGCCGGTTTTTGAAGAGTACCGGGCGTTGCTGAGCGAGAAAAACATTCGGGAGTTGCCTGATGCCTACCGCGACTGTCGGCAGTTGCTCGCGGAACAAGGCAAGGTTCTTGGCTACAGGGCGGTCATAGTGGATGAGGCACAGGATTTCGGGCAGGAAGCATTTAAGTTGATTCGCCTGTTGGTGCCGGAGGGAACGAATGATCTGTTTATTGTTGGGGATGCCCATCAACGCATTTATGGACATCCGATAGTTCTGGGAAGATGTGGCATTAAAATTCAAGGCAGAAGTCGCAAATTGCGGGTAAACTATCGCACCACAGATGAGACCCGACGATTTGCGACCAGCATTCTTACCGATCAGCCAATCGATGATCTGGATGGTGGGGCTGACAATAACAAGGGGTATCTATCCCTGACTCACGGGCCGGAACCCAAAGTCATTTGCTGCAACTCTCTACGGGAAGAGGAGGAAATCATATTATCCATCATCAAACAGCTGGAGGTTGATTCAGGCTCATTATCCGGGATATGCATCACTTGCAGAACCAACAACCTCGTGCAGCAATACGCCGACTTCCTGGCAAGGTCTGAAATCCCTTATTGTCGAATAGAAGCACACTCTACCCACGACCAGAAGCATGATGGAGTGCGACTCGCTACCATGCACCGCGTAAAAGGGATTGAATTTGATCACATCATCCTTGTTGCAGCAAATGAAGGTATCATCCCCTTGAAAAAGGTCATGGAAGGTTTGGATAACACGGTTTCCAGTACTGAAGCTGAAGCTAAAGAGCGGTCGCTGCTCTATGTCGCGCTTACCCGCGCCCGAAAAAGGGCTTTCATTACCAGTTTCGGGGAATCAAGTTCATTTCTCAGAACGAAAGCATGTCCTCCAATCACACCAGCGAATGTGGCCTCATAGGCTGTGGTATGAACTGAGCCAGCAATATGAGTGAAACACTGAAATCCTGGGGCGAACTGATTGACCAACTCCGAAATGGGAGGCTAGCCCGTCTTTCGCTATTCGCGGGCAAAAATGCCTTTTTTGAGGGGGTGGCGTACAAATTTCCCAATGTTTTCGGGGGTAGATGGTTCAAAACAGCCTGTGGGGAAAATCTCACCCATTGACGACCTGTCTTTCTCTGGAAGAATCGTGGCATGAACTTGAAATTGCCCGATC
>JAAYDL010000196.1 GCA_012729265.1 Lentisphaerota bacterium | reverse complement strand
TCGCAAAAATAGGCGTAACAGATGGGCGGGCGTCCAACCTCCAGCGTGCACCCATTCACGTCGAGCCAGCCGTAGCGGTCGTCCATGTCGGAGACCGCTCGATCCTGTTTGCGAAGCAGCAAGCGAAGAAACGCGCTGTCGGCGACCTCCTCGCAAATATCCGCACGGCAGCAGCAGGCGGTGCAAAGTCCGCATGTTTCGCTGAAAAAGCTCGTCATCAGCGCACCGATTCTGCGCTCCATTTCCACGTAGGGCTCGATAATTTCTTCGATACATTTCATGGCGGCGGAATATGGCGGGATTTGTCAGCACCGCCAATCAGAAAATTCTTTCCGGCCTTGAGGTTTTGCAAGAGCCTTTGAGCTTATTTGAGCCCCCTCAGGAAAGCCTGCACATTTTCGCTGCTGACTCCGGGAGGCATGCCGCCGCCGCAGGAAAAGATGACCCGCGAGGGATCGTCGAGCGATTCCACTAGCGCGCGCGTTGCCTGCTCCACTTCGTCGGGTGTGGCGGAAGCCAGCACGTCGCGCGGCGGTATGTTGCCCAGCATCGTTACGCGGTTGCCGGTGACTTCCTTCAGCTCGTTCAGGTTGACCTCGAAACCCATGTTGAACAGGTTGACGCCGATTTCGGGCAGGTAGGGCGCCGAGACCCTGCACGGGGCGTCGTTGTGCAGGAACTTGACGGAGACGTCCTTGTCGTACAGCTCCTTGAAGTAGGGAAGGCCGAAGGTCCGGAATTCCGTGTCGCCGATGAAGCCGATGATGTCGTCGAGCAGGAAGATGCCGTCGATGGTCGGGAAGGTTTTCATCTGCAGGTCGATCCATGCGTTCAGGAAATCGGTAATGACGCGCATCAGCCGGTGGGCACGGTCGGGCGTCATCATCATGGCCATCAGGAATTCCGTGGAGCCCATCAGGTAGCTGGCAATATTCAGCGGCCCGCGGGCGACGGCGAAGCGGATTTCGTGTCCGGCAGCCTTGATCTTGGGTTCCGCCAGCCGGAGGCGGTTGAGTACAAGCGGAAGCAGGCCGTCGGTCGCCGGATTAGGGACTTCCAGGGAATCGATCTCCTCGGCGGAATGGATTACCTTGTGGGCATGGGGAAATTCGTTGGCCGGGAAGCTGCACCGTGCGCCGAAGGCCGACGGCTCGGTGCACATGCCGAATTCGGACCAGAAGCCCGGAAGAAACAGGGTATCCGGAAATTCGCGGATCGCCTTCAGGTTGGCTTCGAGCCAGATTTCATCGTTGCTGAAATAATCGAGTATGTTCACGCCATACCAATTCGGCAGCCAAGGGCAGTCGATCACGAAGCCGGACGGCCGCGCGTCCAAGGTTTCGCCGCGTATGATGGCCAGTAGATTGTTCCATTGTTGGTCTGTCATGGTCTGAATCCTTCCTGATGGTTTTATGAAGTTGGTTTCTTTTTTCGGTATGTGCATTGGGCGTCGGCGCAGGCCGCGCAGGCATAGTCGGCCCGTTGCAGCCCCTTGCCAATCCCAATGATCGCACTGATTGATTTTCGGGGCTGCATGAACGCCGATCCCTGGAGCCGCACGCAGCAAAACGCCTCCGGTAAAAGCCGGAAAAGTTTGTGCTGCTCCTGGACGTCCCAGCCGCAGTAGCCCGGGCTGAAGCGGTTGGTCACGCCGAGTCCCTCCGCCGCGAGCTTGAGCGCCAGATGCTGGTGGACCGTTTCCGCCGCCTGTTCCGCCAGCACCGATGCTGCCGTATCGGCAATGAACCCCAGAACAGGTTCCTTTTCCTTTATCATCTGAGCGGACCGCGCCTCTGGAGCGGCACCAATCGTGCAAACCATCACCGCAGCCTGTTCGGCACCTTCCAACTGGCGGGAAATAATGGGCCCCGTCCGGAAGTATTGGCCCCCAATCCGTATTCCATCTGCTTCTAATGCCTCCAGCTCAAAGAGACGATAGCCCGCCCGAAATTCGCACAGGTTGAAAATTTCCTCTGCGGTCGATGAAATCAGCTCCGACATGCCAGCGGGCGGCGATGCATCGCGGTATCCGAGCGCCCGGGTCAGCGCTACAGCATCCAGAGAAACCACATTGGACGGGAGATCGAGGATAACGCCGCCCTCTGTGAGTAAATGCTCTGAAAGCAACGGGTTCATGCGCGTTGACGAACGGCTTGTGCGATAAGGCGGATATGCTCCGGGGTCGTTCCACAGCAACCGCCGATAATGTCGGCGCCTGCAGCCAGCAGCGCATCGACCTTGCCCGCCATCGATTCCGGCGATTCGGGGAAGATCGTCTGGCCGTCGCGTATGTCGGGCAACCCGGCATTGGCGTGGATCAGCACGGGGAGCCGGGTTCCGGTCGCCCGGATCCGGGTCACGATTTCGATCATCTGGTCGAACCCGTTGCCGCAGTTGCTTCCAATAATGTGGGCGCCTGCCGAGGCCATGGCTTCCACCATGCTTTCCACGGATACCCCCATCATGGTCTTGAAATTGTTATCGACCGTCCGGTCAAAAGTGAAGGTACAGGCTACATCCAGACCCGTGGACAATGCGGCCTTGACGGCCAGGGCCGCCTCGTCGATGGCGGACATGGTTTCCACTACCAGCGCATCCGCTCCTCCGGCCTTTAAGGCCTGCGCCTGCAACAGGAAGCCGTCGAAAACCTGCTGTTCCGAGACATTTCCCATCATCAGCATTTCACCAGTCGGTCCAATGGATCCTGCAACAAGGCAATCCGATCCGGCGGCTTCGCGCGATATTTCCGCCGCTTTCCGGTTCAATTCCTCCGCCCGGTCGGCCAAGCCGTAGTGGCTCAGCTTGATGGGACTGCCGCCGAAACTGTTGGTCAGGATCAGGTCGGCGCCCGCCTCGACATAGCTGCGGGCGATGGCCAGGACATCGCTGCGATGGGTGTCGTTCCACAGTTCCGGGCAGTCGCCGGCTTCCAACCCGCGCTGGTAAAGGAAGGTTCCCCAAGCTCCGTCTGAAACCAGGACCTGTTTTTTCGCCAATATATCCAGTAGTTTTCCCATGGTATTCTCCTTCTCCGCTCAACCCACCAGAGAGTTCAGTATGCGTACGGTCTCCTGCGGATTGGCAGCATATCCGTCCGCACCCATCTCTTTCGCCGCCTTGTGGCTCAGCGGCGCCCCGCCCACGATCACCACGGTGTCGGCATGCAGCTCCTTGATGCGCTTCACGGTCGCGGCCATGTTGGCCATGGTGGTGGTCAAGAGGGCGCTCAGGCCGACCGCGCACCCCGGATGCTCCTCGATGGCTTTTAGAAACTTGTCGGTTTTCACGTCCACGCCAAGGTCGACCACCTTCCATCCGTTTCCTTCGACCACCATCGAGACCAGATTCTTTCCGATGTCGTGCAGGTCGCCCGCTACGGTACCCAGCACGAAGGTTCCCTTGGTCTTGATATTGCCTGCTTGGAAAAACGGCTTCAGGTGCTCCATCACGCCGTTCATGGCACGGGCCGCCATGAGCAGCTCCGGCACAAACACTTCATTTCGGCTAAACTTGTCACCGATCCGCTCCATCGCGGTATTGCAGGCTGCGAGGATATTATCGGGAGATTCTCCCGCTTTGATGGCCTCTCTGGCATATTCATCGGCCCCATCCTGGTTCATCATATCCGGCGGATAGGGAGCCTTTTTATCGACTTTGCCTCGTTCAATGCAGAGGCAGATTTTATCCATTAATTCACTCATGCGCTTTCCTCTTCTGATTGTGCCATGATTTTATGACTCAAATTGGAGCGGAGAGCCAGAACGTTTTTGTTTCATCACGCTGAGCAAGGCGGAAATTTTTCCATTATTCCGATTCCGTATGCTCTTCCCCCAGCAGAATACGCAGCACCAGATTGGCCTGCATGTGGGCAGCAATACCGACCCGCGGCGCCATCAGACCACAGCCGGGCGCAGCGCCCGTTTCGAGATCGCCGACAACAAACGTTCGCCTTCCCATTTTACGCACCCCAATGCTTTCTCCGGTGCCGTAGCCCGCCACACCGGAGGCCGCCACAATCGGCTTCCGCAGAAACGACTGCAACAGCATCGCCTTCTGGTCTGCTCGGTCAAAAGCTTCGACCAACACATCTACCGCTCCAAACAGCTCCATGCTATTTTCAGCCGTTACCCGAACGCATTGCGCTTCAACCTGCACATAAGGATTAATGCGCCGCAGGTTTTCCTCCATCGCCGACGCCTTTGTTTGCCCGATTTGGTCGATAAAATATTGCTGCCGGTTGAGATTACTCGGCTCCACCACATCAAAATCCACCAGAATCAACTTACCGATGCCAATGCGCGCCAGCGCCACGGCAATCGCAGAACCCAGCCCGCCCAGCCCGGCAATGCCGACGACCGACTGTTTAATCCGCTCATGCACCCCCGGCGTATGCCGTGCCACAAGCAAAGCCTCGAGCTCCTCCGCCGGCGGTATTTCACCCCGCCGAATCAGTGTCACGCAATCCCCCTCCTTCAGCACCACATCATCCGCCATTACGGCGCCGTTAAAAATCAATACATCCGCTCCCGGCTTTTCCTGATCACGCAGAGCAAACAACGTCATTCCATCCGCCACGCTGATCCATCGTTCATTGAGTTGAACATTCACCGTACGCCCCTTTTTTCCTTCTCGAAAACCCATCTGTATTACTTCCATCCTGCGTTTGCGGCCCACCCTATTCAAATTCACACGATGAATCAACGCTGCATAACCACCTTAATCGAACGGCTTGGCTCCTTTTCGCCTGAAAGCATTCGCTTTTGATCGTTGAGATCTCTGATTCTTTTTGCGAGTAGGGCTCAAGAGCCCTATGTGCATAGATCGATAGAACTTTTTCGACAAATACAGTGCATATTTTACAGCACACAAGAGGCATAGAATCCCTTTATTTACGCAATATCTAAGCATATCAGTGAAGTGATTTTTACTTAATATGAGAAATATCAAAATAATACTTGAACTGGG
>JAAYDL010000195.1 GCA_012729265.1 Lentisphaerota bacterium | reverse complement strand
TTGCGGTCGAGGTTTTTGAATCGGGCAGCCATGGTATCCTTTGGTTAAGATGAGGATATAGTGACACAGACTGATCCAATATTACACATAATTATCAATATATATTCAAGCCCGACAGGCTGCTAGAATGGGTATTAATCGTTTCATTTTCACATACCGAACGTCCAAATTCAGACTTTGGCGCGTATGCGACAATAGTCTGGAATTTCTTGTTAGCGAAGCTAGTCTTTCTCTTTTTCAGCTCGGTAGATCAAGTTGGTCGAACCTTGATACACCTTGAACATCCTGTCTGGTTTCCCGTCAGTACCAAAATATGTAATGTAGTACGCATAACCCTCGGCAGAGATTTCGCTAGCTTCCGATTTTGTGATCTCACCTGTTGGGCGATAGCCCCGATAGTCCAATCCCCATTTGAAATAGTAGGGGCCGCCAGGTTGATGTGTGCTGACGCAACCCGCAGCAACCGCGATCATCATCACTATGATTATCTTCTTCATCATCGCTAACGTTTAATGAGTGGGTTGTCCTAATTTCCGGTTAGATATAACAGAAATGCATTTTGCAGATGGCTTGGGGGTGTTGCAACCCTTTTAATCCAAAGTTTTTTCAAAAACGATGTTTTCTCCCTCGTATTTGTAGACCAGCAACCAATCGGCTTCCATGTGACATTCTCTCCGTCCAACATAGTTTCCTGTCAATTTATGATCACGGTGGATTGGATCAAGAGGTTCGCCAGACAATAGAGTGCGGACGATGATTTTGAATTTCTCAAAATTCTTCCCGCGACGCTGACATCGTTTCACATCTTTATTGAACTGCTTTGTATAAATTGGGGTATACATCAGATCCCCAACTTTTCAAACATGTCATCCGCATCCTTACAGACAATTAGATCCTTTCCCGCATCGGTTGCTTCAAATGTTTTAGCTGTGGTGGGGGTAGGGATCGCGACTTCAAAGGGAAGGCCTTCTCTCAATTCCACCTGTTTATAAAACAGGGTAATTGCCTGGGTTGCATTTAGACCAAGGCGCTGAAAAACAGATTCCGCATGTTCTTTTAAATTGGGCTCAACTCTCGCACGAACCATTGCTGTTTTACTCATCGCATTATCTCCTGTTGACAAACGGTGGCGTACCACAAATGGGATACGTGCGCAAGTTTGTTTTATGTATGCACAACGCTTGGTATGACCTGCACGGGAATCAGACTCCAACACGATAGATTGTGCGTTGCTCCGTGTCAGGTCCATGCCCTTATAGGTATTCGAATGGCTGTCTTTTCACCATTCGGGGTGAGTCACATATCTTTTGCAACCCATTGAATATTAGCGTTTATTAGCGTCAATTTGCGGTCCCCTTCCGTATTACATCCATTGGATTAACTGCTGCCTGCGCATATCAAGCAAGGAACTCGAACACGAAATGGATCGTCGAAAAACTGCGGCACTATCGGTGACTCTCAAACAGGCCGAACCCATTCAGCGGCGGAGAGAAACTCGCAGACAATTTCTTTGTAGGTGGAGAGGCGCTGGGCTTTTTTGAGTTTTTTGAACATTTTGCTCCCATTGGAAAGGTGGCGGGTTTGGTAGATCCAGAACTCTTTCATTTTTCCCAGCACAGAATAGTCGCCGTGCAGAACGGCCTCATAGCGCCCGACCAAGTCGTCATGAAAGGCGGTGATGCGCTGAATGTGCTCCACTGACGAGTCAATGCCTTTGATCTCCTCGCACAAAAACGGATTGGCGAGCAGGCCGCGGCCGAGCATAAAGCGATGGATGGCGGGGAAACGGTGCTGTACGTTTTGGTAAAAGGCGAGAGAGCCGATGTCGCCGTTGTAACACACCGGCAGCGTGAGCGCGGCAACCACTTCGGCAAAGGCATCGAGATCCACCGAGCCGTCATACATCTGCTCCGCCGTGCGTGGATGAACAATGATTTCGCTCAGTGGAAACCGGTTTAACACTGGCACCAGCTTCAGCAGCTCGGACTTATCGGCAACGCCGAGGCGCACCTTTACCGAAACCTTGATCGGACTGCGGGCGCAAATGGGGTCGAGCAGCGCTTCGACGAGATCGGGATGCGGCAGCAGCCCGGAGCCGCGCCGCTTTTTACGGATCGGCTTGTGCGGACATCCCATATTCAGGTTGACCTCGTCATAGCCCAAATCCGCCAGAGCAACGGCCATCTGCACAAAGTCATCGGCATTATTGCTGATCAGCTGCGGAATGAGCGGAAGATCCCCGTTGTTTTCCGGCAGGACCTCTTTGAGCAGCTTGGGATTAATCCGCTCCGCGCTGACCGTCGGAATAAACGGCGCCATAACGCAGTCCAGCCCCGCAAAATGCTGAACAAAGGCTTGTCGATAGTACAGCGTTGTAACGCCGCGCATCGGAGCTAAAACCAGCGTTGGACGGCTGACGCTCATTACCCGTTATGCACGCGAGAGATATTTGCGCTCGCGAGTATCCACCTTTACGATTTCCCCCTGCTCAATATATTCAGGAACCAGAACAATGAGGCCCGTGGTCAGTGTGGCGGGTTTGTTGCGCGATGTGGCGGACGCGCCCTTCATCGCCGGCGGGCATTCAACAATCTCAAGTTCCACCACGTCGGGCATGTTCAGCGCCAGCACCTTGCCCCCAGAAGTCAGCGCGGTGATGCCTTCCATATCTTCAATGAGGAACGGCAAACACTCCTCAACATCGTCTTTCACCAGCTCAAACTGTTCATAGCTTTCGAGATCCATAAAGGCGTAGCGATCGCCGTTCTGATACAGGTACTGCACCTCGGTCGTTTCATAGGTGGTTTCCTGCAGCACATCGTCACCGTGAAAGGTCTTATCCACCTTCGCCTTGGTCGAAACGTTGCGAAACCGCACCTTATAGAGCGTATTGCCGCCGCGCGCGGTCGGTGCCTGCTGGGAAATGCTTTCAATACAGTGCGGCGTTCCGTCGATATCCACGACAGACGTCTTCTTCAAATCGCATGCCTTAATCATTAAAAACTCTCCTTGTTTGGGAAGGCGCAATATTCCTGAACCGAGCGGATCAATCAAGTTGAATTCCGAAACCTTGCGGTTTCATTCGCTCAAAAACCTCCCGCTGCAGGCTGCGGGGTATTCAACTCAACGCTTCGCAATCAAATCGAGTTCAGCTCCTGACTGCTCAAATTATTCTGCCCCAAAATTATCCTGTCTCATGCCCTTCTGCGCGTTGCGTCTTGTTTTCTTTGCGGTCAAAATGTTCACCACCCGCTTCGCTGGAGAACACAGAGGACTCGGAGGTTTTATCTCAGGCATAATGATTTTGGGGCATAATGATTTCCATTCGTTGTTTTTCCTGCATTCGTTGTAAACAAATCTTCAGACAAGCTAACCCGTACAGCCTGCGCTACGCGCTGGCTCATGCACATTCGGTCATTTCCCAAAAACGCCACCGGCATAGCGGCGGCGCTACTTTCCCCCGTACCGCCGCCATCTCGGCAGCCCTGCTCCTTGTACCGCAGCCATCTTGGCGGCCCTGCTCCTGTACCGCAGCCATCTTGGCGGCCGCGTCACAGGCCCCTGCTGCGCTTCAATCTCCTCCGCTTGCCCGCTTGTGCCTCAGCACAGAAAACCGCACCCTTATCCAAGAAAATCGAAAGCGTAACCCGCCAAAACTCATCCCGATGTTGAAATTCCACGACCAAAATCCTCGATTCCTTGAAAAGATGCCGATAAAAAGAATTGAAACATCGGCGAGGGGAGCATACTATCCCCATAGATAGGTTGGGTGTGCCGTGTTACAGCTCGGT
>JAAYDL010000194.1 GCA_012729265.1 Lentisphaerota bacterium | reverse complement strand
CCGCCGCCGCCGGAACGACCGAAGATGAGTCTTAAAAAGCCGATTGTGAAGGTCAAGAGAAGTTCCACACCCGCGCCGGCATCGCGCATTGTGGCGAAGGTGAAAATGGCCAAAATGCCGGAAATTTCCATTCCTGACCTGACAGGAACCGGGGAGGGTCTGATGGGCGGAATGGGCGGAATGGGCAACAGTTCCTTTGGATTGCCCGGTCCCGGAGGAACCTACCTGTTTGGCACTGAAGTAACGACCGGAAATGATTTAGAGGTTACCTTCTATAGTTTAGGACGAGCCCGCAGTGGGGCGAAACGACAAATATCTGAAATGGAATATTTTAATATTATTCGTGAATTTGTGGAAAATGGTTTTGATATCAACATGTTGAAGAAATATTACCGTTCTGCAGGGAAGCTGTATGCTCAATGTGTCGCCATTCCCAAGGTGATGTCCATTGCGGGTCCGCTCTCTTTCGGGGAGTCTGATTATCTGTCAAACGCCAGCCGCTGGGCGGCGCATTATCGCGCAAAAATTACGCATAAGGACGGGGTTACGTTCCGTCTTTGGGGCGCGAGCGATGACGTGTTGACGGTGGCGATTAATAAGGAAGTGGTGCTGGCGGCCAACTCGCCGTGGTCTGCTATGTCCGCCTATAAAATCTGTGAGAATTTTCAGGGCGGTGCCCCCGGGAGCAGTACAACTCAGCGAGCCAATGATGGGAGGTATTGGATTTGCGACACGCAGAATACGTTGATGGGCAGCGATTGGATTACGCTGGAACCGGGGAAAAAATATGATTTTGACGCCGTCGCCGGAGAAGGACCGGGAGGCGAATTTTATTCGGTTCTAATGGTGGAGATTCAGGGCGAATATTACGAGAAAAATGACCGGGGAATGCCGATATGGCCTCTGTTTGCGACGGCTCCACTTTCGTGGGATACTCAAGATAGTATCATACTCAATATGATTGAGGATGATTTTAACGTTACGAGTATCACTAACTTTTTTATTGTTGAATAGTGCTGTTCAAGTGTCAACCTTATGAATCATAAACTGTATTAAGGAATAAATGATGAAGAAGAATCTATTCATAGTTGTTTTTTTGATGTGTGTGGCGGTCGGGGGAAATGTTCCGAGTATGGCCCAGAGTAAATCTAAACCAGAAAAAGAGATTCGGACGTGGACGTCTGTAAGCGGAGAAACGTTTGAAGGGGAATATGCGAGTGTATCCGGATCCGGCGATTCGGTAAGGATTCGTGCGGCGAATGGTCAGATCATTACGGTTCCAGTAAGCCAATTGTCTGATCAGGATCGGATTTATTTGGAGTACAAGAATCCGCCGAAGCTGAAAATCGGATATCGAAATTCACTTAAAACAAAAATGTATGTTGCAGAGACGTGGTTTGACGATAACGGGGGGTCACATGAAAACAACCCGATTTATATCACGGAAGCCACCTTTGGAGCTGAAGTGATTCAAGAGGGAAAGCAACTCTATAATCATGACCTGTTTTTGGAGGTTTATGCCCTAACCAAGCAACGGTATGACCCCAAGAAGAAACACATTATTGCGCACTTCAAAAGCAGTGCGTTCAGACTTAATGAAGAAAAAAAGTTTAAGTATGAGCACGTAAGTGATGATGTATACACCATAGTAAAGTATGATTTGCCAAAGGCAGGATCAAGTACCCCAGAGTATTTACGTGGTGAGGAGTATAGTGATATGCTCGTTTTGGTTCGTGATGAAAATGGAGATGTTGTTGCGTATAATACGACGAGCGAGTGGCTGTATAAATATTTGGATCAATTGGAACAATTGCCGGTGAACGCCTGGATTGATGATAAATGCGTTCGCGTGCACCCAACACCGGTGAAGAGTGGTGAGTAGGCTTCCGTTTTTGAGTTTTGTTTGATGAAACCGCTCCGGCCGTATGGCCGGGGTGTTTTTTATTATTTAGGGCACCATCTCCTGTTGGGATTTGGCTTGAGTCGGAAAGGCAAACCTCTATGGTTGCGCTTCATTTTTTACGACAGGAAGTAATATGAGAGAGATCAAAATCGGTATTCTTGGGTTCGGTACGGTCGGGGCCGGCGTGGTGGAAGGTATACAGAAAAACGGGGCGCTGATGGCGGAACGAACCGGCATTGTTCCGAGGGTGGCAAAAATTGCAGATCTCGATATCCAGACGGATCGGGGATTGGTGATTCCTGACGGCGTTTTAACCACGGATGCGCTGGCGGTGATCAATGATCCCGAGATCGATCTGATTGTTGAACTGATCGGAGGAACGACCCTTGCGCGTACCTTTACGCTTGAAGCGTTGAGACAGGGGAAACGGGTGATTACGGCGAATAAGGCGCTGCTGGCGGATCACGGTAAAGAGATTTATCGGACCGCACAGGAAAACAACACGGGAATTTATTATGAAGCCTCCGTGGGAGGCGGGATTCCAATTCTTCGTTCCCAGCGTGCCGGGTTGATCGGTAACCGCATTGAAAGCATTTTCGGGATTCTGAACGGTACCTGTAACTATATTCTGACGCGTATGGAACGCGAGGGCCTTCCCTTTGCTGAGATTCTGGCCGATGCGCAGCAGTTGGGTTATGCCGAGACGCCGCCGGATCTGGACATTGATGGGATCGACACCGCGCACAAGGCCGTCATTTTGGCCTCTATGGCGTACGGTGCACCCGTGCCCATGAGTGCCTGCTCGACAAAGGGCATCCGCGGGATGTCGGCTTCAGAAATTGCGAATGCGGAGGAGCTGGGCTACCGCATAAAGCTGTTGGCGATCATTAAAGACAATGCCGGTGAAGTGGAGCTTTCGGTGGAGCCGACGCTGGTGCCGAAGGAGCATATGATTGCCTCGGTTTCCGATTCGTTTAATGCGGTCTTTGTAAAGGGCGATATCGTGGGCGAGACGATGTATTACGGTCGCGGAGCCGGACGCCTTCCGACGGGCAGCGCGGTAATCGGCGATATCATGGAAGCTGCGGCAGATAAGCTGAATGATGTCGGCGTACCGGTAAGCGTTACGATGATGCTTCAGCGCGATTCGCTGACCTACTGTTCGGCGGATAATATTGAAAAACGTTGCTATGTCCGCCTTTCGCTGGAAGACAAACCGGGAGCGATGGCGCAGGTAATGACCATCTTTGGGAAGCATAATATCAGTATTGCGTCGGTGGTTCAGAAAGAACGGCACGCGGCGGGATATGCTCCGGTTGTAATTCTGACGCAGGAGGCAAAGGAGTCGGAGTTTTCAGCGGCAATGGATGAGATTTCAGCTCTGGCTGTTTCGCGCCATGTACCCGTTCGTATGCGTTTGGAAGATTTTGAATAGAAGCCGTCCGGGTAGGGAAGTCGCTTTTTTCTAGGCAGTTAATGTGCAGTATGGTTCGCAGTACTAGGTGAGGGAATGGGGATGAAAGTTGTAAAATTCGGCGGTTCGTCCGTCGCAGATGCAGGGCAGATTTCTAAGATTGTTGATATTGTGACGTCGGATGCTGATCGCCGTATTGTGGTGGTTTCGGCGCCGGGAAAACGCTCCGGCGGTGATACGAAGGTGACCGATCTCCTCATTGCGTTGGCCGACACGGTAATCGAGGGACGGGACTATGAAGCGCCGCTGATGGCGGTTGTAAACCGGTATGCGGAGATTCAGCGCGATTTAGATTTACCCGAAGCCGTGGTGAGTCAGATTGAAGCTGACCTGCGTTCCCGCATTGATGCGTGCGGAGAAAATTTTCTTCAGTTTATGGATTTGATGAAGGCTTCCGGGGAGGATAACAGCGCTAAAATTATTGCAGAAGCCTTTACGAAGAGGGGATATCCGGCGGTCTATGTAAACCCCGGCGAAGCAGGAATGCTGCTGAGCGATGAGTTTGGAAATGCCGAAGTGCTTCCCGAATCGTACGAGCGCTTGGCCGCACTTAAAGAGGAGTCGCGCATCGTAATCTTTCCCGGCTTCTTCGGCTGCACACAGGCGGGTGAGGTCGCTACGTTTCCCCGCGGCGGATCGGATATTACCGGAGCCATTCTGGCGGCAGCGGTTAAGGCCGATGTCTATGAAAACTTTACCGATGTCGATTCGGTGTACGCCATGGACCCGCGCATTATGCCCAGTGCGCCCGCAATTGAAGTGATGACCTTCCGCGAAATGCGAGAGCTTTCTTACGCGGGCTTCGGGGTCTTTCACGACGAGGCCATTATTCCCGCGGTGAGAGCCGAAATTCCGATCTGCATCAAAAACACGAATCGACCGGAGCTGCCGGGCACCCTGATTGTTCCGAATCGGGAGTATGGCGAATCCGAAGTGACCGGGATTTCCAGCGCGGATGGCTTCTGCTCTATCTACATCGATAAATATATGATGAACCGTGAAATCGGTTTTGGGCGTCGCCTCCTCCAGATTCTAGAGGAGGAGGATATTTCCTATGAGCATACGCCGTCAGGGATTGATAATATGTCAGTGATCCTTAAGTCCTCAGAACTGGGAGCCGAAAAAGAAACTGTTGTGGTGGATCGGATTACTCGCGAACTGAATCCGGATAACGTGACGGTCGAGCACGGTCTTTCCCTGCTGATGGTCGTGGGAGAGGGTATGTACTATGCCGTCGGCATGGCCGGCCGCGCCACCGGCGCATTGAGCGCTGCCGGGGTGAATATTGAAATGATTAATCAAGGAGCCTCCGAAATCAGTATGATGTTTGCCGTGAAAGAATCGGACCGAAAGCGCGCGGTGCAGGCGCTGGGAAATGCATTTTTCAGCTGATTTTCCGGGCATTTTGCCCAACATGTTTTTTTGGAATTAGGCCGTTGACTCTCCTGGGGTGGATATATACATTACGCCCTTCATCGCACCCGTGGTGAAATTGGTAGACACGCAAGATTCAGGTTCTTGTGCCAGCAATGGCGTGATGGTTCGACTCCATTCGGGTGCACCATTCTTGAAGTATACGGAGAGTTCTGGTAAAGAACTCTCCGTTTCTTTTTAGCGGGATCGGCTTTTCTCGAAATAGAAGGTCTATCCGCTCTCGCGTATGCCGCCCTCAAATGGTACGGCGCGAAATGCTCAGGAGGATTATTTTGCAGTTCGGCCGTCAGTCGGTTTAAACTTGCAGCTTCAAAAAACCGCCTGTCGGCGGAACGACCAGCTTTGTGAAACGATATGCATTTATTACCTCTCAAATTCGGATCGGTTGAAATTGATTTTCCGGTGCTGCTGGCGCCGATGGCGGGCTATACAGATGCCGCGATGCGTACGCTCTGTCTGGAGCAGGGCGCCGGCGCGGTGTATACGGAGTTGGCGAGCTCAGAGGGGTTGAGCCGAGACGGCGGAAAAACGTTCAGCGAGGTGCTGGATCTGCCGTGGAACGAACATCCGATTGCCGCGCATATTTTCGGGGCGGACCCGCACCGGATGGCCGAGGCGGCGAGGATGATTGAGCAGGATGGTCGCTTTGACTGGATTGATCTGAACTGCGGCTGCCCGGTGAAGAAGGTGGTTTCACGCGGGGCGGGCGCGGCGCTGCTGAAGGATCTGCCGCTGATGGGGCGAATTATTGAGACGGTAAGGTCGGCGGTTTCGCTCCCGGTGTCGGTCAAGACGCGGATTGGGTTTAATCGGGATACGGCGGATCATCTGGAGATTGCGCACGTGGTGGAGCAGAGCGGCGCGGACCTGATTGCGGTACACGCACGCTTGGCGAAAGACTTTCATGGCGGCGATCCCGACTGGGAAACGCTGGGAGAAATGAAGCGGGCACTGTCGATCCCGGTCATTGGTAACGGCGGCGTAGTATCCGCAGCGGACGCACAGCGAATGGTTCAGGTTTCGGGGGTTGACGGCGTAATGATCGGTCGCGGGGCGATCGGAAATCCGTGGATTTTTGAGGAGATCAGACAGGGCCGGCAAGATGCGGGCGATACAGTCGTACCGCCTGCATCCTGCAGGCTTTCAAAATGGCGCGATCTGATGGCGGAGCATCTGCGTCGGTTGGTGGAGTTAAACGAATTCAAACAGAAGGCCAGTCCTGTGCGTGTAAAACGCTACACGCCGGAAGAGGCGGCTTGTATTCAGTTCCGTACGCATATTCCCTATTACGTGAAGGGGATGTTTGATAAGAAGCAGTTGCTGATGAAGTTGTCGTCGCTGATAAGCGTGGATTTGATTATGGCGGAAGTGGATATTTTGGTGGAGAAAAATGAAGTTTATCGAGCGGATTAATGGATTTACGACGAGTGTTTTGCAACGGGTTTTTCGAGAACTGAAGCGAAAGTGCCCTACTCGCAAGGCGGAAATGGTGGCGGAGCTGAACCGTATCTGGCTGAATGAGCCGCTGGAAATTCTGGATCGTATGAGTGAGGCGGAGCGGGTGATGCTTTCGGATTGTGTTCATGAGGATCAGGATGAAGTTTTTCCGGAGCGGTTGAAGGCGAGGCATGGATTGACGTTTCGCTTTGGGTACGATTTGCGCGATCGATCTGACGCCTCTATTCAGTACAGTCAGTTGTTTATCTCTCGAGAGTACCCCGGCGAATATTTATTGCTGGAGGATGTCCGGGAGGCATTGATGACGCATCTTCCCAAGTCGGAGGCGTTGAGCGTAACGACGAGTTGTCCTGACATGGATGATCTTAAGTTGTTTGAATCGGAAGCACTGGCGTTTCCCGAGCTGAAGCGAATGCTTCAGCTCGCAGGGGCGGGCAAGATGAACGTTTCGGAAAAGACAGGGTTGCCGACAGCGGCGGCGATAAAGGCGGCGTCAACGGCACTGGTTTTTCCCGAGGATAAACGCGGCCCGAATCGTTCGTTTATCTGGCCTGTGTTGCTGCAGCAGTGCGGTTGGGCGCGGTTCCGCGCCGGAAAGTTTGGGTTGACGCCGACGGGGAAGGCGCTGCTGGAGGATTTTTCGGCGGAGGCTTTTAAACGGGGGATTTCGGAACTGAAGTTCGATGATACGTTTGACGAAATCCTGCAGGTTTCGGAGATCAAAGGGTTTCGGGGCAGGGCTGCGCGCCGGAACTGGAATCCGGCACCGGCCCGCCGCATGGATGTTCTGAATGAGTTGGGTCGGTTTCCCGTGAACGAATGGGTTTCGATGGATGATGCCTATTCTTTTTTCATGGCGGAAGGCGGGGACTGCCGGGTGGTGCTGGAGGGGTGGGCGCTGTATATTTGCGATCGGCAATACGGGGCGCTTTATGACGCTGAGTGGAAGATTGGGAAGGTCTATTTTCGGCAGTTGGTCTGCGAGTCGCTGGCGACGCTTGGGTTGGTGGATTTGCTGCATCGGGAAGCGGATGCCCAACGTTCGGATCTGGGGCGCACTTGGGGCTTGGATGGCGCCGGTGGACTGACGCGCTACGACGGGATTGTGTACATTCGTCTGACCCCGCTGGGGCGGTTTTGTCTGGGCGAGGGGGAGACGCTTTATGAGCCGCCCGCTGCGGAGCAGAGGAAGTTGTTTAAGGTGCTGCCGAACCATGAAATTGCCGTGGTTGATCCGGCGGGCTTTTCCGTCGCTGATGCCGCGCAGCTTGAACGCTTTGCGAAAAAGGTGTCGGATGCGGTCTGGAAGATGGATCGGCGGACGATTTTTGCAGCACTGGAAAATGGCGATAGTGAAGCGGATATTCTGTCGGTACTGGAGGCGGGCAGCGCGACGTCGATTCCTGAGCCGGTGCTTCGGCTGATTCGAGAAACGGTAGCGCGCGCTGGTAAAGTCTCCGGGCGGGAGGAGGCCGTAGCGGTTGCGTTTGACGAAGAATCGACGGCCGCGCTTGTGGCGAGCGATCAGTCGATTGCGCCGACCGTGCTGGGTCGAAACGGTGCGGTAGTGTTTGTCCGTGCGAAAAACCTGAAAAAGTTTCAGGGCGGGCTGCGTAAAATGGGGATTCTGCTGCCGTGAATTATGATCCGTCCAATCCACTGATTATTCAGAGCGACCGGGCCATTCTGCTGGAGGTGGATAATCCACGCTACGGCGAGGCGCGCGACGCGCTGGCGGTTTTTGCCGAGTTGGAAAAGTCGCCGGAGCACATTCATACCTATCGGATCACGCCGCTTTCAGTCTGGAACGCCTGTGCAGCGGGCCATGCGGCGGAGGCGATTGTTGAGGTGCTGGTGTCGTTCTCAAAATATCCGCCGCCGGAGCATGTGCTGACGGAGGTGCACGATTTTGCGCGGCGTTACGGGCGGCTGGTGCTGGAGTCGGCGGATGAGGGTTGGCTTCGGCTGGTTTCGGAGGATCTGGCACTGTGCGAGGAGCTGGTTCGCCATAAGGAGGCGGCGGAATTGCTCGAGCGGACGGGGCCGGGCTGTTTCCGGGTGCGCCCGCTGTTCCGAGGTCGCCTGAAGCTGGTGCTCATTAAGTTCGGCTATCCGGTGGACGACCGCGCGGGTTATTGCGACGGCGATGGTCTGCAGTTAAAGCTGCGGCAGGAGATGCGGTCGGGCGGACTGTTTGCGCCGCGCCGGTATCAGACGGATGCGGCGGATGCGTTCTGTGCGGCGGGGTCGGGCGTGGTGGTGCTGCCGTGCGGCGCGGGTAAGACGATTGTCGGTATGGACTGCATTAACCGTCGGCAGGCTTCGACGCTTATTCTGGCGACGAATGTGACGGCGGTGCGCCAGTGGATTGATGAGATTCTGGATAAGACGACGATCCGCGAAGATCAGATCGGCGAATATTCGGGGCGGCGGAAGGATATTCGGCCGATCACGGTGACGACCTATCAGATCCTGACGCACCGCGAAAACCGCGATGCGCCGTTTAAGCATTTGAAGCTGTTTGATGAGCGCGACTGGGGGCTGGTGATTTATGACGAGGTTCACATGCTGCCCGCGCCGATTTTTCAGGTGACCGCTTCGATTCAGGCGCGGCGGCGCCTTGGGCTTACGGCGACGCTGGTGCGCGAGGATGGGCACGAGGACGATGTATTTGCGCTGATTGGTCCCAAGCGGTATGACGTTCCGTGGAAGATTCTGGAGCGGCAGGGCTGGATCGCAAAGGCCCGCTGCGAGGAGATTCGGGTTACGATGGATTCGTCGTTGCGCATGGAATATGCCGTGGCGTCGAAGCGGGCCAAGTTCAGGATTGCCTCGGAAAATCCGCGCAAACTGGAGCTGGTGCAGCGGTTGCTGGAGCGTCACGCGGGCGAACGGATTCTGATTCTGGGTATGTATGTCGATCAGCTCAAAGGGCTGGCGAAGGACCTCGGTGTTCCCGTGTTGACGGGTTCGACGGGGCAAGCGCGGCGCGAAGCTGTTTTTGACGATTTTCGGGCGGGTCGCTCCAAGGTGCTGATCTGTTCAAAAATTGCCAATTTTTCGGTGGACCTTCCGGATGCGGCGGTGGCGATTCAGGTTTCCGGCACGTTTGGGTCGCGACAGGAGGAGGCCCAACGGCTGGGGCGTATTCTGCGCCCGAAACCGGGGGCGAACCAAGCGCACTTTTATTCGTTGGTCAGCCATGAAACGACGGAGCAGGAGTTTGCAATGAACCGCCAGCTTTTTCTCTGCGAGCAGGGCTATGAATACCACATTTCACACGACGGAGAGCTTTAATGAAGATTTGGAAGGATATGCGGCTTAATCCATTCGACTGGTTTGGGAAATGGGAACAGCTGCCGGTTGAAACGAGGCGACTCTTTCTGGAGCATATCGGATCGGATTTGAAAGTCGATCCGAAGGTTTTTTCTGCGGAGGCGAGAAAGGCGCTGATGGATGCGGGTTTTATGGAGTCGGACAAAATGCGGCTGATGGAGTCGATCCGTCCATTCCGCAATCTGGTGCGTTCTATGAATCGGCACCGGCATTTTGATCAGAAGAGTCCCACGCTGTCGGTGGATTATGTTTCTGACCACCTGAATTCGTACGAGTGCAACGATCTGCCCGGTCTCTCAATTTCTCGTTATTGCCGTGGCACCTCTTCAGTATCATCGGCGGTGGCGAAGGGGGTGGTTGATGCGAGTTGGCTCAAGGCGTTCCTTAACTGCGGTTCTGCCTTTGAATGGGATGGGCGAACCGTTGGTGGCTATAATCGACCTCGGCTGAGCGATGAAGGTTTTCGCCTGCTGCGGCGCTGGGTGGAAAGAATGCTCTCCGGCGAAAACCCGCTTCCGCTTGCGGCGCTGCTGGAGAATGCGGACAGTGTTGCGGAGGCGGTGGATGCGCTGCGCGCCGGCCTTCTTTTTATGCTGCTGTTTCCCGCGTTGTCCGGCGAGGATCTGCTTCCCGTGGTGGGCGTCTGGCCGATGATTCACGACCGAATGAACCGCCCCAAAGCGCAGGCCCCGAAGGCGGGAGCCTTGCCGAAAGGCTTCGCCGTTTACGATGTTCCGCTGCTGCTGCACGATATGACGGCGGTTTTGGTGGCGGCCGGCGGTGAGGGGCTCCGCCTGAAGGCGGATGGATCCGGTCTTTACAAAAAAGAGGAGGCGCGGCTGGCTGAAACGTTGTTGGACGATCCTCCGAGCGAATGCGGGTATGAGCCTCCATATTGGGGACGAATCGATGAGGCCTGGAATTGGCTCAAGAATATGGAAATGGTTTCCGTCCGGGAAAGTAAGAAGGAACGACATTGGGTCGCGCTCAAAAAGGGGCGTACGTGGCTCGCCGGGAGCGATGCCGAACGGCTTAAGGCGTTGCACGATCATATGCGCGCCGCCCGAAGGCGTTTTGCAGACGGGAAGTGGGGCGGGTGGGATCAATTGGATTTTGTTCCCTTCAGTCCGCAAGGCCATGTCGGAAGGGGAGAAATAAACCTCGAAGACCGTGTTGCCGAAGCCTTTGCGTACTGTCCCGTTGATGAATGGATCGAGGCGAAAGCGTTCATTCTTTGGCAGTCGGAATCCAATAATCCGCTGCTGCAGAATCCGAATATTCCCTTGAGAAATATAAGCCTGCAGGGTATCGACGGCGATGCGTTCAGGGAAGAGCGCTGGCGCAAGGTGCTGGTCGGATTTCTTTATGAGCGGTTGCTGCTGCTGGGCGGAGCAAAACTGGCTTATGATGATCAGGGCGATATTCGCTTTTCTATCACTCCCGCCGGCGCGTATCTGATCGGAACCCGCGAAGAATTTGAATATACTGCCGAAGTCGCCGAGGGCAGCATTCTGATTCAGCCCGATTTTGAAATCATTTTTACCGCACCGAATCCCGGGGCCGAGAGCGAGTTTTCGCGTTTTGCGGATCGAATCGGAAATCAGGTGGGCGCGCTCTTTAAAATCACCCGCGCCTCGGTGCTGCGCGCACTGAATTCCGAACAGACGGGCGATCAGATTCTTGCTGTGCTGGAGGCGTTCTGCGCGACAGGCGTTCCGGCCAACGTGCGGAAGCAGATTTTGGGTTGGAGTAATGCCTTCCGGCGTGTCGCATTCCAGAAGATTCAGGTGATTGAGTGTCCCGACGCCGAAACCGCCCTGCTTGTCTGCGGACTCTTTCCCAAAAAGGCAGAGTGCCTGACCGACACCTTGGTGCGCGTAAACGGAATCGTAAAAACGCTTGAGCCGATGAAGAAAAAGTTACGAGAGAACGGAATAGGAATTCTATGAGTGAAGAAAGTTCAATGGATGTTGGGGTGCAGCCGCTGGATGCGATCATGACGGAGAAGGGGATTAAGAATCATGATCTGGTGGCGGCGTGTACGCCGGGCTATATTAATCATAAGCAGGTGCAGAAGGCGCGCAAAGGGCGGCGCTTGACGACGAATCTGCAGGACAAGATTCTGGAGGCGCTGAATGCATATTCGGACCCGGAATCGTATGCCTTTGAACAGGTTTTTAACTATCGCGGGAAGAAAAGTATTTAATTAAACCACGAGGGAGAGAAGCTCACGAAGCGGCTGGGACGTTGTCTTCGTGAGCTTTGTGTTGAAAAACGAAGTGAAGGATCAGAGAGCCGATGTTGACATGGGCATACAATGTTTGTATATGATTCAGCTGTTTCAGGAGGTCATTTAGGTATGAATGTAACCGTGAATATTTCGTTTCAGGATACGTTGTTGGGAGAGATTGATACAGAGGCCAAACGCGAATCTCGAAGTCGTTCCGAGCTCTTGCGGGAGGCTGCCCGGCAATATGTCCAGCGCCAACGGCGCTTAGATGCCCTGTTTTCAATGGGAGATGCTGTACGAGAAAAGCAGGGGATTACGCAGAAGGATGTTGAGGATGAGATCGCTGCCGTACGGAACGGACAATGAGAATGGTCTGCGATACCAATGTGCTGGTGTCAGGGGTTCTCTTTAATGGGCCTCCCCGGCGCATTCTCGAGCGGATTGCACGGGGACATTTTGAGAACGCCGTCAGCATTGATATCTTAGCGGAGGTGAAGGATGTGTTGATTCGTCCGAAGTTCGGCCTTACGCAGGAACAGGTTTCCGTCATCGTCGAGACCTTTGCCGAGACTTTTCTGCTTGTTTCTCCTGATGTGCATCTCTGCGTGGTGGAAAACGATCCAGATGATGATCGGATTCTGGAAGCTGCTTTGGCGGCAAAGGCGGATTACATTGTGTCCGGCGACAAGCACCTTCTTTCGCTCAAAGAATGGAACGGTATACGGATCCGGACTCCTTCTGAATTTCTTAACAAATGATCTGGCTTGAAGTCTGCATGCGAGAAACCAAAAGCTTCATTACCTTTGTTGTTTTCTGCTGCAAAGGTGGGGTTGGTTGAGAGTGTTTATATTACAGAAGGAAACGAAGAGAACGAAGAAGAGATGATGCATCCACTATTCGAAAAAGCAGATATGAAGTTGTTGGATGTTCCGGTTGGGTTGTTGGTGAATTTTCATGAGTTGACGTTGGTCGATGGCTTGCACCGTTTGATGTTATCGGGAGCCAACACGTAACTTCGTTATCCTGGTTTTCTTCTGTAAAAAAAAGAAATTAAAATGAAACTCGGTTTATGAAAAAGCAATGGATCAAGGTGGCGGGGGCGCGGGAGCATAACCTGAAAAATGTGCATGTGCAGATTCCGCGCGATGCGCTGACGGTGGTGACGGGCCTGAGCGGGTCGGGTAAGTCGTCGCTGGCGTTTGACACGATTTATGCAGAGGGACAGCGCAAGTATGTGGAGAGCCTTTCGGCGTATGCGCGGCAGTTTTTGGGTCAGCTGCAGAAGCCGGACGTCGATTACATTGAGGGGCTGTCGCCGGCGGTGTCGATTGAACAACGAACGGCCGGGGCGAATCCTCGTTCGATTGTGGCGACCACGACGGAGATTTATGACTATCTGCGCCTGCTTTTTGCAAGCATCGGAAAGGCGCATTGTTACCACTGCGGCAAGCCGGTTTCGAGTCAGAGCGCGGAGGAGATGGTAGAGCAGCTGATGCAGCTTCCGGAGCGCACCAAGCTGATGCTGTTGGCGCCGCTGGTGCGGGGGCGCAAGGGCGAACACGTGGAGGTATTTGAGCAGATCCGCAAGCAGGGTTTTGTGCGCGTGCGCGTGGACGGCGAGGTGTATGAGATTGAAAATGCGCCGAAGCTGAAGAAGACCTATAAGCATACGATCGAGGCGGTGGTGGACCGCTTGATGATTTCAGACGATGTGCGCAGCCGTATGACCGATTCGGTCGAGGTGGCGCTGAGGCAGGGCGACGGCTTGATGACGGCGCTGATTGAGGTTGGCGATGGCTGGGAGGAGCGCATTTTTTCGGAGCACTATGCCTGCGTTGATTGCGGAATCAGCTTTGATAAGCTGGAAGCCCGCCATTTTTCATTTAACGCTCCGTACGGCGCCTGCCCGGCGTGTCATGGATTGGGCACGCAGATGGTGTTCGATGAGGATTTGGTGGTGCCGGATAAATCGATTCCGATCGAGTCGTGTGTGCATCCGTGGCGCTATGGCGGTCAGCGAATGATTATTTATCATAAGAAGCTGCTGCAGGCAGTGGCGGTGCTGAACGGGATGGATCCGCGTACGCCGTTCGATGAGCTGCCGCGTAAGGTGCAGGAGCAGGTCTTTTATGGAACGGGCGACGTGCCGATCGATTATTATATGCGCCGACGGCTCATCTCGAAGCCGTTCCGCGGCGTGTTCAATATGCTGATGGAGCGGGTGGAGAGCAACGAGAGCGAGGCGATGAGCCATTGGCTGCGCGGGTATATGACCAGGCGCATCTGCCCGGAATGCAACGGCGCACGCCTCCAGCCGTCGGTGCTGGCCTGTACGGTGAGCGGGCGGAATATCCGAGAAATGATTTCTGATTCGGTGGCCGATGCGCAGGTCTTTTTTGAGTCGTTGGCGCTGACGGAGCAGGAGGCGCTGATTACGAAGGAAATCCTCAAGGAGATTCGGTCGCGCCTCGGTTTTATGGTGAATGTGGGGCTCGATTATCTGACGCTTGACCGCGAGAGCGGAACGCTCTCCGGCGGCGAGGCGCAACGCATTCGGCTGGCCACGCAGATTGGGGCCGGGCTCGTCGGCGTGGTGTATGTGCTGGACGAACCGAGCATCGGGCTGCATCAGCGTGATAATGATCGGCTGATTCATACGCTGCAGGGGCTGCGCGATCTGGGTAATACGGTGATTGTGGTGGAGCACGACGAGCAGACGATCCGCACCGCCGATTATGTGGTCGATATGGGCCCGGCCGCTGGACGCCACGGCGGCGAGGTGGTTTTTGCCGGAACGACCGATCAGCTGATGAAGGCCGATACGCTGACGGCGCACTATCTGCGCGGCGAAAAAATGGTCGAGGTGCCGGAGGTGCGTACGCCGCCGACGAAGGGCTGGATTGAGCTGAAGGGCGCAGAGGCGAATAATCTGAAGAAGGTCAGCGCAAAATTTCCGCTGGGGCTGTTTACCTGCGTGACCGGCGTTTCTGGAAGTGGAAAGAGTACGCTGGTCGATTACACGCTCAAGCGCGCGCTGGCGCGACATTTTTACGGATCCAAGGATGCGCCCGGGACATTTGAGTCGATCAAGGGACTGGAGCAGGTGGACAAAATGATTGTGATCGACCAGTCGCCGATCGGGCGTACGCCGCGCTCTAATCCGGCGACCTACACCGGCGCGTTCACTGATATTCGGACACTGTTCGCGGGTCTGCCCGCGTCGAAGGTGCGCGGCTACAAGCCGGGGCGTTACAGTTTTAATGTAAAGGGCGGTCGCTGCGAACGCTGTAAAGGCGACGGCATTCTGAAGATAGAAATGCATTTTCTGCCCAACGTTTATGTGCCGTGCGAGCAGTGTAACGAAAAGCGCTACAACAAGGAGACGCTGGAGGTGCACTATAAGGGCAAAAACATTGCCGACGTGCTCGATATGACCATCAGCGAGGCGCTGGAGTTTTTTGAGCCGGTGCCGAAGATTCAGCGGAAGATGAAGACGCTCTGCGAGGTTGGACTGGGGTATCTCAAGCTCGGGCAGCCGGCCACCACGCTCTCCGGCGGCGAGGCCCAGCGCGTAAAGCTTTCGAGCGAGCTGAGCAAACGCTCTACCGGAAAGACCGTCTATATTCTCGATGAGCCGACGACCGGGCTGCACTTTGCCGATGTGCACAAGCTGCTCGAAGTGCTCGAACGCCTGCGCGATGAAGGCAACACCGTGATTGTTATCGAGCACAACCTCGACATGATCAAACGCGCCGACCATATCATCGACCTCGGCCCCGGCGGCGGTATTAACGGCGGCACGATTGTTGCCACCGGAACGCCGGAAGAGGTGGTGAAGTGTAAGAAATCATTCACGGGGCAATATCTGAAGGATCTGTTAGCGTAACATGGGTTGAATAAAAGATTTAAGTGCATCCTGCATGACATCCTACAAACATCTTTGCATTTTATAATCGAAGGTGCAGAGAGCTTTTGCTAGTTATCTCTCGTGGAAGATTTCATGAATTTTGACGGCGGCTATGGAGGCATGTGTCGCGAGCGCGATGGCGGCAGAAGAGTCAAGCTGCATTCATGATGAACAGTAAAAATTAGTTCAGGAGGGTATCTATGATTATAGCAGTAATTATTCTTGTTGTGTTGGCGGTGATTGCAGTCAGTATGTACAACTCGCTGGTAGGAAAGAAGAATGCCGTTGAGAATGCATTTGGGTCGATCGATGTCATGTGTAAAAAGCGCTACGACCTGATTCCGAATCTGGTTGCAACGGTCAAGCAGTATGCTGCTCACGAAGCTGGAACGTTGGAAAAAGTAACGGCGCTGCGCAATCAGGCTTCCGCCGGCAATCTTTCGGCGGATGAAACCGTTCAGCTTAACAACCAGCTGTCGCACGCGCTGAGCGGGTTGATGGTGCAGGTGGAGGCCTATCCCGAGCTCAAAGCGAACGATAATTTTATGCAGCTGCAGCGCGCACTGAACGAAATCGAAGAACAGCTCAGCGCCTCGCGTCGTGCTTACAATGCCTCCGTAACCGACTTCAACAACGCCGTTGAAATGTTCCCGACCAGCATTATGGCCGGAATGATGCATTACACCCGCCGCCAACTTTTTGAAGCGGTGGAGGCGGAACGCAAAAACGTAGATGTCGGCTCACTGTTTAATGGATAGGAGCAGTCCAGTGGAAGAAAAGCAGACCTTCGAACAGTTTTTTCAAACCGAACTGGTTCCCGCTCTCCGTCCGTTGGAAGAGCGCCGGAAAGGCGTGGTTCAAAAGGCGATGATTTCCTGTGGTGCCGTAGTGCTTGCTGCGGTATTCATCGCCCTCTTTTTATTGAATCAGGCCGGCAGTATTCTTGTGCTGGCTTTTCCGGCTATTATCGGAATCGCAATCAGTGTTTTTATTTTCAAAGCAATGACCTCAGGATACGTGAGGGATTTTAAGAATCAGGTGGTCGGTCCGATTGTGCGGTATGTCGGCCCGCAACTGACCTATCGCCCGGAAAGCGGGATTTCGGAAGGGCAGTTTCAGTCCAGCGGTATTTTTCATCACAGTATCGACCGCTATCATTGCGAGGACCTCGTTCAAGGTCCTGTCGATAAAACCCGCATTGCCTTCAGCGAACTGCATGCCGAATACAAAACCGAAACGCGCGACAGCAAGGGGCATCGTCAAACGCACTGGCACACCATATTCAAGGGATTGTTCTTTGTTGCGGACTTCAACAAGCATTTCCATGGGAAAACCTATATTCTGCCCGACACGGCGGAAAAAATGTTTGGTCGTTTCGGGCAGAAGCTTCAGGGAATCGGAAAAAGCCACGGGGAGTTGGTTAAGCTGGAAGATCCCGTATTCGAAAAAGAATTCGCGGTGTACAGCAGCGATCAGGTCGAGGCGCGCTACATTCTCTCTCCGGCCCTCATGCGCCGGATGCTGGAGCTGAGGCGCAAGGCGGGAAGCAATGTCTATTTCTCTTTCTGCGGGGGTAACGTAAACATTGCCATCTCCAGTAATAAGGATCGCTTTGAACCCAAGCTCTTCAACACCGTGCTCGATATTGAACTGGCCCGCGAATTTGTCGACGATCTCCAGAGCGCAATCGGGGTTGTCGATGAGCTCAACCTCAACACCCGCATTTGGACGAAGGAATAAAAGCGTTCTGATCGTCGGGAATTCCGATGCGATCAGATCCGGGAAGCGGTTTCGATTTCATATCGCTTCCTTTTTAATTGCGAAGCGTTGGGTTAAATACCCGCAGCTTGCTGCGCTCAATGTAGATGGAACTTCCAGGTCCATTGTGTGCGTTGAGATGGTGCATAACGAAGCTGGCGCGAAGCCATTCTGGAGCTTGCGACAGAGAACCATCGTCTACGTTGATACCCCGTCTGCTTGCAGCGGGGAGGTTTCATTGTTGCCGAAACCCCAGGGTCGAAATTTTGTTTTTCAATGCTTCTCCTGCGTTCTCGGCGTGCACAACGGTGTTCATAAATTCGCGGCGCATACGGTAGTTTTTTCGCAGCGCATCAAAGTTTTTTGCCCGCTCAAGGTCGTTGTGAACGGCCGCTTTGCGGATGAGCTGGTCGTCGGTTCGAATGTCATATACCTGCCGCACAATGTCGCAAAGGACATCGTTATCGGTGCGCCCTGAACAGTCGATTCGGATTTCCGGGATTGCTGACGGCGGGAGCGAGGCCGCAATATCCCAGCAGGGTTCTATTTCGAAAAAGTGGCAAAGCTCATTATAGCAGGTGACGGTTCCGTTGAGTTTTCCTTCGTAAGAGTGACCGGCAATGTGGGGTGAAGCGAGCGCCGCTTGCTGAAGTATATCCGTGCGAAAGGCGGGTTCCGGAGTCCAGACATCAATCACCATATGCGAAACGACATCATTTTGGTGGGCGGCAAGCAGGGCGTCGTAGTCGCAGACGTTTCCGCGCGCAGCATTGATGAAAACCGCGCCGGGTTTGAGTTGTTCAAAAAAGCGGTAATCGGCCATGTGTTCCGTCGGCCACGGTTTGTTTTTTACGAGCGGGACATGAAGTGTGACGATATCGGATTCCGTAAGCACCGTTTCAAGCGGAAGAAAATCGGGGTCGGTTGAAACAGCGGCCAGCGGCGGATCGTTGCGGAGTACCCGAAGGCCTAAGGCCTCGCACTTTTGAACGGTTCGACTTCCGACGTTGCCGCAGCCGATGACGCCGATGGTTTTACCTTCTAATTTAATATCGTTCTGTTGGGCCAGCGTGAGCAGCGCCGCAGTAATATATTCGGAAACGCTGTTGGCGTTGCAGCCAGGGGAGGCACACCAATATATTTCCAGTGCGGACAGATCGGCGGCGACAATATGATCGCTCCCCGCAGTGGCGGTTCCGACAAATTTTACCGGAGTGCCCTCGAGCAGTTCCCGGTTAATTCTGGTCTTGGAGCGAACAATCAGCGCGTCGGCATCAAGCAGATCTCCTCGTCCAATGGCGCGGTCAGGAATGACTGCAGTTTCGCCGAGGGTTGAAAAAGCCTCTTCTCCCAATAAAACAGTTTCTGCGCAAACAATCTTCATGCGCGTATAGTTCGCGCTTGTCGCCGTCGGCTCAAGCCTGAATCACTGAAATTAATGGCGACGATGTTTGTTGTGGATTTCTTTTTCACCGTAATAAGGGTGATGTTTGCTGTGTTGCCGAAGGCGTGAGTGGGAGGAATTCCTTTTCCATAAATGCGGGAAAAACAATTTATAGGTTGCCCCGATCAGCAGCATGAAAAAGAGAATTCCTGTTATAATCAGAACCAGAATTACGGCCGGTTTAAGCTCGCCCGTTCCGGCATCTTTTTGGAACAGGGCACCCGCTATGAGCAGGCCGATCACCGGAACGAGAATCATACCCGTGATAATCGCCGGATGGGGGCGCAATGAAAACTGCGGAACTTTACCTCGATGTGCTAAACTCATGTCATACAATACTAATGAAAATTAAATATGGTGGGCGAGGCGGGACTCGAACCCGCACGCCGGTGGCACGAGAACCTAAATCTCGCGTGTATACCAATTTCACCACTCGCCCATTGAAAAAAACAGAAACCAATCTAGTGATCGAAACGGGGGTGCTCAAGTTCAAACGGCAGCGTTTTGGCTGCATTCATAAAAACGCTGGAGATTAGGAGGTGAGTCCGCTCGATTTTAATTGGAATGCAGGTTAATTTTCGGGGAGAAAGTGCTCCTCATACATGGTTTCAAATCGGGTTTTATGGGCACTTTCTTCGTGGGCCAGTTTTTTGAACAGGTCCCGCAATGCCGGATCTTCTACCCGCTTTGACATGACGGTATAGAGTTCCATAGCTGCTTTTTCACGTTTAATGGCCACCACCAGTGCGTCTTGGAAACTCATGACATTTTGGGGATCTACACTCACCAAATAGTCGCTGATTTTAAGATCCGCTACTTCAGTTTTATCCACAAGAATCGACTTGTTCGATTTTACCGCCAGCAGTTTTTCCTTATGGCCCTGTTCCTCCTTGGCAAACGAAAGGAATACCTTCTTGAGAGAAGGATTGGTTGCCTGCCCCGCGAGCGATCCATAAAAGTCAATGGCTTCCTGTTCGCGTTTAATGGCAAAGTCTAGAACAGCGGTTATTGTTCCGAACGAACTCATTACAATTCTCCTTTTGAGGTTAAAAATGCGCCGGGTTTAAGCGTTGCCACCGCATCGGTCTTCAATGTCAACGCTCCGACCGGGCAGTATTCGGCCACCTTCGGAAGTTCTTCATCATTGATCAGTGCGAGCCGCCGATCCAGCGCGGGCTTCACCCGCGCTTCAAACCCGCGCCCGGCAAAGCCGAGACAGGGGCTCTTGAGCAGTTCATCACATGCGCGCACACAGCACCCGCACTGTATGCATTTGTGCTCTTCATAAACCAGCACTGCGTGCGAATCATCACGGCGGTAGGTCCGTTTGTCGCCGGTAAAGCGTTCCGCCGAAGCGCCGAAGCGCGTTGCAAAGTCTCTCAGCGCGCATTCATGAGCATCACGGCAGCCGCATTCCATACACCGTGCTGCCTCAGATCGGGCCTGCTCTGGCGTGAAACCAACCTCCACTTCATCAAACCCGCCGGCCCGTTGCTTGGGTGCCAAACGGGGCATCGCCGTACGCTCCTGCGGATTAAACTGTTCAAAAACAGCCGGGGGCACCTCGTCCAGTTTTCCCATAGAGTGGTTGTACATTTTGGGGTCGCCGACCACCGGTTCACCTTGCAGAAACTGTTTGATCGAAAATGCCGCCCTCCGACCCGCCGCCACAGCGTTTACTGCAATGTCGGCTCCGGTAACGCAGTCGCCTCCGGCAAATACATTTTTCATTTTTGTCTGGCCGGTCTGCTCATCCGCAACGATCGATCCCCAAGAGGTCACCTCTAGGTCAAGCAGCATGGAAGAGTCTATGTTTTGTCCGATTGCTGCGATGATTTCGTCCACCTCAATGGTATATTCCGATCCCTCAATCGGAAGCGGACTCCGTCGACCGGAGGCATCCGGTTTTCCCAGTTCCATGCGGATACAGGTCAGCGCCAAGCCGTTTTTTGACTTCTCAATTCGAATCGGTGCCGCCAACGTTTCGAGCATAACGCCCTCTTTGAGTGCATCTTCAATCTCTTCGTTCCAGGCGGGCATTTGTTCGCGTGCGCGGCGATACAGAATGGTCACGCGCTCGGCACCCAGCCGGAGAGCGGTACGTGCAGCATCAATGGCCGTATTGCCGCCGCCCACCACCACCACGCGGTTTCCGATCGGCAACGACTCGTTCCGTGAAACCGCTCCGAGGAATTCAATGCCGCTGCGTACGCCTTCAAGCTCCTCGCCCGGTGTTCGCATGCCGGACGCCTTTTGTGCACCGATGCCGAGAAATACCGCGTCGTATTTTCGCTGCAGCTGCGGGAAGGTTATATCTTTGCCAAGCACGGTATTATATTCAAATCGGGCACCCAGCTTTTCAATAATCTCCACCTCTTGATCAATCACGTTGCGCGGCAGACGATAGGAGGGAATGCCGTAGCGAATCATACCGCCGGGCGCTTCATGCGCATCAAAAACGGTACAGTCTACGCCGAACATCTGGAGATAATAGGCGGCCGAAAGCCCCGCCGGACCCGCCCCCACAACCGCTACTTTTTTCCCTGTGGAAGGCAGCTGTTCCGGGACCATGTCCCAGCTGTTTTCTTCCGCCTGATCTGCGGCGAACCGCTTTAACTGACAAATTGCAATTGGATCTTCCACCAATTGCCGGCGGCAGGCGTCTTCGCAGGGGCGGGTGCAGACACGCCCCAGACAGCCCGCCAGCGGCATATTGTTTTTAATCAGTTCCAATGCCTCGCGGTCGCGTCCTTCGGCAATGTGGTTTATAAAGCCCGGAATGTCGATACCCGCCGGACAGGAGGTCATGCACGGTCCCTGGCAGTCGCCGACGTGGTCCGACAGCAGCAGGTCCAGACACGTTTTGCGTGCGCGTTTCACCCGCTCATTCTCTGTATTCACCACCATGCCTTCAAGCACCTCGGTGGAACACGACGGCACCAACGTACGCCGCCCTTCCACTTCAACCGCACAGACAAAGCAGGAGGCAAACGGCTTCAGATCTTCTCGGTGGCAAAACGTCGGGATCGAATAGCCCGCTGCGCGTGCCGCATCCAGAATCGTATTTCCAGTCTCCGCCGTTGCCGGTTTCCCGTTTAAAATAAAGTTAATCGTACTCATGACTAAATCACCTTCACCGCATCAAATTTACACACATCGCGGCAGACGCCGCAGCGGACACATTTTTCCTGATCAATCTTGTGCTGTCCCTTACGCTCGCCACTGATCGCTCCGACAGGGCACTTGTGCGCACAGACGGTACAGCCCGTGCAGGCCTCGGAAATCTCATAGCTGCAAAGATTAACGCATTTTCCGGCGCGGCACTTTTTGTCGTTAATGTGCTCCTCATATTCCTTGCGGAAATATTTCAGCGTTGTCAGTACCGGATTCGGAGCGGTCTGTCCGAGTCCGCAGAGGCTGGTGTTCTTAATCTGAACCGCCAATTCTTCCAGCTCGTCAATATCCTCCGGAACGCCGTCGCCTGCGCAGATACGGGTCAGAATTTCGAGCATACGGCGGGTGCCGATGCGGCAGAAGGTACATTTCCCGCACGATTCCAACTGAGTAAAGCCG
Source organism: Lentisphaerota bacterium (assembly GCA_012729265.1). Classification (GTDB taxonomy): domain Bacteria; phylum Verrucomicrobiota; class Kiritimatiellia; order Kiritimatiellales; family Pontiellaceae; genus Pontiella. Next base: position 17,184 of record JAAYDL010000194.1, on the reverse strand, counting down.
AGGAAGTAGCGTGCAACGTCCACCATGCAGGTGGTTTCATCGAGCACAATCATGCCGCCCGATCCCATAATGGCCCCGGTGCGGTTGATTTCATCATAGTCAATCCGTGTGTCGAGCAGGTCTGCAGGAATACAGCCGCCGGACGGACCGCCCATCTGAACCGCCTTCACCTTGCGGTGCGTTCCCGTTCCGCCGCCGATCTCTTCGACCACTTCGCGGATGGTGATGCCCATTGGTACTTCGACCAAGCCGCCGCGCTTAATCTTTCCTGCCAGGGCAAAAACCTTGGTGCCTTTCGATTTTTCCGTTCCGATCGCCGCATATTTTTCGGCACCGTGGCGAATAATCCACGGCACGCTCGCCAGCGTTTCCACATTATTAATCGTCGTCGGTTTGCCGAACAATCCCGACTGCGCAGGGAAGGGTGGGCGCAACCGCGGCATTCCGCGTTCGCCCTCGATCGATGCCATCAGCGCCGTCTCTTCTCCACAGACAAATGCGCCGGCGCCCTCCTTAATGTGCAGGTGGAACGAGAAAGTGCTTCCCAAAATGTTATCGCCCAGAAAACCGCGCTCCTCAGACTGTGCAATCGCTCTTTTCAGGTGGGCCACCGCTAAGGGATATTCCGCACGGCAATAGATATAGCCTTCGTTTGCGCCCGTGGAAAACGCCTGAATGGTCATTCCTTCAAGCACCGCGTGCGGATCGCTCTCCAACGTACTGCGGTCCATAAAGGCCCCCGGATCGCCTTCGTCCGCATTGCAGATCACATATTTTTTATCCCGCCGTTCCTTCAGCGCAAACTTCCACTTCAGGCCCGTTGGGAACCCGGCTCCGCCGCGACCGCGCAGGCCGGACCTCAGCACCGTCTCACAAACCTCGGACGGATTATTCTGCTTCAGCACCATCTCCAGCGCTTTATAGCCGTCGTTCGCCAAATATTCATCAATGCTCTCGGGATTAATTCGTCCGCAGTTTCTCAGAACAATCCGCTGCTGTTTGGTCAGAAGCGCCGCGCCGTCACCCTCATTCGCATTAAACAGCCACGCTTCGACGGGCGATCCGCCGCGCAGATGCTCCTTAATAATCCGCTCCAGTTTGGCGGGGTTTACGGCGCAATAGAGCGATTCGCGTCCGTCCGCATCCGTCACCCGAATTTGCGGTTCCGCGTGGCACATGCCCAGACAGCCCATGGTACTCAGCTCTGCATCCAGCGACTCCTTTTCCAGCCGTTCCAGCAGCTTGCGCGATCCCGCCGCCATATTGCAGGTGCTCATACCGACCGCAATTTTCAAACCCTTGTTTTTCATTCTACACCCTCCAAATACATTCAAGCTCGTCTGCCTGGTTTGACAAAATAATTTGGAACAAAATGATGATTAGTATCGTCTGGAGAAAATAATTATGTCCTTAATCATTTTGTCGAAGCATCGCTTGTCACCGAATTAAGCCTTCTCCCTCTCCTCAATCAGCTCGACAGCACTGCCCCGATCGACCTTCGCGTGGATTTCACCATCGACCGACACCACGGGTGCGAGCGAGCAACAGCCCAGACAGGCCACCGATTCCAGTGTATACTTGCCATCCGCCGTGGTTTCGCCGTCCTTAATACCCATTCGTTTTTCCAGTGCCTCGGTCACTCCCTCTGCGCCCGCCACATGGCAAGCCGTTCCATGACAGACGCGGATAATGGTTTCGCCGACCGGCTCCAGCCGGAACTGAGAATAAAAGGTCGCCACGCCGTAGAGCTTGGTCTCCGTCATTTCCGTTTTAGACGCAATATGCTCAATGGCCTCCTTTGGGATATAGCGAAACTTGCTCTGAACCGCCTGCAACAGCGGAATCGCCATTTCCACACTCGATCCGACCCGTTCGATCATTTCATCGACCGACTTTTTAATATCGCAAACACACCCCATATTCACCCCACACATTAACTACTGCACGCCGGAGGTTTCTGCAAAAACCTCCGGTTCCGAAAGAACCGATTATCAGTTATCCGTTTTTGGTTGTCGGAGAGGATGCCCTCCCTTTGTCGTTTTTGTGTATAACCGTTTAAATGATAACGCATAACCGCCTCAGCAAGCCCGGAGGTTTTGCATGAGACTCACAAAAATATGGCCCCACAGTAGTCAGACTTCCCCCGCAGTAAAAGACATATTGAACAGGAAATGTTGAGTATTTTAAGGAAGAAGTACTCGTGGTCGTGAACCCGTAGCTTCTCCGCTTAAGCACTTTCATCTTGTCGAGTCCCTCGATCCCGGCCACGTCGGGCCAGCTCGGCTTCACCGAGACAATCCCCTCCTCGGTTCCAATTCTCACGCCGTTTCTCTCGACTTCCCCTCCTTGAATGCCGAGCAAATCTGTGCATAGTTCTTTCTGAGCCATCGCTTTTCCTTTCGGTTCACTGGTTCTGATAAGCTCAGTAAATCAGAAATAGAGCGATGGCTCACTAACTCACCCACGGTTTTTGGGAATGAGCCTATTTTATAAATTTTACAAAGGTGCGAGCAGCGAGAGGCGTATTGCCCATGAAGACGAGGAATAAACAGGATAAAGAAATGTTGGATCGGGCTCCGATAGATGCCGAGGGATCATCCGGCGAGCAATCCATAGAGGAGATTATGGAGCAATATCAGTCACAGCTGCTGCGATATGCCACCCGGGTGCTGAACAATGCCGAGGCGGCGCAGGATGTTGTTCAGGATGCTTTCGTGCGCTTATATCGGAACTGGAGAAAGGTGCTGGCGCGTGGGGTCCCGATTCAAGGATGGTTGTATCGCACCACGCATAATGCGGCGGTGGACTATATTCGGAAGGAGTCGAGACTGCGAGATCTGCATGATCGGCAGTCCGATTATAGTGAGCTGTGCCAGCCCGACGATGAAGCGCAGAAAGAACTGGATTCGCGCCATGCTTTGGTGTTGCAGAATCTCGGAGCGCTCTCTGCAAAGGAGCGGGAGGTGCTGGTGCTTCGGTTGGAGCAAGGGATGTCGTATAAGGAGATCGCCGAGGTGATTCGTCGTTCGGAAGGTTATGTTGGGTCTTTGATTCATAGTGCAACCAAGAAAATGGGCCAACGTCTGCGTAGGGCGGGGGTAGTATCATGAAAACATGTAAATCTGTTGAGAAAAAAATTGTTGCTTATATTCATGGAGAGCTGAGTGAAAGCCAGACGGAAGCTGTGAAGAACCATTTGGAATCGTGCAAGGCCTGTCGGGCGGAGTATGAATTTCATACGGCTACGCTGGATGTACTCCATGATGCACTGGAGACGGTTCCGGCCCCAGAGCGCCTGCGGTCGTGGAATGCGGTGGCTCGTATGGCCGCAGAGCGCAAGGTGACGTTGTTGGATGTGTGGTACAGTCTTGAGTTCCGTTCCCTTGTTACAGCGGGTGCTGTGGTGGCACTGTTCATTCTTCTTTTTGGCGGAGTGGTCGTGTTTACCAATATTCAGGGGAGTAAAACACCCGTTTCTGTTGTCGTGGAGGATGTGAAGGAACGCAATGATCGAGTTGCGATCCGGCCTTCGGGACGAATTCCGCATTTTGTCCCTCCCGGTCTCTCTGGTCTGCCTCCGAATCCAGATAATTTGACCTATCCTGAGTTTGCTAATTCGTATGCGGTTTTGGACAATCCGGACGATTTAACGCTCTTTGGGTCGGCGAGGGTCTACAACACGATTGTTGCGGAAAACACCTTTAAATCAGCGCTGGAGAGTCCGCTTTCAACCTTCGCGCTGGATTTGGACCGGGTGTCCTATGCCGATGTTCGGCGTTTTTTGGATAACGATCAGCTTCCCCCGCCGGAGCTTGTCCGCCCGGAGGAGATGGTTAATTATTTTGTTTACGACTATCCGCAGCCCGAAGGCGATAACCCGTTTTCAATTGAGCTCGAGGTTGGCGATTGCCCATGGAATGAGGGGCACCAACTGGCCATGATCGGCCTTAAGAGTGCGGATGTTAATTTCTCCGGGCTGCCGCCGAATAATATTGTTTTCCTGCTGGATGTGTCGGGTTCGATGAACACCCCCGAAAAATTGCCGCTACTCAAAGGAGCCATGCGTTTGATGGTGGAGCAGCTCCGTCCGGAGGACCGCATGTCGATTGTGACCTGCGCCGGAGCTGCCGAGGTTGTTCTCGAACCGACCGCCGATAAACAGAAAATTGCTACAGCGATTGATCTGCTGGATACCGCAGGGAATGCCGGACAAAATGTTGGTTTTGTAGAAGCCTATCGTGTTGCACGCGAATCGTTTGTTCCCGGAGGGAATAACCGCGTTCTTCTTGCGACGGACGGTGACTTTTCTATTTCCGGAATGTCTGAGAGTGAACTGGTTCGTTTGGTTGAGCGCCAAAAGGAATCGGGTCTGGCTCTCTCGGTTCTCGGGTTCTGTTCTGAGGACGAGGAACGCTCCAGAATTATGCAGCTGGCTGCTGCGGGCAATGGAAGTTGCAGCTACGTGAATGATATTCTTAGTGCTCGGAAAACATTGGTGAGCGAGATGGGCGCAACGCTCGCAACAATTGCTAAAGAGGTAAACATTCAGGTTGAATTTAATCCGGCGCAGGTGAAGGCCTATCGCCTCATCGGGTATGAAAATCGACCGATCGGGCGTGTGAACGCTAAAAATTTAGTCGGCGGCGGAGATTTGGGTGAAGGGCACACAGTGACTGCGCTTTATGAAATCGTTTCCGCAGTTTCTGATGCGCCTTCACCGAATGAGGAGTTGAAGTATCAGCGGACGGAGCTGATTGGCAGCGATGAACTGTTTACGGTCAAACTCCAGTATAAAAAACCCGAAAATAATAGTTCCGAAATGCTGGTTTGTTCGATCTCTCCGGATGAAGTGTCAGCGGTTCCCTCAGACGATTTCTGTTTTGCGAGTGAAGTGGCGGAGTTCTCGCTTTTGCTTCGGAAATCGGCCTATAGAGCGAATGCGAGCTATGACCGGGTTATTGATCGGGTCCGTACGGTTTCTGAACGGGATTCTAACGGCTTCCGTTCAGAATTTGTCCGCTTGGTGGAAAAGGCCCGTACTCTGGATAAATAACTCCAGCAGGAAATAATAATCGCATTGCAGAGAAGCGACTTAATGGGCCTTTTCGCGCAACACCGAAACCAACCCATCCATTCGAACCGGTTTGGTGATGTATTTATCCATTCCGCATTGGATTGCAATTTCGCGATTTTCTTTCATAGCATGAGCTGAAAGTCCGGCAATGATGGGGCGAGGTCCTTCTCCAAACCGTTCGCGCAGGATGCGCGTGGCTTCAAGTCCGTCCATAATCGGCATTTGGATGTCCATCAGGATCAGGTCATACGAGCCTTTTAGCGCGGCATCTACCGCCTCTTTTCCATTTTCTGCCAAATCTGCGGTGTAGCCCAGTTTTGCAAGCATTTTCCGAACAACCATCTGGTTTACCTTATTATCTTCCACCAAGAGGATTTTGTGCGGATATTCTTCAGCCATGGTTGCGCTGAATAAGCTGTTCCCGTCTTTTTTCTCGTTCTCTTTTTTTTGCTGAAGCAGGTCGGCCAAGGTTCTGCGCAGGCGAGCTCCTTTGGCCGGCTTATTCATCCAAGAATTGATGATTTTCCCCGGATCATTACAAGGCGATCCGCTAGAGGTAAGGATGAGGATCGGCACATTTTTTGTGGACGCGTGGGCCCGCAGTCGCTCTGCCAATGTATAACCGAACATCTCCGGCATGTTGAAGTCGAGCAGAATGAGGTCTACAGGATCCATGGAGTCAAGTTGGTTGACGGTCTCCTGCCCAGATGAAAAGAGAAGGGGCTGCATTTTTACTTTTTCAAGTTCATATTTCAGAATCTTGAGGTTGGTTGCATTGTCGTCGACCACAAGAATGCGGCGGTTTTCCAGCGCTAAAAGTCCGACTTCGCTGTTGGACTGCACTGACGTTTTGAAAACCGGAAGGACAATGGAAAAGCTGAAGATGGAGCCGACGTCTTTTTTGCTCTCCACATTTAAGGTTCCGCCCATGAGCTCAACGAGTCTGCTGGTAATGGACAGACCTAAGCCGGTTCCTCCGTATTTCCTCGTGATGGAGGTGTCAGCTTGCTCAAACGAATTGAATACTCTCGATGCTTCTTGCTCGGTCATGCCGATGCCGTTGTCGCTAACTTTAACAAAAATTTTGCAGTGGTCTTGGTCGATCGGAATACCTTCAACTTCAATCAGAACCTCTCCTCCCATGGGAGTGAATTTAATGGCGTTGCTTAGCAGGTTCAGTAGAATTTGGCGCAGTCGGGTAGGATCTCCTATGACCACATCTGGAAGATCTGACTTAAAAAACTGCATGAGTTCCAGTTCTTTGGTTGTGGCAGGGGGAACAACAACATCCACCGTTTTTTCAATGGTCTGTACGAGATTAAACGGTACGGATTCCAGATCAAGCTTGCCCGATTCAATTTTAGAAAGGTCCAGAATACTATTCACAATTTCAATCAGCGTGCCGGAGCTGGTGCCAATAACACTGACGAGCTCACGTTGTTCCGGGGTTAACGATGAATCTCCCAGCAGCTCGCCCATGCCGACGATTGCATTCAGCGGAGTCCGGATTTCGTGGCTCATGTTTGCAAGAAACTCGCTTTTAGCTTTAGCCGCTATTTCCGCCTGTTTCTGAGTTTCGCGCAGTTCCTCTTCCATGGTTTTCCATTTTGTGATATCGCGCGATATACCGAATGTTCCAACAACCTCATTATTATCATTTAAAAGAGGCATTTTCGTGGTAGAAACCCAAGCCATACTACCGTCTGTCCAGACTTCTTTTTCCTCAACGCCGATCAACGGGGTGCGGGTTTCTATAATCTTCTGCTCATCATTAAAGGCTTGCTGTGCATGAACCTCGTCAAACCAATCAAAATCGGTTTTGCCTAAAAGTTTTTCGGGGGTAAGGTGCAGTCGATCACACAGGGCTTTATTCGCCATAATGATGCGTGAATTTCGGTCCTTAAAGTAAATCGAATCCGCACTGCTTTCCATCAGATGCATAAGCAGCAGTTCGGTTGTCAGTGTAGAGTCCTTGCTCTTATATTTTGTTGAGGCGCTGTCCCAAGAAGGTTCTTCGGTTGTCGAAGTGATCCGCTGAAAGACATAAAGAATGTAAGGACCTCCGGGAAGATCAAGCAGACTGCAATAAAGCTCGGAGTTATGGGCTGTTCCATCTTTTCCTATCAAAACCGTTTGGTGGGGCTCTTTTCGCACGGTACCTTCATTAGGCTGTTCTTCGTCGGGAAACAGTTGTTTCAGCTTGAGGTTTTCGGTTTCTTCCGGGAGGTAGCCGGTGAGTGCGGTGGCGGCGGGATTTATATAAATCAGTTCACCCTGTGTGGTTCCGATGATCAGTGCATCAAGCATTCCCTGATATGCGACGCGGAAAAAATCCTGCTTCTGATACGTTTCTTTATTCATATTCTGATGCCCAACAAAATCCTATGACGTAGACGCTGAAAAGCTGTCCATGAAGGGGTTCATGCTATAAGGGAAGCGGATTTAAAGTAAAGCCTGTTCCACTGATTTTTGAGTGTTTCGATTGGGGGTAGAGGATAGGTGTTGGAGTGGTATTTTTTAACTTCCATGCAGGCTCAGGGAGACTCGACACGCCGTTGTATTCATGTACACTTTGCAGCAATTACCGAAAGCGAGGGTTTATGAGGGTTTTGTTGGTTGGGGATATTGTTGGGCGTCCGGGACGAAATGCCTTTCAGCTGGTGGTGGACCGTCTGAAAAATGAGGGGCGGATTGATTTTGTGGTCGCGAACGGCGAGAACGCCGCTGCGGGACGCGGGCCGGCTCCGGACATGATTCATGCGCTGCTGAACGCCGGGGCGGACGTGGTGACGCTGGGAGATCACGCGTGGGACAGCAAAGAGATGGTGGCCGGGATTGATTTGGAAACGCGGGTGGTGCGTCCGGCTAACTTTTCCAAAGGGGCACCGGGAAAGGGCTACGTGCGGGTTGAAACGCCGGAGGGGAACATTACGGTGCTCCAGCTGATCGGTCGCGTTTTTATGCAGCCGAACTATGACTGCCCGTTCCATCAGGCGGATCGTATGCTCAAGGGAGAGCTCGGGGCAGATAAGGTGATTTTCGTCGATTTTCATGGCGAGGCCTCCTCGGAACGTATGGCCCTCGGGCGTTTTCTGGACGGGCGCGTCTCCGCCGTTTTTGGGACGCACACGCATTGCCAAACCTCCGACGAAACCATCTTTCCAAAGGGAACGGCTTACATTACCGATCTCGGCATGACCGGTCCCAAAGATTCCGTGCTCGGTCGCGAGGTGGAGCCCGTGCTTCAAAGATTTCTCACCGGTGTTCCACATAAATTTGATGTCGCCAAGGGCGATCCCGTGCTCGAAGGCGCCATCGTTGATGTGAATATGAAAACCGGTAAAGCGCGGGGCATTGAGCGGATCCGGATCCAGATTTAGAGGGCGTGAAACGTGACGATTGATCCGTGATCGGTTCCTTTTCGCGCGGCATTACTCAGTCATTGAGTAAATTTTGACCGATACTGTCGGAATAGCTGTTATTTGTGTGAATTTTTAAAGGAAGTTAAATGAGCAATCTGCAGAAACTGTTGAAACCCTTTCGCGATACGGCGCGGACCGAATGCTTCTGTTCCGTCAGTGACTCCAATCTCGGGGCCGTCGAAACCATGCACAACGCCAAATATCCGCTCGAACTCTTCCAGCCGCGTTTCGCAGGAGGAAAAGACAATGGCGGCTTATTGAAAAAGCGCGGGATTTTGCGTTAGGAACGGAGCGTAAGGATTATGAACAACGGAGGAAGTATGGGTTTTGATTTGCATCAATATGATCATCTGGACGGCGAGCTTGATGAAAAGCACTTTGAAAAATATGTAAACGCATTGGTGGCTCGTTTCCATGAGTCGGAGGAGGGGGCCGCGCTGTTGTTGCGCGATCCTGATTCGGGACACTGGGTGAAGGTGTTTCTGGATTACGGTTATTGGCATATTGGCGTTCTTCCAACCCGAATGACGCGAGTGGAGGCCAAGGAAATCCTGACCGATTTGTTTCCGCGAAAAGTAGCCATTTCGTCGAAAGAAGAGACCGCCGTCGTTATTTCGGAGCTGGTGGCGTTTTGGGGATTTCTGGAAAGGGAGCATCGGCTCTCTCATGCGTCATCGATCCTGGCGTTCCTTCAAGAACTTGAGCCGGAGTTTTATGGGATGATGAACGATTCTTCCCGCTTCGGCATGGCCAAGTCGTTCGCGATGATGGGGACGGAGATGGGGTTCGACATGACGGATGAGGCCGATATGCAGCGGTTTATGTTGTACTACAACGAGCACATTGCAAATACCGCTTCCGAGCCGCCGGGCATCCAACGCGCATTGCCTCCCCGCCGCAGTGATCAGTTGAAGCGAATGTGTCAGTCGGGGAAAACCCGAAATCAACGAAAGCGAATGCGGCAACGGAAAAAATGACGGGAAGCGGCCAAACCGTTGCAAATTGTTACGCTTTCAGGAAGCAGGAACGAGGTGTCGGATGAGTGAAAAACGTGAATCTGAAACCCCGAAGGGTGAGCTGCTGGTATACCAATCGCCAGACGGAGAAATTAAGCTGGATGTGCGACTGGAAAACGAGACCGTCTGGTTGACGCAGCCGCTGATGGCGGAGCTTTTTCAGACGACGCAGCAGAACATAAGTCAACATATTCTAAATGTTTATGCTGAAGGAGAGCTGGGCGAAGGGGCAACTCACAAGAAATTCTTGTCGGTTCGTCAGGAGGGTTCCCGGCAGGTTCAGCGGAATCTGGATTTTTACAATCTGGAAAGCTTGAAAGGGATTCAGAAGAAGATTGCTGAAAAACCAAAGGATCTGAATGAGCGATAAACGCAGAGTTTATTCCGTTGCGGAGGTGAACCGCAAGGCGCGGATGGTGCTGGAGAGCGGCATCGGCGAAGTGTGGGTGGAGGGCGAGCTGTCGCGCGTGACGATCCATTCAAGCGGGCATTGGTATTTTACGCTGAAGGATGAGAGTGCGGCGGTTTCCTGCATGATGTTCCGCAAGGATAACCTGCGCGTTACCTTTCGCCCGAAGGACGGCATGAAGGTGCAGCTGTTTGCGCGGCCGAGTCTCTATGAATCAGGCGGTCGCTATCAACTGATCGCTTCGGTGATGGAGGAGGCGGGCAAGGGCAATCTACAGGAGCAGTTTGAAAAGCTGAAGGCTAGGCTCGCTGCGGAGGGATTATTTGATGCGGATCGGAAAAAGCCGTTGCCGCTGCTGCCGCGCCGAATCGGGGTGGTGACCTCTCCAACGGGGGCGGCGGTTCGCGACATCATCAACGTGCTGACGCGGCGGTTTCCGAATATTCAGATCCTCCTGGCACCGGTAAAAGTACAGGGTGCGGGCGCGGCAGAGAGCATCGCCGCAGCGATCGATTATTTGAATAAAGTAGATCAAGCGTCTCGCTTGACGAGGGGCAAGCGGGACGCATGCTCTACGTTGCCGATCGACGTGCTGATTGTGGGGCGCGGCGGCGGCAGTATTGAGGATTTGTGGGCGTTTAACGAAGAGGTGGTGGCGCGGGCCATTGCACGCTCTGCGATTCCGGTGATTTCGGCGGTTGGCCACGAGATCGATTTTACGATCGCGGATTTTACGGCGGATGTACGCGCACCGACGCCTTCGGCGGCGGCAGAGCTGGCGGTGCGGGAAAAGAGCGAGCTGGTGGAAGCCGTGGCGCGGTGCGATCGACAGCTGCGTCAGGCGCTGCGGGCGATGGTGCAGGAATTTCGTTTGCGTTTAAATCGTCAGGCGCACAGTTATGTCTTTCGTGAGCCGGAAAATTTGGTGCGGCAGTATCGTCAGCGGTTGCGGTCGCTGGAGACGCGAATGGGCGATCTGCTGAAGCTGGGCGTGCAGCAGGGGAAGCGGCGGATTGAAAACGCCCATGTGCGGGCGGTACATGCGCTGGAGGGTGCGGTGCAGCAGCGATATCAGCGGGTGGATGAGTGTTCGGTGTTGATGCGGCACCGGATGGAGCGGAAGGCGGAGCGCGAACGGTATCGGTTGGAGCGGATTGAGGGGCAATTGCGGATGCTGAATCCGTTGGCGGTCTTGGGGCGCGGCTACAGCCTGACGCGGCGACCGGATGGTTCGGTGGTGCGGAGCGCTACGGTGTTGGCATCGGGCGATACCATTATTACGCAGTTTGCTGATGGGCAGGTAGCGTCCGATGTTCACAGTAAATAACCTTGCATATTCAAGGTTGGAGTTTTAATTTGCTTTGCATGAGACGGATTTATCAATCGCTTTTGGAGGAATATCTGGAGCTGTTTCCCTGCGTTGCAGTGGTCGGTCCGCGCCAGTGTGGGAAAACCACGCTGGTGAAATCGTTGGGAACGCCGTGGCACTATTTTGATGCTGAACGTGCGAGCGATCTGGCTGCGATTGAGCCGGACCCTGAGCAGTTTCTGCGTTTATATTCTGAGCGGACCATTATCGATGAGGCTCAGATGCTTCCGGGGCTGTTTTCTGCTCTGAGGGTTGAAGTTGATCGAGACCGGGCAAAGAAGGGTCGCTTTATTATCACAGGATCAAGCTCGCCTGAACTGATGCGTTCGGTTTCGGAGACGTTGGCGGGGCGTGTCGGAATTATTGAAATGTCGCCTTTTCTTTGGGCGGAAACGCTGAGGGGAGAGATCGGGCAACCCATTCGGATGATTGCTTCAGGATCCTGCTCGCCGCGAGATTTGGCGGGGGTTGAGATTATTGAGGCGATGTCAGGACGGGTGGCCGACTATTGGTTCAAAGGGGGATATCCAGAACCGTGGTTGACAGATGACGCTCGTTTTTCAGAGCGGTGGATGGATCACTATGTTCGAACCTATCTTCAGCGCGATGTGGGGCAACTTTTTCCTGGACTGAATCGCGAAAAATTTCGGTTATTTGTTCAGGTGTTGGCGGGGTTGTCCGGCCAGACACTGAACTATTCAGAGGTGGCTCGAGTGCTTGGGGTTTCGCAGCCGACGGTTCGCGATTATTTTGAAATTGCTCACGGAACATTTCTTTGGCGCAAGCTTCCGGCTTATGAAAAGGATGCACGTAAGCGTATTGTGAAGGCTCCCAAAGGATATTTTCGTGATTCGGGGTTGCTGCACTATTTGATGCGGATTCCTGATCTGCAGGCCTTGCTGGGGCATCCTATGGTGGGGCGTTCCTGGGAGGGCATGGTGGTGGAAGAGATTTTGCGGCAATTGAATGCTTTGGGCATCGCGTATGACCCATATTATTATAGAACAGCGGCCGGTGCAGAGGTGGATCTGGTGTTGGAGGGCATGTTTGGGTTGGTGCCGATTGAGATCAAGCGGGGCCAGCGGGTGGATCAACGCGACTTGCGGGGGTTGAACAGCTTTGTAAAGGAACGGGGCTGTGCTTTCGGGATTGTTGTGAACAATGATTTTGCTCCTCGATTGTATACAGAGAAAATTGTTGGTATTCCATTTGAGTGTTTGTGAGGACTGGAGGAAAAAATGGCAGATGCAAAAATTACAGATTTTGAGCAGGCGTTGGGGCGGCTGGAAAAGTTGGTTGCGGATATGGAAGGCGGCGAACTGAGCCTGGAAGAGATGATCAAGCACTTTGAAGAAGGCTCGGCGTTGGTCGATGTGTGCACGAATAAACTCAATGAAGTGGAGCAGAAGATTGAGAAGCTGGTAAAGAAGGATGGCGAGTTGGTCGAAGCTCCCTTTGAGGTGGAGGAATGACCGGACGCAGGAAATGGATTTTGATCGGGTTCTGCGGGGTGATGTTCGGCAGTGCGCTGATTTCGGCGCTGCAGCGCTCCTCGAATACCGCTGAGCCTGAGATTTCTCCGCAGGATGATGCAACAAACTATGCCCATCAATTAAACAACATTATGGCGAACGTGGCGGATAAGGTGAAATCCTCTGTCGTCGTTATCCGCACCGAAAAAGTGAGGTTTACCATCCATCGGGACCTGTTGGGAAATCCGTGGTATGGCGAACGGGAAAACCTGATGGGCGAGGGTTCCGGTGTAATCATTGATGAACGCGGCTATGTCCTAACCAGTTGGCACGTGATTGAGGGTGCAATGGCGCAACGGATTGAAGTGGTGCTTAACGATGAAACAAAGCTTCCCGCTCGCTACGTGGGCCATGACCAAGCCACCGACCTCGCCGTGCTGAGAATCGACGGCGGCAATCGGACCTATCCCGCCGTCGAGCCCGGCGATTCTGACCGGCTGCGTGTGGGGCATATGGTGATGGCCATCGGTTCGCCTTACAGCCTCCAGAGTTCGGTTTCGATGGGCCACGTCAGCCAAAAAGGGCGGCACATGCAGATTTTGCCCTATGAAGATTTTCTCCAGACCGATATGGCCCTGAATAAAGGCAACAGCGGAGGACCGCTGGTGGATGTGGACGGTCGGCTGGTCGGCATCAATGCCGCGATTCTCGGCGAAGGAACCGGGATTGCTTTTGCGGTGCCCTCGAATCTGGCGATGGCGGTGGCAAATTCGCTGATCAAGACGGGGCAGCATGAATGGCCGTGGATCGGGGCGTTTTTCCGCGAGAACGAGGGGCGGGTGGAAATTGAAAATGTCTATGTCGATACCCCGGCGGCTCGCGTCGGACTGCGGGCGGGCGATGAGGTGCTTTCGGTAAATGATAAATCAATCCATAAAGCCGATGATGCGCTTCGCGAAATCTTTAATCATGTGGTCGGCAACGAGATCCGGTTGGTGCTCCAACGGGCGGGCGGTACTCCGTTCTCCGTTGACCTTACGTTGGAACAATTCCCCGGACGGCCCTATTAGGCGGCCTCGGAGCAGGTTGCCGATTTGCGATTGATGATTGTCGATTGAAATACAGAGGAACAGAGGCGATTTTTATGGCAAAAAAGAAGAACAGTCGGCAAGTGGCCGCCGAAATTATTTCTGAGTGGCTGGCGGATGGCCGTTTCCCAGATCGACAATTAGCCAAGGTGCAGGAAAACCATGCCTTCATTCTGGAGGTGGTGAACGGCGTTGTACGCAACCGCGCGATCTTTGAATGGCTGGGACAAAAGTGGATCAGAAACGCTCCGGTTGAATATGTGCTGGCGGTTTTATATGTGGGCCTCTATCAGCTGCTCTTTATGGACGTGGAGCCCTATGCTGCGCTGAATGAAACCGTTGAAGCCGCCAAAATCCCACCCGGCGGCCCCGGCGCAGCAAAGATGGTGAATGCCGTGTTGCGACGCGCTCAGCGCGAGCGCGAGGTCGTGTTGAGCGATCTGGAAAAGCAACCGCCGCATGTTCGTTTGTCGCACCCAAAGTTATTGTTGGATCGTTGGAGCAAGCAATACGGCGAGGCCGACGCGTTGAAGCTGGCGGAGTGGAATAATCTCCCGCCTTCCACGACGCTGCGGATTGAGCAGTCGGCCGTGGATGCCGCCGAGTTTATCGATCGGCTGCGTGCGGCGGATATCGAGCCGCTGTTGCACCCGTTTTCGGACCGCGAAATCTTTTTGGTGCTGCCGCGCGGCGTTGCCGTGAAAAAGGTGCCGGGCTATGAAGAGGGCTGTTTTACGGTTCAGGATCCGGCGACTTCCATCTCTGTTGATCTGCTGGCTCCGCGCCCCGGCGAGGTCGTGCTCGATGCGTGCGCCGCACCGGGCGGTAAAACCGCCATGATGGCGGGGCGAATGAAGGGTCGCGGTGAGCTGGTTGCGATGGACCTGCACGAAGACCGAATCGCGGTACTGCGGGAAAATCAGAAACGAATGAAACTGGACGGCCTCGAAATTGTTCAGGGCGATGCGCGCGATCCAAAGGCGGTGCTGGGCGACCGTCAGTTTAATGCCGTTTTGGTCGATGTCCCCTGCCTGAATACCGGCGTGCTCCGCCGTCGGGCCGATGCGCGCTGGCGGATTGACCCGGAGCGGATTGAAACCATTACGCAGTTGCAGTTTGAGATCCTTTCCGCCTGCGCGGAATTGCTGAAGCCGCGCGGTCGAATCGTTTACAGCACGTGCAGTCTTGAAACCGAAGAAAACGAAGATTTGGTCGCCCGCTGGATGAGTGCGCATCCCGAGTTCCGTTTGATTAAAACCAGTAAGTGTTTCCCGCCTGAATCTGAAACCGACGGAGCTTTCGCCGCTTTGCTTCAACGAAAGTAGCGCTGCATGTCGCCGATGAAACCGTCAACGTCCATCACCGCAACCGCGCCCGGCAGTTTAATGCTGCTTGGTGAGCACGCGGTGCTCCACGGCCATCCGGCGCTGGTTTGCGCGATAGATCGCTCCATCAGGGTTCGATTGACTCCGCGCGCGGATAACCGTTTGACGATCCATTCCGCGCTGGGGCAATACGAAGCTCCGCTCGGTGCGCTGGCCGATCATCCCTCGTTCCGCTTTGTGCTTCAGGCGATCCGACAACATGCAAAAACGCTGCCGGACGGTTTCGATTTAGAAATCGAGTCTGAGTTTTCGAGCGATATCGGGTTCGGTTCCTCGGCGGCGGTAACCGTCGCAACGCACGCTGCGCTTGCGCGCTACTGCGGTTGCCCGTTTGATCGGGAAGCTCTTTTTTCAGCGGCGCTGGAAACCGTCCATGCGGTGCAGGGGCGAGGCTCCGGAGCGGATTTGGCGGCGGCGGTTTTCGGCGGCGTGGTGGGCTACACAACCAAACCTTCTTTCGATCCCGTGGCGCTGTCGCTTCCGCTGACGGCGGTTTATTGCGGATACAAAACACCCACGCCGAAAGTAATTCAGCGGGTGGAGGCGCTGCGCGCAGCTGATCCGCAGAAGTATGAACAGATCTATGAGGAGATTGGCCGGAGCGCGCTGCGTGCCGTTGAGGCTCTGCGTGCACACGATTTCGACGGCTTCGGCGCGGTTTTGAATCGGAATCAGGAGCTGATGAATGCCATGGGCGTAAATACGCCGGAGCTGGCAGAAATTGTTACGGCACTTCAGCAGGCGGACGGCGTGTACGGCGCAAAAATTTCAGGTTCGGGAATGGGGGATTGTGCCGTCGGAATCGGCCATGCGGAATTGCCGGAGCTGGCCTATTCGGTTTATCACCTAAATGTTTCTCCGGAGGGCGTGACGCTTTATGAATAGCACCTTTTACAGACCATCCGATGAACGCCGCCGTGCGGCGATCGCGACCGGCGGAACCCGGGGTATTGGAAAGGCGATCGTCGACCAGTTGCTGGAAGCGGACTGGAATGTCGCCGTGTTCGATATCGAAGAACCCAAAGCGCTCCCGCCGAACCAGCTCTTTGTCCGCTGCGATGTCGCCTCAGAAACCGAGGTTGCAGAAGCCGTCGATAAAACCGTGCAAGCCTTTGGCCGGCTGGACGCGCTGGTCAACAATGCTGGCATCGGCATCAACCGTCCGATGGAGCAGCTTGCGATGGACGAATGGAACCGCGTGATCGGAACCAACCTGACCGGCACATTCCTTTGCGCCAAGCATGCGGCGGCGCTACCTTTTCCCGTATCGCAGCCATCTTGGCGGCCACGTCGCTGAGCAGTCACCCCGGAAAAACAATCTATTTAAACAGAATAATTAGGACAAAATCATTGATCCATTTTCGACTCCTCCAATCGAAAAATTATCCTGCATGAATTCATGCCCTTGCGCACTTCGCGTCGTCCCTTCTTCGCGGTCAAAATTATTCACCACCCGCTGCACTGGAGGACACAGCGGGCTCGGAGGCTTTATCTCAGGCAAAATGATTTGGTGGCAGAATGATTCCCATTCGTTGCTTTTCATCCATTCGTTGCAATCTGATCTCCAGACAAGCGATCCAGTACAGCCTGCGCTATGCGCCGGTTCATGCACCTTCGGCCATTCCCGGAAAACGCCACCGGCATAGAGGCGGCGCTACTTTTCCCGTATCGCAGCCATCTTGGCTGCCTTGTCCCCGTACCGCAGCCATCCTGGCGGCCACGTCGCTGAGCAGGCACCCCAGAAAAGCAATCTGTTTAAAAAGGATTTTGAGAATGAATTTCTATTACATCGGAGAAATCCTTTTTCCCGTGAAATGGATTTTGCAATCCTCGAAGAGGAGTGCCGCTCCCAGTTGGCAGACCGGGGGCGGTTCCCGCCCGGATGAGATCGATTCGTGTCTGGTTCGTCGTAAGACAGAACGTCGCGAAGCCGTGATCCGTCGGGCGGT
>JAAYDL010000193.1 GCA_012729265.1 Lentisphaerota bacterium | reverse complement strand
TTGAAGCTGGTGCTGCAAGGCCGGGACGGGTCCGTCTTGAATGAAGCAGCCGTGGTCATCGGTTTTAAAGAGACGCAGATCAAGGGTGAAGTATTCTATCTCAATGGCGTGCCCATCAAGGTCAATGCCATGAATTCCCACATGCAGCACCCGGACTTGGGGCATGCCATGGATGAAGCCACGATCCGCAAGGACTTTGAGATCCTCAAGCAGTTTAATTTCAATGCGGTGCGCACGTCTCATTATCCGCCCATCAATCTCTATCTCCAATTGGCCGATGAGTACGGCCTGTATGTCATTGATGAGGCCGGCACGGAGGCCCATGCCACAGAATACCTATCTGACAGGGCCGAGTTCCGTGAAATGTACAAGGAGCGGGTTCGCAGGATGGTGCTGCGGGATCGCAACCATCCCTGCATACTCTTTTGGAGTGCAGGCAATGAGAGCGGCAATGGCGTGAATATCGGTGAGGTGATCAAGGAGGGCAAACGCCTGGATCCGACCCGCTCCTGGATGTATGGCGGGAATTCCTTTTCGCATCCCGCAGAAGACATCATTGGCCCGCGATATCCGTCCCCTGAGGACCTAGAGCGAGAGGTCGGCAAACAGGAACGAAACGAAGACGTGATCCGCCCTTCCTTTATGGACGAATACCTGTCCGTTGCAGGCAATGGCGGCGGGGGCATGGATGAGTATTGGGATGTGATCTACCGCTACCCCAGGATCATGGGCGGTGCACTTTGGGATTACATCAGTCCCGGGCTGACCCAGCGGATTCGCCAGATCAAGGATTCATCACCCCACGCTGTTCCTGTCCACCTGATGGGCAATGCCAAACGCGTGAACACGGATCGAGGCACGGTGCTGGACCTCAATGGCCACGACCAGTGGGTGGAGGTCTATCGAGACGACGCCGTGGAAATCAATGGGGATCAGCTGACCTTGTGCCTGGATGTCCTGCCCCGTGCCTTAGCGAGTCAGTCCGGCACGTTTCTGACCAAGGGCAGCAACCAGTTTGGTCTTCAGCAAAAGGGCAAAGAGGCTGTGATCTTCTACTTGTACACCGACAGGAAACATACC
The DNA here is from genome assembly GCA_012729265.1 of Lentisphaerota bacterium. GTDB lineage: Bacteria > Verrucomicrobiota > Kiritimatiellia > Kiritimatiellales > Pontiellaceae > Pontiella. The sequence goes on along the minus strand of JAAYDL010000193.1, from coordinate 24,371 downwards.
GTAGAGGCCCCATTGCCTGCGAATTGGGAAGGCCACTGGCACCATCTGGCCGGTGTGTATGACGGTCAAACCATGACGCTGTATGTGGACGGACAAAAGGCCGCATCCGCCCCGGTGACCGGCACGATCCAGAACTTTCCCTTCCCCATCAATATCGGTCGCAACACCGAGAGTCAGGGACAGCATACCAAGGTGGCGATCTGCGACGCCCAAATTGATCATCTGGGCGTCTTTGCCAAGGCCATGGATGTCGCAAGCCTCCAACAGGCGACTGGCGAGACTCAAAAACAGGCCGCACTCTGGCTCGACTTTGAAGAAGAAACAGACGCAGGTTCCTATTTCAGTTACGGCCTGGGTGCACGCAACTACGGAAGCCTGTGGCCCGACCGACAGATTCAGCCGGAAATGTGGCAATTTAAAAAGACCGTCCAACCGCTTGAGGTGACCTTGGTGAACGCCGAAACCGGCGAAGTCCAACTGTGGAACCGAAATGCCTTTTTGAGCAGCGATCATTATGTGACACAGTGGCAACTTCAGGCTGATGGCGAGGTCATTCAGCAAGGCGAACTCAAGACCTCTGCTGCCCCCCTAACCAAGCAAACCCTGATCCTGCCGTACAAGAAACCCGATCTTAAGCCGGGGGCCAGGTATGACATCATGGTGCGATCTCACCTCAAAACCGACGAGATCTGGGCCAAGGCGGGCCATGAAGTCGCCTGGAATCAACTGCCTCTGGACTGGTCACGGCCGTTGGTCGAGGCTCCAACCTCCAAGCAGGCGAGTATCCGGTCCAACACCAACGAGGAACTAATCATCGCGGGCGAGGGTTTCCAGTACACCTTCAATCGGGACCAGGCCATGCTGACCTCCATACAAGTCGCTGGCAAGGAACTGCTGAACACCGGACTGTCCCTGAATGTCTGGCGTGCACCTTTGGCGAATGAGCAAGATGACTGGAACGCATTCCGAATACGCTCGCGGTCTCGGACCGAAGGGTATGGCAATCAGATCGCAGCCAACTTCTACGCTGCGGGCATTGATCGTATGACTCGCATCCCTGTGCGTCTGGAGGCCCAGGAGGACAAGGGTACGGTGGTCGTGTCCATCCGGGATGCCTATCTGACTGGCGGCCACGAAGGCGAGCCTCTCCAAGAGGGTATACCCACCAACGGCTTTTCCAACGAGTACCAGATCGTGATTTCCGGGGACGGAAAAATTACACTCAAGCACACCGTCACGCCCCACGGGGCCATGCCGGCGTTGTTGCCGCGCGTGGGTGTGACACTCGGTCTCAACAAGAACTTTGACCAAGTGCAATGGTTTGGCCGCGGACCTCAGGAAAACTACCCGGACCGAAAAACGGGCTACGCCGTGGGCCAGTATCAGATGACCGTCGCCGAGATGTACGAGCCTTACCTCTTGCCGCAAGACCATGGTTTACGAACAGACAATCGATCCGTTCGCCTGACAGATGCCCAGGGCGTGGGTCTCGAATTCTCCAGCGACCAGTTGTTCAACTTCAACGCCTATCCCTTTAGTACGGACAATCTGACCAAGGCCATGTACACCTATCAGTTGCAGCGATCCGAGGGGATCACCCTCAATCTCGATTACGAGACCTCAGGCGTGGGATGTACGGCCCTGTCCATATTCCCGGCCTATCAGGTACCCGTCCAAGCCTACACACGAACCTTGGTTATAAAGCCAATCCAGACACCGTAACACAATGTAGTACTCGGGAACATGTGAGCTGCTGAAATGAATGCCTATGGATTAACGGACCTTAACCCGGCGGACGAAAAGATTAATCTTTCGCCCGGTGAAGTGAGCACCACCGAGGCACGGAGGAGTTGGACTCCGTGTCTCCGTGGCCTCCGGCGGAGCGGGTGGTGAAAAAGAAAGATAGAGGTGAGTCGAAGAATGAAACCTGTGTTTGGAGTTGTCCTGTTTGCCTTGGCGCTGACGCTTTGGCCGACGGTGCAGGCGGCGGAGTTGAAGCCGCGTATCGTCGTGCTGACGGATATTGCGCCGAACGATGTGGAGCCGGACGATATGGAATCGACCATTCGGCTGCTGGCCCATGCCGACCTTTTTGAAATCGAGACGCTGGTTGCCACAACGGGTTGGAGCAATACCGGCGGCAGCGAGCGGATGGATCTGATTCGCGATGCGCTGAATGCCTACGAAAAGGATCTGCCCAACCTGATGAAGCGCTCGGGCCAGACCGAACATTTGGACGATGAGTCGCGGCAGGAGATCGGCTATTGGCCCAGTCTCGATTATCTGCGTTCCCGTACTGTGCTGGGCAGCGTGAAGATGGGCCAGCGGTTTGTCGGCGAGGGGAATGACTCCGAGGGCAGCAAGTTGATTATAAAGCTCGCGGATGAAGCCGACGAGCGTCCGATCTGGGTGTGCGTTTGGGGCGGCGGCAATACGGTGGCCCAAGCGATCTGGCGCGTACAGCAGGATCGCACGCCGGAACAGCTTAAAGCCTTCCTGAAAAAAATCCGCGTTTACACCATCACCGATCAGGACAAGCCGTGGGGCGGACAGGTCGACTTTGCGATCAGCTCGCACCAGTGGATGCGCCGCGAGTTCAAGGATGATCTCCTGTTTATCTGGGACGAGTCGGCCTGGCTGTTCCAGAACGAGACCGGCAAATCCAACTGGGATAGGTATGCCGAGCAGATCCAGGGGCACGGCGCACTGGGTGCGCTGTATCCAAAATATAAATGGGGCGTTGAGGGCGACACTCCGTCGTTTCTGTATGTGTGGCCCAACGGACTGAACGACCCGGAGCATCCCGGCTTCGGCGGCTGGGGCGGTTATTTTGAAATGATGACCGGGCCGGATAAAAAAACCGACGCCTTTACCAACTTTGAAAACACATCCGCACGCGCGGTTTCGCGCAAGTATGAAACGCGCTTCTATCCGGCCATCTTCAACAACTTTGCGGCACGTATGGATTGGGCGAAGGACGGCAAGGGAAACCGGAATCCGAAGGTGGTGCTGAACGGCGATCAAAGCCTGAAGATCCTGACGCTTACGCCGAAAGCCGGCGAGTCGGTCAAGCTGGATGCTTCGGCGTCGTCCGATCCCGACGGCGATGCGCTGACTTTTTCCTGGTGGGTTTTGACCGAAGCAGGAACGTACACGCAGGCTGTTGATATTGATGGAAAGGATTCCAACACCGCGACTGTGAAGGTACCTGCCGATGCCGCCGGAAAAAGTTTTCATGTGGTTTGCGAGGTAACGGATAACGGAACGCCCAAGTTGACCAGTTACCGCCGCGTTGTTTTTGAACCGCAAGCTGCCGCCGTGGAGGTGGTCGGTTCCGATCCTACCGCGAGCCGGTATTTCGATTCCGATTGGCGCTTTGTGCGGGCGGATGTCCCCGGGGCCGAAGCACCCGGCTTTGATGATTCGGGGTGGCGGCTGATCGATGTGCCGCACGATTGGAGCATCGAGGATTTGCCGATCATCGAAACAGCGCCTGTCTTCGAAGTGGATGCCGTGAGCGGGCACTGGCAGTTCCAGAAGGGCGACGACATGGCGTGGGCCGCCGCCGATTTCGATGATAGCCAGTGGCAGGACGTGACCTTGCCGAGCACGTGGGAACGCCATTCGAACTACAGGGACAGCGACGTGTATGGCTGGTACCGCCGTCAGGTCGAGATTCCCGCTGAATGCAAAGGCCATGATTTTGATTTGATGCTCGGCAGTATCGATGATGTCGACGAGGCTTATTTTAACGGCCGGCTCATTGGTTCCACGGGCTCGTTTCCCCCGGACTTCCGTACCGCGTATAGCGCGGAGCGCCGCTATCGGGTTCCTGCGTCGTTGGTGCGCGGCGATGGGACGGATGTGCTGGCTGTGCGCGTTTTTGATGGCTCCGGAGACGGGGGCATCTACAAGTCGGGGGCTAAGACGATGCGGGTCGGCCCGTTCGACTCGGCCTTGAGCGGCGGGGGTGGCAGCACGGGTTTCTTCGTCGGTGGAACGGGTTGGTATCGCAAACATTTTATCCTCGAACCATCCGCATCCGGAAAACGCGTCGCGGTCTGTTTTGACGGCGTTTACATGAATGCGGATCTCTGGCTCAACGGGCACCACTTGGGCAACCATCCCTATGGCTATACGTCGTTCGTCCATGACCTGACGCCTTATCTCAACCCCGCCGGCCAGGAAAACGTGCTGGCTGTCCAGGTCAAGAATGTGGGTAAGAACAGCCGGTGGTACAGTGGTTCCGGGATCTATCGCCATGTCCGGCTGGAGATCGACGATCCGGTCCATGTTCCCGTCTGGGGGGTGTTCGTGACGACACCGGATGTATCCAAAACCAATGCCTCGGTGCAGGTCGCCACCACCATTCAAAATGCCCGCGATGAAGAGGCCCTGATCCGGTTGCGTACCCGCTTGCTGGATGCCGAAGGAAAGACTGCGGCAACGAAGGAAACTGAGGTCCGTGTTCCGGCGGGCGGCAAGCAGGAGTTCAGCCAGTTGTTTTCCGTGAAAAATCCAGAACTGTGGTCGCTGGATCATCCCGCCCTGTATCGGGCCCAGGTTGAACTGGTCGAAGGTCAACGCATGCTCGACCAATACGAAACCACGTTTGGCATTCGCAGCATTCGATTCTCGGTTGAGAAAGGGTTCGAGCTCAATGGCGAGGTGGTGAAACTCAAGGGCGGCTGCATGCACCACGACAACGGCCCGCTCGGCGCTGCCGCCATTGACCGCGCCGAGGAACGCCGCGTGCAATTGATGAAGGCCTATGGCTACAACGCCATCCGTTGCAGCCACAATCCGCCGTCTCCCGCGTTTCTCGACGCGTGCGACCGCTATGGCATCCTGGTGATGGATGAAGCCTTCGACTGCTGGGAAGAGGGAAAGAATCCCGAGGACTATGGAAAATATTTCAAGGAGTGGTGGCAGCGGGATCTTGAATCGATGGTCCTTCGCGACCGCAACCACCCGAGCATCATCCTATGGAGCATCGGCAATGAAGTTCCCCAGCGGGCTACCGCGCGTGGCCGTGTGCTTACCAAGCAGCTGAGCGACGAAGTCCGCCGTTTGGATCCTACACGCCCGGTGGCCGAAGCGATCTGCGCACCGTGGGATGGACAAACCTGGGCGGCGACGGCCACGGACTTTTCGTTTCTCGACGTGGGCGGCTACAACTACCAGTGGCGCCAGTATGTTCCAGACCACGAAAAGTTTCCGGAACGCATCATCGTCGGTACGGAATCCTATCCGCTGGAAGCCTTTGAAAACTGGCAGGCGGTTCTCGATAATCCCTATGTCATCGGCGACTTTGTCTGGACCTCCTGGGACTATCTGGGCGAAACCGGGCTGGGCAATGCCGTCCTGGACAACGAACCGAGCGCGAACAGTCTCCCGTGGTTCAATGCGTTCTCCGGCGATATCGATCTGTGTGGTTTCAAGAAACCGCAGTTTTACTACCGCGAAGTCATCTGGGGCGAATCCCTGATCAACATGGCCGTGCATGCGCCCATACCAGAAGGCCGCCGTGAAAGCGTGAGTGCCTGGGGATGGCCGGACGAACGCCAAAGCTGGACGTGGCCCGGTTCGGAAGGCCGAGCGCTGGACGTAACCGTATATTCCAGTTGCACGTCCGTGCGTCTTGAACTGGACGGCAAGGAAATCGCCACCCAGCCGGTCAACGAAAAGATGATCGCCCGCTTCAAGGTGCCTTATCAGCCCGGCGAACTCCGCGCGGTCGGTTTGTCCAGCGATGGAACGCCCGTGGCCAACACAAGCCTGCGTACGGCGGGCGAGCCTGCTGCCATTCGCCTGACGGCGGATCGTTCAACGATCCGGGTCGATCGCAACGACCTGGCCTATGTCACCGTCGAGATCGTTGATGAACACGGCGAGGTTGTACCATCGGCGGAGGTTCCGGTTCGATTTGTCGTCGGTGGCGCGGGCGAACTCGCCGCCACCGGGAGCGGATCTCCCAACGACGCGGCCAGCTTCCAGCAACCGCTGCGCAAGACGTGGCGGGGCCGCTGCCAAGCCATACTCCGGCCCCGAGGCGCTGCCGGAACCATCACGCTCGAAGCCGAAGTTGATGGTTTGAAAAGCGGGAAGATCGTTGTTCGCACACGTTGAAAAAATAGGTGCGAAAAGGGTTTCTTCGAGGCCGCTGTGTCCATTAGCCTAGCGGGTGGTTAATGAATTAATGTGGTTTGAGGAAAGGAAGGGAAATGATGAATCAGATCTTTAAATGGTGCAGGATGGGGTTGTTTTCGATGGGTTGTGTGTCGATGGTGCTTTCCGGAGCGGGATGCAGCGCCTTATCGTCCACGTCCGGCAACCCCAACGCGGTTTCGGTGTCGAGCCCGGACAAGAGCATAAAGATTAGCGTCCAGAGCAATGCTGAGGGGCAGTTGACCTGGATGGTCGTCCGAAAGGATAAAACGATCGTGGCAGAGTCGCCGCTGGGGCTGACGGTCGATGGCATCGATATCGGGAAAGCGGTGACGCTCGGCAAGCCGCAGAGCCGTAAGATCAATGAAACCTATCCGGTTTTCGGGAACCACTCGAAGGCGGTGAATCGCTGCACGGAAACGGTGATTCCCGTGACCTGCGCCGGCGGGCTGGAATATTTGCTCGATGTGCGCGCCTACGACGACGGCGTGGCTGTGCGCTATCGCATCGCGCAGGATGGCAAGACGCGCACCATTGCCGGCAATTCGACCGGATTCGCGCTGCCGCTCGATGCAAACGCCTGGTGGGAACGCTATGACCAGAGCTATGAAAAGCCGTGCGAAACAAGCCTCCTCTCCGGCATCCCAGAAAACGCGCCGCTTTCGCCGCCGATCACCTTCGGGCTGGGCGACGATCTCTATGTTTCGCTGACGGAGGCCAACAACGATTGCTTCCCGGACATGGGTCTGGTGCGTCGTGGAAATGTGCTCCAGCCCGTCTATCCCGCCTCCGCGCAGGGATGGAAGCATGAAGGAGCCATCACTACGCCGTGGTGCGCGGCCATTATCGCCGAGGGATTGACCGCGCTGGTCAACAGCGATCTCATCACCAACCTCTGCCCGCCGCCGTCGGAAGAGCTGGCCAACGCCGATTGGATCAAGCCGGGCCGCTCGCTCTGGCAGTGGTGGGCGATCGGCGCGCCGCGCATGGAAGATCAGAAGGATTGGGTCGATGCCGCCAAGACGCTCGGCTTTGAATATTACCTGATCGACGACGGCTGGCGCAACTGGCGGGCTCCGGGCAAGGATCAGTGGCAATGCCTCAAAGAGGTGATCGACTATTCCAAGTCGCAGGGCGTTGGCGCGCTGGTGTGGGTCAATTCCGACGAAATGCGCGATGCCGCTTCGCGGCGGGCCTATCTGGAAAGGGTGGCCGAGCTTGGCGCGGTGGGGATCAAGATCGACTTTATCCCTTCCTGCACGGCGGAGATTACCCGTTGGTACGAGGGCGCGCTCAAGGATACGGCGGAGCTGAAGCTGCTCTGCAACTTCCACGGTTCCGTCAAGCTCACCGGTCGCCAGCGCACCTGGCCGCACGAACTGACGCGCGAAGCGGTGCGCGGGCACGAATACCACATGTCGCGCTATCGTCGCGTGCAGGCCGCCGACCATGATCAAATCGTGCTCTTTACCCGCTATCTGTGCGGGCCGGCCGACTATACGCCGACGGCGTTCGACCCGAAGGAAATGGTGGGCTACACGTGGTCGCACCTGCTGGCCCAGGCGGTCAACATGACCTCTCCGCTGCTGCACTTTGCCGGCAAGTACCAGGACTTTATCGGCAATCCGTCGGAGGACCTGCTGCGCCATCTGCCCTCCACGTGGGATGAAACGATCGTGCTGCCCGGCAGCGAGATCGGAAAAACCGTAGCCTATGCACGCCGTCGCGGTGATGTTTGGTTTGTGGGCGTTCTTAACGGCGGCGAGGCGGCCACGCTCCCAGTTGATTTTTCGTTCCTGGGGCGGGGGAGTTGGGAGGTAAAGGCGTTCGCCGACGATCCCGAGAATCCCGCGACCTTCAAGCAGTCGACGAAAACGGTTTCGGCCCGCGATCAGATGGAGCTCTCCTTGAGCCCGCGCGGCGGCGCCGTGCTCTGGATCACGCGCTGATTTGGGAGATAAGGTTAAAAGATGGAACAGACACCTTTTTCGGAGGAAAGAATATGAAATCGTTTTTAGTTGTTTTAGTGTGTTGCTCTCTTCTTGGTTGCGAACAAAGAAAACCTGGCTTATCGCTGAACGAAGTAATACTAGCTCTAGACATGAAATCATGGGTTATCAAACTGCCCGATAGACAACCTTCACACTTAGCTTTAATGGCAAGCGATGGGAATGAAGATAGATTCCTCATTGACCTCGCCGGCAACCCTGGGGAAGAAATAAAATTAGTTATTTGGCCAACAGGAGCAGACTCCAAAAAAGTTCACTGGGCCGTAATATCAGGAGAATCAACTCTCCATGGAATTAGAGAACATGTGATATTTGGGGCTGATAGATCATATAAAAAAAATACTGAGGTCTGTTTTGAAGGCGATGTCCTAATGGAAGGCGTAGGGGATGATGAAACAGCCTTTAAATTATATCTAGGAAAATTTTAAAAATCGAAATCGGGTAAAAGGGAGGGCACCGTGTCAGTCCTAACATATAAACATTCTGCGGAAGGAAGACTGTTGCAAGAAGGTATTGGCGGTCTATTCGATAACAGACGGTGGTTCGGAATGAATGGATTTTTAAAATTTGGGGATGGGAAGCCTTGCCCGACTCTCATCCTCTAATGGAACGTGACCGATCTAAGGAGGGCGAACTACTTTGCGTGAAGGAAATGTATAAATATTAGGACCGACAACAAAGACGACTGACACCAAAGACGCGAGGAGTGGATGGATAATGCAGGGAACCAAAAGAAAAAATGGCGCAATGCACGGGCTGACCCGAATGTCCGGTCCGATCCAGGATGCTTGAGTAAAGGGGAATGATAATGATGATAAACAAGTTGAGCGCAGTGATGCTGGTGTTTTTGTGTGCTGTGTTGCAGCATGTTCATTCAGCGGAGCGGAGTAGTGGGATTGATGCGGAGAGACCTTCGGCATCCCGTTTCGACGAAGACCAGTGGCAGGGATTCCTGCGTTTTGTCCAAGAGACTTATCCAATGAAGATACAGTCTTCGTCCAGTGGTGTTTTGCTTGTTCATGTGCCGAATGAGTATGGTCAGCTGTTTGCCGAATCCGGGTGGTCCGTGTCCGATAATACGAACTCCGTATTAGAATTAAGAGGCGTGGAGTCTTGTAGTAGCGTCATTACGAATGAAGCAGAGCAGGTGTATCTCAAGCTGGAACTCGCATTTACAAGTTCTGATGCATCGGCGCTTGGTTATACGCTAGCTTACTCAACGGATTTTTACGGCGGTTCTGCTAGGCCGTCGACTTGGGGAGGTGTCTCGGTAAGAGCTGCGAAAGGCTTATCTTTTGCGGCACACTTCAACGAGGCTCCAAACAACGTAGGTGTGTTTCAGGTTGCCAACTGTGTGTTGCTTATCAGGGCTTATGACAGCAAGGATGCGCTTGTTACTTTGGATCAGTTGGTTGCGCTTTCCGGTCGACTGTCTAATGTTGTCGGCCCGGTCAAGGAAGAGTCCGTCGCAAATAACACTCAGGATGGTCTCGACTTGGAGGTCAGGGGACGAGGTGAGAATGGGGAATGGCTCCTCTCTTGGGCTGCGACAGGTGCTGTTGGGGACTATTGGGTTCGCATGGATATTGATGCGGGGGCATTGTCAATTGAGGAGAAGGGCATTGTGAAGGCAAAATCTGTGCCTGATGCTGGGGCAACCGTCCATCTTTATGCAATAAGCCCTGATGGAAAGACATGGTTCCATAAGGAGCTTAAGCTTCTGGCAAGCAAGTGAGCTTTGCACGTAATGGTGTTAGTCCTAACATATAAACATTCTGTGGAAGGGCGACTGTTGCAAGAAGGTATTGGCGGTCTATTCGAAAACAGACGGTGGTTCGGAATAAATGGATTTAAACTAAGCAGGCAAAGAAGCACCCGTTAATCAAAATGACGAATTAGGCGGCCTGGCACCTTTCGCCTGTATCGAGTTGTAAAGTTGTGTTATCAATCCCTTGTGATTTTCGAACATCAGGATATTGGGGAGTAGTTGTTTGTATGTTTCGCCTGTATCCAAGATCATGTAATGACCATTTGAGGTGACAGACTGAAGATTTCGCAATGAGATAACCTTCTCATTAACAAACCCTGTCCACCTTGTAATCTTCGGTGTGTGGAATATCGGGTCGAAATAAATTCCTCTGTACACCACATTCTCTCCACTAAAAATGATTCGGGTTTTGAAATATGAAATTAACCCGAAAATACCGATGAGGCAAAGAGGGAGCATAAAGAAAGAGTAAAGAATAACTATGTCAATCGGCTTTGATTGAATCAGTGAAATCATTGGAATGCCAAAGGCCATCAGATTGAAAATGATAAATAAAATCAAAACCCATTTTGCAGGGGCATATTCAATTTGGTTTTGATCGTTCATATTTTCTGAGTCCAACGTTACGCCTTTGAGGCGGCGGTAACGCCGTCCTCTGGAGGCGATGGTTGGAGCTTTTGTAGAGTACTTACTTCATGTAGATCAATTATGCGCAAGCAGCTTTCACAGCCAATAAATCGATGGAAATTGGTGTCTATCGCCACTTTAAAAGCATGTTTTGTAACCTTGTTAATAGCAGTGCAGTGAGGGCATTCGAAGCTCAGGAAATCACTAGCTTGTAGAGATGCTTTTTCGTACTCATGCTCACTACCTGATGAGGATTTATTTGCCGTATCTATTGGCGTGTTTATGTCGTCGTATGTCTCCGTACTGTTAGCGTCTGGGGCCTCTTGTAAAGGCTGGATTATCAATATCCATGTGAATGCAAGAGATCCAAATAGGATCATATGCATGAAAATTCCTCCACCATTTTCCCATCCTAGTGCTCCTCCGATGGAGCTATATATTAAAATGATCGCCATACAAGCTGTGGTTGCTAGTAACTTTCTTTTCATATCATGCTCCAAACGTTAGAAATCAGCGGACCAGTGAAGCCGCCGCGCGGCTTTACTGGGTACGCTGAATTTCTTGGTTCGAAGATTTCTCCTCGATTAGTTTCCAGTTGCTACCATCGTATTCACATTTTACTGCCGAAGTCTTTCCATACTGATGGTAGACCACGGTCGCGTGGCGAGTGGTTCGGTCGTATGATGCGACTTTGGCATCGACTCTTGTCTTGTCAGATTCAACAAGACGAATCAGTTCCTTTCTGCCAGGAACCGAACTGCATCCAGCCACCAGCATTGCCAACAGAGATAGTGCTACAAATCTCTTCATTTTTTCCCTTCGCCCGCGACATGCCTGTCCACGCCGGGCACCCCTTGTTCCGATGGTGTTGCATAAAAGCGCAGGGCAGGAAAAATAGCCAGCCCTTTTTCAAGATTGCCTTATATCCCGAATCTTACTGATTGCGAAAATCCTAAGCCCTAATTCCGAAACCCGAAACAATCTACAAAACTCAAACTCGAAACGGCTTCGTGTCACCCATTTGGGGAATTGAGCCGCATTGAAATTTATAATTTGTTTCGGATTTCGAGTTTAGAAATTCGAATTTTCCCTGATCGGTAAGATCAGGGTTATATCTTTGGGAAAGAGCGTCGAGATGCCCGATTTCGACTCCTGCCTGTCGAGCAGTGCTGAATAGTTACAATTCCCTAACGCGGCTCCTCAGCAGAAAATGACCGCAAAGATGCCAAGACGCGAAGAGAAGAATTTAGCCTTTTTTCTTAGCGTCTTAGCGGTCAATAACATCCAAGTCCGCAGGGTATTAAGCATGGTCGTTTTTGAAACGAAAAATCGGCCATGATCATTCGTGCTGAACACAAATATGCAATTGCTTGGCGTAAATTCGATCTGATCAGCGCTATATCTCATCATAGCGTCAACGCTGAGCAACGGAAGGTGCCAATCCGTAATCTAGCGACGGTCTCGTGGAACAATGTTTCCGGCGGTTTAAGGGAAGGGAACGGCTCTGCGGCTGCGGGGTTTGCAGGTGTCGGAGGGTTGAATCCTTTGTGGCATGTGGTATTTTGGTAAGTCGAATAGGGTGGTTTTCCTGGGTGGAGTCCATCTGCAATCAATAAATGGAGGTTAATGATGAAGAGGTTGTTTTTGAAAGGCGGAGTGCGGACGGTTGTGGCTGGTCTCGCCGCAGCGTTTGTTTATTCCTGTTGTGGTTCTGCACATGCTTCGACCGTGCTGGACCAAAAGATCGTCAGCGAAACGCCGGTGGCTGGTGCCTTTCCGCTTGTGACGGACGAAGGTGCCAGTCCGGTTATGGTTGATGGAAACGACTGGGCGGGCGTGGTTCGCGCGGTTGGCGACCTTCAACTGGACGTCGAACGGGTAACCGGAAAGAAGCCGGTCGTTGCTGCGGCGGCCAATGGCGCCAAGTATTCCGTGATCGTCGGAACGCTGGGGAAAAGCACGTTGATCGATGGACTCGTGTCCGCCGGAAAGCTGGACGTCGGCGACCTGAAGGGCAAGTGGGAAAGCTTTGTCATTGCGACGGTCGCGAATCCCGTTGCCGGTGTAGAGCAGGCGCTTGTCATTGCGGGCAGCGACAAGCGCGGAACGATCTACGGCATCTATGAACTTTCCGAGCAGCTCGGCGTTTCGCCGTGGTATTGGTGGGCCGACGTTCCTCCGATGAAGCGGGCTGCCGCCTACATTCTTCCGGGCCGGTATGCCTCCGGCGAGCCGAAGGTGAAATACCGCGGCATCTTTATCAACGACGAGGCACCCTGTCTGACCGGATGGGTGAAAGAGACGTATGGAACCGATTATGGCGACCATCGGTTCTATGCCCAGGTTTTCGAATTAATTCTCCGCCTCCGGGGGAATTATCTGTGGCCGGCCATGTGGGACTGGTCGTTCTATGCCGACGATCCTCTGAACAGCAAGGTCGCCGACGAAATGGGCGTGGTCATCGGCACGTCGCATCATGAACCCATGGCGCGCAACCATCAGGAATGGGTGAGAAAAGGTAGTGGAGCCGGCGCCTGGAATTATGCCACGAACCAGGAAATCCTTGATCAATTCTTCCAGGAAGGCATCGAGCGGATGAAGGATACCGAGGATATTGTGACCATTGGGATGCGCGGCGACGGCGACGAAGCCATGTCCGCCGATACCGATGTGAAACTGCTCGAACGCATCGTGAAGAACCAACGGGAAATCATTGAGAAGACGACCGGACGCCCCGCCAGCGAAACGCCGCAGATCTGGGCGGTGTACAAGGAGGTGCAGGATTATTTCGACGCCGGAATGCGCGTGCCCGACGATGTGATCATTCTGCTTTGCGACGACAACTGGGGCCATGTGCGGCGCCTGCCCAGTGCGGAGGAGCGGGATCGCAAAGGCGGCTGGGGGATGTACTACCACGTCGATTATGTGGGCGCTCCGCGTAATTCGAAATGGCTCAATGTGACGCCCATCCAGCACATGTGGGAACAGTTGCAGCTCACCTACGACTATGGCGTGGACAAACTCTGGGTGCTCAACGTGGGCGACATCAAACCCATGGAATATCCCATCACGCTCTTCATGGACATGGCGTGGAACCCGACAAGATACACGGCGGAAAACCTGTTGGATCACCCGCGCGCATTTTGTGCCCAGCAGTTTGGCGAGGATCAGGCCGACGAGGCCATGCGCATCCTCAACCTCTACAGCAAATACAACGGCCGCGTGACGGCGGAGATGCTCGACCGCAGGACGTACAACCTCGAATCGGGCGAGTGGAAAAAGGTGTCGGACGAATACCTCAAGCTCGAAGCCGAGGCGCTGCGCCAATACCTGTCGCTGAAACCCGAGCACCGCGATGCCTACAAGCAGTTGATCCTCTTCCCGGTCCAGGCCATGGCGAACGTCTACGAAATGTACTATTCGCAGGCGATGAACCACAAGCTGTACGCCGAGAACAACCCGCAGGCCAACGTCTGGGCCGATAATGTCGAGCGCACCTTCAAGCGCGATGCCGAGCTGCAAAACGACTACAACAACGTGATGTCCAACGGAAAATGGAAGAACATGATGATCCAGAAGAAGATTGGATACACCTCTTGGAACGACAATTTCCCGGCGGATAAGCTGCCCCAAATCTACCGGATCGAAAACCCGGAAGCCGCCGTCGGCAACTATGTGTTCGAACCGAGCGATGGCTATGTCTCGATCGAGGCCGAGCATTATTTCGAGGCCAAGAATGCCGCCAACGCCAAATGGACGGTCATCCCGCATTCGGGGCGCACCCTAAGCGAAATGGCGGTCCTGCCGCATTCGCAACCGGTGGACGGCGCTTCCATTTCGTACAAGATGAAGCTTCCGTCCGAGGTGAAGACGGTAACGGTCCACGTGGTGGTTAAATCGACCTTGGCCTTTGCCAACCTGGAAGGGCACAAGTATCAGGTCGCGTTCAATGGCGGCGAGGCGCAGACCGTCAACTTTAACTCCGACCTGAACGAAAAGTCCCAAAACATATACTCCAAGTTCTATCCAGCCGTGGCCCGCCGGATTGTGGAGAAAAAGGTGAAGCTGGACGTGCCCGCTTCGGACGACGGCATGCAGGTGCTCACGCTCACGCCGCTGGATCCGGGGATCGTGTTCCAAAAGATCGTGGTCGATTTCGGCGGATACAAGGATTCCTATCTGTTCATGGAAGAATCGCCCAACCGGCGGAGCCCCAAGCCGTAGAATGGTTCCCTCATGAGGCATGGGGCAAATGGTTGCATTGCGAGAACCAGCCCCATCCTCATGTGGAATTGTCCGGGGATTTCATGAGAAATTGTTTAATTGAAAATGACATGGGGTGAAGGATGAAAATGAATAGTATGTTTCTGGCTAAAAGATTAATGTTTACGTTTGCTTTCGGGGTGTCGCTGCTGGCAGTGCGTGCGACAAAGGCAGAATCAACCGCTGAAAGTGCCTCGCTCTGGGTCTATCCGGCATACTCCGGGGCTGTAACGAGCACGCTATACTCGGTTAAAGCCAATGGTACCGAGGTCTTCACCGAAAAGATGACCAAATTCACAGGCCACATGCAGGTTCATTATGCCCATTTTTCCGCCGCCGATACGGTTAATGTTACGGTGGAGGTGAGCGAGGATTTCAAATCCCATATCCTTCATCCTGAAAGCAGGAAGATCGCCACGAAAAGAGAAGGCAATACCATCAGTTTCACCAGCGGTCCGAATTACCTCATTCTCGAGCTGGATGACAAGGAATTGCTCTTTATCCTGATCGACTCTCCGGAAAAGAACCCTCCGAAACTGGGCGATTCCAATGTGAAAAACATTATGGATTACGGAGTCGATAATCAGGGCAATACCCTGGAAACCAAAAAGATCCAGTCGGCTATCGACGCAGCCTCCGGCGCTGAAAAGAACATACTTTACTTTCCTCCCGGCAAGTATCTGGTTGGCGAGCTTTGGCTCAAGAGCGATATGACGGTTTATCTGGCTGGCGGCGCGGTCCTGTTTGGTTCTGCCAATCCCGCCGATTTCAATACCGGCAATGGCGGGGTGAATATCGAGGGGATGCAGCATGCCCTTATCAGGATACTGAACTGCAAAAACACGAAGCTGATCGGGCGGGGTGTCATTGACGGCAACGGCAGATATTTGCGGTCTGAACGCCGGTTCAGTGCCGCTGTGCTGAAGATGGACAATAGCTCGGAGATCCTGGTAGATGGCATCATCTCCCGCGATTCCAGTTACTGGAACACCATCCCTTATCGTTGTTCAAACATCACCATCAAAAATTACAAGGTGATCAATTCCACGCCTGAAAGCAGTCCCAACAATACCGATGGCGTGAATTATACCGAATGCGTCGACTGCTCCTTGTATAATGCGTTTCTCTACTGCGGGGATGATTGCATGGCGGTGAAGAATGAGAACGCCGTATACGATGGCAAGCCCACGATGGACATTAAGAATATCGTCCATGAAAAGGTTGTTACCTACAGCTGCGTGGTCGGCTGCAAGATAGGCACTAAAACCGAGGGCAAATCCATGGACAATGTGGTGTTCAGGGATATCGATGTCATTAAAGCTGGGCGAGCCTTGGTTATCGATGCCTACGATACCGCCCTGATTACAAATACCGTATTTGAAAACATCCGCATCAAAGACCCCGGTGGACAGATTATCGTTATCGAAGGCAATAAAGTTCCTGCCTGGCGTCGGGCAGTAAATCAAAGTATTGTCAAAGATACTTATTTCAGAAATGTTTCTTGTGAAATGGAAGGTTTGATTTCCCTGCAGGGCAAAGACGCTGAACATAATATCACCGGCGTTCATTTCGACAACGTAACCGTAGCTGGCAAGCGCCTTGCCAGCCAGGATGACCCGGCGGTCAAATGGACTATAAATGAATTTGTCGGAAACGTGACATTCAAATAAAACATAACACAAAATATCTTAAATGAATAATACGATGCATTTGCGGGGAAGGTACAACATGGCTATTAATAATCTAGCTATTGGCAGGCATAATAACAGGGCGGTGGCAAACAAGCACTTGCTGTTGTTGTTATGTTTATTTGCAATGAACACATTCTGTGCTTCTGCGTTTGCAGGCGTGGGATTTGAATACGATATCGTAAGTAGCACAGCACAGTTGGACGCTTTCCCGCTGGTTGCATCAGATAGTACCGCCGTTATATACAATGATTCCAATGATTATGTTGGAGTTGTTCGCGCGGTCGGGGATCTGCAACTGGACATCGAGCGGGTTACCGGAAAGAAGCCTGTCATTAGCGTGGAGGGCAACGGCGCCAAGTATTCCGTGATGATCGGAACGCTGGGAAAGAGCAAGCCGATCGACGATCTGGCGGCTTCCGGAAAGCTGGATGTCAGCGACCTGAAGGGCAAATGGGAAAGCTTCGTCATCGCGACGGTCGAGAATCCCGCGCCCGGGATCGATCAGGCGCTGGTCATTGCCGGAAGCGACAAGCGCGGGACGATCTACGGTATCTACGAGCTATCCGAGCAGCTCGGCGTTTCGCCGTGGTACTGGTGGGCGGATGTGCCGCCGAAGAAGCGCAGCGAAGCCTATATCCTTCCCGGTCGATACGCCTCCGGCGAGCCGAAGGTGAAATATCGCGGCATCTTCATCAACGACGAGGCGCCGTGCTTCACCAGTTGGACCAACGAAAAGTTCGGCGGCTTGAACAGCAAGATGTACTCGCACATGTTCGAGCTGCTGCTCCGCTTGAGGGCAAACTATTTGTGGCCGGCCATGTGGGGCAACGCCTTCAACGAAGATGATCCCGAGAATCCCCGTATTGCCGATGAATACGGCATCGTCATGGGAACCTCGCACCATGAACCGATGATGCGTGCGCAGAAGGAATGGAATAACCATCGGCAGGATTACGGCAACGGGGAATGGAACTATAAGACCAACGAAGAAGGGCTGAAGAAGTTTTGGGAAGATGGTTTCGAGCGCAACAAGGCGTATGAGCAGGTGGTCACCATGGCCATGCGCGGCGATGGCGATATTCCGATGAGCGATGCGGGCAGCGTCGAGGAAAACTTCAGGCTGATCGAGAAGATCATGAAGGATCAGCGCGATATCATTGAGAAAGTCACCGGCAAGCCAGCCAGCGAAACGCCCCAGGTTTGGGCGCTCTACAGCGAAGTGCTGGAATATTACGACCAGGGCATTCATGTGCCGGAGGACATGACCATTCTGCTTTGCGACGACAACTGGGGCAACGTGCGCCGCCTGCCCGAACTCGACGAGCCGAGGCATCCCGGCGGTTATGGGATCTACTACCACGTCGATCTTCATGGCGCTCCCCGGGCCTACCAATGGTTGAACATGACCCAGATTCCCCATATGTGGGAACAGCTTCAGCTGACCTACAGCTATGGCGTCGACCGGGTATGGATACTCAATGTGGGCGATCTAAAGCCCAACGAATATCCGATGGATTTCTTCCTCGCCATGGCGTGGGATCCGACGGCGTTCACGGTGGATAATCTGGATGAATATGCCGTCAATTTCTGCGCCGACAAATTCGGGGAAGCGGAAGCGGTCGAAGCCGCCGAGATCCTGAGTGCCTACTGCAAGTATGCCAGCCGCATTACGGCGGAAATGCTCGATCAGCGAACCTACAACCTCGACAGCGGGGAATTCCTACAGGTGAAGGATGCGTTTCTTGCGCTCGAAGCGAAGGCGATGCGGCAATACTACCGGCTTCCCGAAGCATATCGGGATACCTACATGCAGCTGGTCCTGCATCCGGTGCGGGCGATGGCCAACCTGTACGACATGTACTATGCGCTGGCGATGAACCGGAAGCTGTCCACTGAAAAGAATCTTGCAGCCAACTACTGGGCCGACTACGCGCTGGCCTGTTTTGATCGCGATGCGGCATTCACCAAGGATTTCCATGAGAATGTGTCCGACGGAAAGTGGAACCATATCATGCGGCAGACCCATATCGGCTACCGGTCATGGGACGAGCCCAGAGAGGGCAACGTGCGTCCGCAGGTGACTCGTGTTTCACCGGAAGAGGCGAAGGTCGGCGGATACGTTTTCACTGAAAAGAACGGCGTGGTCGTGATGGAAGGCGAGCATTATTTTGAAACGAAAGCCACCGATGCGACGCAATGGACCGTGATTCCCGATTTGGGCAGAACATTGTCGGGCATCGCGCTCATGCCCTACACGGAAAAGACCGCCGGAGCATCCATCAGCTACCGGATGCAGCTCGCATCCCAGCCGGAGACGATCAAGGTGTGGGTCTTTTTTGACAGCACGCTTCCGTTCAAAAAGGGAGGGCACAACGTCGCCGCTTCATTCGATGGCGGGGCCGAGAAGTCGTGGAACATCAACGTGGATCTGAACTGGAAGAACAATTATTCGAAAATGTATCCCGCTGGCGCGGCCCGCATGATTGAGGCCTCCACGACGCTGGAGCTGCCGAATAGCGCGGACGGAAGTCATACGCTCACTATTCGTCCGCTGGATCCCGGCGTGGTGATCAACAAAGTGGTCGTCGACAACGGCGGCTTTGAGCGGACCCATTTGAAGATGCCGGAAAGTCCGTACAAGCGATAAATAAGGAGTCGCCGCTATGATGAAGATGAAACTATGCAAGTTGGCCATTGTTCTCGGGTTGGCGGGAGTGTCCTTGAGCGGGTTCGCCCAGCGCCCGGAAGAGGGTTCCGGCAAGAAGGAATTCCGTTATACCAATCCAATCACGAAGGATGCATCGCTGGCGCTGCGGGACCATTGCATCATAAAGGTGGGCAATCTCTGGTATTGCACGGGCACCTCCAATCCGGTCTGGACCGGACCCAATCCGGGGGTTCGGTTGCTGGTCTCCGAAGATTTGATCCACTGGAAGCACCATTCCTGGCTGATCGATGCCGAGAAGCTGCCCGAAGACTGCCCCTACAACGGGCGGTTCTGGGCGCCGGAAATCCACTTCATTCAGAACAAGTATTGGCTGACGGTGAACAGTGGCAAGGTAACCGAGGCGGATCCCAAGGGGATGGACACGCACAGGGTCTGGCTGTTCTCTTCCGATCAGGTGACCGGACCCTATGAACTGGTGAATGGTCCCTTGACCCCGCAGTACAACAACGATGCCACGCTGTTCGAAGACGATGACGGAGAAACCTACTTCTACTGCAGCGGGAACGGATTGTTCCAGGCCAGGATCGATCTCAAGAGCGGCAAGCTCACCACGCCCATCGAAAAGTTTCTCGACAAGAAAGAGCCGGGCTATCCGGAATGGATGATCGGCGGCATCGAGGGGCCGTTCGTGATCAAGCGGGACGGAACCTATTTTATGTTTTTCTCCACCTGGACCCGCGGCTATGAAGTCGGGCTGCTGAAGTCCAAAACGCCCTTGGGCCCCTGGGAGCTGGTTTCTCGCGAACCCATCTTTGGAACCCGGAAGAAGGGATACCGTCCGGAGCTGGCGCAAGGCGGTGGCTATGATCATCTGAAGTTTCAGGACACCGAGGATCCCTATTGCGAAACCGGCCACAATGCCCTGTTCGAAGGGCCCGGAGGAACCCTCTGGAGTTCCTGCCACTACATGATGTTTGAAGACCGCCCATACCCGTACAGCCAAACCTTGCAGGACTGGGAAAAGGAACCACAGATGGGCATCGAACCCGTCACCTACAAAGACGGCAGGTTTTTCATCCACGGACCGACCTGGACCGAACAGGTTTTCGAGTATGAAGACGAAAAATAATGGCGGTCGGCGCATTCTGACGCACAGATGACAGGAATGAACTATGGTTTTTAAATGTTTAGACATTCCAAATAGTATTCGAGTTCTGTTGCTGGGGACGCTGTTATCGTTGACCGCCTGCATGTCGACCGTTGTCGATGAGCGGCGGGTGTTCAAGGCGGAATCCGCACGGCTCGTTGGCGGGGCGGCGACGGTGGCCGATCAAAGCGCGTCCGGCGCTTTTTTGGTCGGCTTGAACAAGGCGGGGCAGGCCGTTGAATTTGCGGGCGCGCCAGCCGCCGCGAAGTTGGCGATCCGCTATGCGTCGGTGGACGTTGGAACGATCAGTGTGGTGGTCAACGACCAGCCGGTCCGGAAAGTGAATGTGCACTCCTCGGGTTCGCTGACCAACTCCTTCCTCCATGCGGTTGTCGATGTCGAAATTCCTGCCGATTCGGTACTGACCATTCGCATGGATGCCGGCGATGTTCCGGTGAATGTCGATTGGATCGGTGTCGGCAAGGGCGATCTGGGGCTGCCGCCGGATATCTGGAACCTGCCCGCGTTGGAGGTGGCAGAGGGACCCTATGCGGCTGATTGGAAAGAGATTGGTCAGCAGTATACCGTGCCCGAGTGGTGGCGCGAGGCCAAGTTTGGTGCGTGGTCGCATTGGGATCCGCAATCCATGCCGGAACAGGGCGACTGGTATGCGCGCGGCATGTATATGCCGGGAAATGGACAATATGATTATCATCTCAAGAACTTTGGGCATCCGTCGGAATATGGCTACAAGGACATTTGTAAAAACTGGGTGATTGATCGGTGGGACCCGGAAGCGCTGATGGAGCTGTATGTCGAAATGGGCGCTCGTTACTTCATGGCGATGGGGGTTCATCACGATAATTTTGATTGCTGGGATTCGAAATACCAGCCGTGGAACTCGGTGAATGTCGGCCCGAAGTTGGATGTCGTCGGCACTTGGGAAAAAGTTGCGCGCAAGAAGGGGCTGCGTTTTGGTATTGGATTCCACAATACGCCGGGGCGCACCTGGGGGCAGTTCATGACCGTGCGATACACCAGTGATCGGACGGGACCTAAGCAGGGTGTGCCGTACGATGCCATGCAGACGGTTCTCGATGGACAGGGCAAATGGTGGGAAGGCATGGATCCGGTGGATCTGTATGGCCCGGAACATGACAAGTCGGATCCGTTGCGTTCCCCTTATGCCAACCAGTTTATGTGGCGCGTGGACGATGCGATCACAAAGTATCATCCCGACATGATCTATTTCGACGAGCATGCGGGCAATTCCCAGATGGATCTGGGCGTGCGCATGGGGCTCGGCTTTCTCGCCCCGCAGTTGATTGCGAACTACTACAACAAGTCGCTGCAGTGGAACGATGGCAAAATGGACGCCGTGCTGAATCTGAAGGGCGTCGGCGGACGTTACAACAGCTTCCAAAATACTCCGGAACTGCTTCCCCATGTGGACCGTGCCATTGTCAAAAGTACGGAGGCGGTCATCGAACCCGAAATCATGGCCTACTCGTTCCAGACGGAAACCACGGTTGCGCCTTGGCACTATCAAGCGGGGCAGAAATACATGGATGGGCGGGAGATTGTCCGCTTGCTGATGGAAAACGTCTGCCGCAACGGAACCATGCTGCTCAACCTCACCCAGCACGGGCGCGGCGAGCTTGATCCGGAGCTGGTCCAGATTGCCAAGGACATTGGCGCGTGGCTGAAGGTGAACGGCGAGGCGGTATATGGCTCGCGTCCGTTCGAAATCTATGGCGAGGGTTCGGTTCGATACACGCGCAATGACGGCCAGGTCTACGCCACGCTTTTGGATTGGAACGGTGGTCCCATAACGCTCAAGGCGTTGAAGCGCAATGGTGCAACGTTGGGCAGCGTCTCAAAGGTGGAACTGCTCGGCTCCGATGTTGCGATCAAGTTTGTGCAAAACGACCAGGGGCTGACGGTGACGCCGGATGGAACCGTGCGGTCGCTCCCGGGAATCAACGATCAGCCACTGGCGGCGGGATGCCGCGTTCTGCGCATCACGCACAACAAGGGTTGGTATAACGACGACGATCCGGGGGCCACCTATCCCGGTTGGATGCGCCGCTGCAATCTGGACGCCGGCGATTTCAACAACGATTTAACGATCAGCGACACGCCCGGCGCGGTCTGGAGCAGCTCGTTTTCCGGAACGGCGGTCACGGTTGTCGCGCCGAAGGAGGCCGATGCCGGCAGCATCGAGATTCAAATTGACGGACAGATCCGCGAGACGGTGGATTTGTCTACCAACGGTCCGCGCCAGCCGCAGCAGAGGGTGTGCGAAGTGACCGGCCTTGCTCCCGGACAGCATACGATCCGCATCATCCATCGCGGTGCTGGGTCGGTGGCCGTGGATGCGCTGGTCGTCAAGTAGACAGGATGGAACAGGAGAAAAAATGAAACGAAGAATTATTGCGCTTGTTGGTTTGTGCGGGGTGGGGATATGCCAGGCCCAGATGCCGATCGTGCAGACGATCTATACAGCGGACCCGGCACCGATGGTGCATGAAGGTGTTCTTTATCTTTTCACCGGGCATGACGAGGACGATGCTCCGGATGAACGGTTTGTGATGCATGACTACCGGTGCTTCAGCACGACCGACATGGTCAACTGGACGGATCATGGCGCGGTGCTCGATATTCGCGAGGTGTTCGATTGGTCGGGCGGCGATGCCAATGCCGCGCAGTGCATCCAGCGCAACGGCAAGTTTTATTACTATGTCAGCACCGCCAACACGAAGGGACCCGGCGGAGTGGCATTGGGCGTGGCGGTTTCGGATAGTCCGTTCGGACCATACAAGGATGCGCTTGGAAAGGCGCTGGTGACGAATGACCAGACGGCCTACGCGAAGCATAGCTGGGATGATCTCGATCCGACGGTCTTTATCGACAACGATGGACGGGCCTTTCTCTATTGGGGAAACAACGCCTGCTATTTTGCCGAATTGAACGAAGACATGGTTTCACTCAAGAGTGGAATATCGAATGTCCCTCTAACCAAGGAAGCTTTCGGGCCCGACTTCGAGGAGGCCCCGTGGATCTATCGTCGCGGCGATCAATATTATCTCTGGTACGCTTCCAGTATTCCCGAATCGATTCACTACTCGGTGGCTGAAACTCCGGTCGGGCCGTGGAAATATGGCGGCGAAGTCATGGACAAGCAGGAAACCTCGGGGTCCAACCATCCCGGCGTCATCGACTACAAGGGCCGGTCGTACCTCTTCTACCAGACCGACTCGTTGCCCAACGGCATCGACAAGCGCCGCTCGGTCTGCATCGAGGAGTTCAAGTATAATCCCGATGGAAGCATTCCGAAGCTTGCCCGCACCCCCGCAGCAGTTGCGCCGGTGGATACCCTCGATCCCCGCAAGCGTACCGAGGCGGAGACCATGGCCGTTGGACAAGGTGTTGAAACGGAGAAAAACGATGCGGTGGGCGTCTTTGTGACCGACATTGATCAGGCGGACTACATTCAAATCCGCAATGTCGATTTTGGTGCGACCAGCCCAAAATCATTCGATGCGTCCGTGGCTTCCGAGAAGGTCGGCGGAACGATCGATGTTCGTCTGGACAGCCCCTACGGGCGATTGCTGGCCACGGTTGATGTCGGGGATACCGGCGGCTTGCAGAACTGGAAAACGGCAACGTCGCCGGTTCGTTCCGTCACGGGGGTGCATGACCTCTATCTGGTTTTTGGCTGTCTCGACGACGCTCAATTCAATGTCGATTGGTGGATCTTCAAATAGTCGATCTGTAGAAAAGGAATTTTTATGAAAAGCACTGTTTGCATATTGTTGGGGTCCTTGATGGTTTCCTCGGCCCGGGCCGAGCTGGTGGCACATTGGGATTTTGAGGCTGTTCAGCAACGGGATGGAAGCGTTGCCGCACCCGTTGCGGGGCAAGGGTTGCCCGAAAATGCTTCCGTAGTTGATCGCTCTGGCAAAGGGAATGTGGTTCAGGCAAGCGGACGTTCGCCCCATGTTTTTTCCGACAACGTTCCTTCATCCTC